>NZ_JBHYVE010000020.1:117635-167818 GCF_042750035.1 Streptomyces sp. NPDC059452
GGGTTTCTGACCGCGGTGGTCGTGTTCTTTGGGGTTTTGTCGCCCCCCGGCCCCCACCCCACCGCTGGGGGCCCCCGCCGGCCGGGGGCCCCCCCCTCTCGGTGTCCGAAGTGGCCGTCTCAGCCCACCAGCTCCCGGACCACCGGCACCAGCGCCCGGAACGCCTTGCCGCGGTGGCTGATCGCGTTCTTCTCGGCCGGGGTCAGCTCCGCGCAGGTGCGGGTCTCGCCCTCGGGCTGGAGGATCGGGTCGTAGCCGAAGCCGTTCGTGCCGGACGGGGTGTGGCGGAGGGTGCCCAGGAGGTGGCCCTCGACGACGCGTTCGGTGCCGTCGGGGAGGGAGAGGGCGGCGGCGCAGGCGAAGTGGGCGGCGCGGTGGTCGTCCGCGATGTCGCCGAGCTGGGCCAGGAGCAGGTTGAGGTTGGCCTCGTCGTCGCCGTGGGTGCCGGACCAGCGGGCCGAGAAGATGCCGGGGGCGCCGTTGAGGACGTCGACGCAGAGGCCGGAGTCGTCGGCGATCGCCGGGAGGCCGGTCGCCCGGGCCAGGGCGTGGGCCTTGAGGAGCGCGTTCTCGGCGAAGGTGACGCCGGTCTCCTTGACGTCGGGGATGTCCGGGTACGCGTCCGCGCCGACGAGGTCGTAGTCGAGTCCCGCGTCGGCGAGGATGGCGTGCAGTTCGGTGATTTTCCCGGCGTTGCGGGTGGCGAGGATCAGGCGCTTCATGCACCGATTATCGCCGGGGCGGGGCAGGCCGTGGACCGGCACCCGGACCCGTCGCACCCGCGCCCGTCCCCGTAGCCGTGCTCGTACCCGTACTTGTGCCCGTCCCCGTAGCCGTGCTCGTACCCGTACTCGCCCCGTCGTTCCTACGGCGTGCAGACCTTGCCGATCTCCGTCGCCGCGTCCGTCACCGGGCTGATGTCGGGGGTCGCGTCGCCGCTCTCGATGGAGTCGCGCACGTTGGTGACGCCCTCCTTGAGGTCGTCGATGGCCTTGGAGAGGTCGGCGTTGTCCGTGGTGTCGCCGAGGTTCTTGAGCTCGCGGTCGATCTCGTCCAGGGCTTCGGAGGCCTGGGTGATGTCCTCGGAGGCGCTGGAGACCGCCCGCTGGAGGTTGCCGACGCTGGTGGCGATCGCGTCGGCGGTGCGGACGCAGTCGAGCGCCTTGTCGAGTCCGGCGCAGCCCACGGCCGTGGTCAGCGTCAGCAGGGTGGCGACGGTGGCGAGTGCGAGGCGTTGGTGGCGGCGCGAAGCCATGGTGCGGGTCCCTCCCCGGGGATCGGTACGCGGACGGGCGCACGGTTCGACCCGTGCGCCCGTGCTCGTAACGACGCTGTGGCGTGCTTGTTCGGTTGCTTCTTTACCCGGGGAGGGTAAGCCGTTACGCGTTCTGCGTGGTGGCGAGTGCGTCACGCTGGAGCGTGGCGAGGTCGACGCAGCCCGCGGTGGCCAGGTCCAGGAGCGAGCCCAGCTCCTTGCGGTCGAAGGGGGCGCCTTCGGCGGTGCCCTGGACCTCGACGAAGCGGCCGTCCCCGGTGCAGACGACGTTCATGTCGGTCTCGGCGCGGACGTCCTCCTCGTAGCAGAGGTCGAGCAGCGGGGTGCCGTCGACGATGCCGACGCTGATCGCGGCGACGGTGTCGGTGAGCGGCTTGCGTCCGGCCTTGACGATCTTCTTGCCCTGGGCCCAGACGACGGCGTCGGCGAGGGCCACGTACGCCCCGGTGATGGCGGCCGTACGGGTGCCTCCGTCGGCCTGGAGGACATCGCAGTCCAGGACGATGGTGTTCTCGCCGAGGGCCTTGTAGTCGATGACCGCGCGCAGCGAACGGCCGATCAGACGGCTGATCTCGTGCGTGCGTCCACCGATCTTGCCGCGTACGGCTTCGCGGTCGCCGCGGGTGTTGGTGGAGCGGGGCAGCATGGAGTACTCGGCGGTGACCCAGCCTTCGCCACTGCCCTTGCGCCAGCGCGGGACGCCTTCGGTGACGGAGGCGGTGCAGAAGACTTTGGTGTCGCCGAAGGAGATGAGGACTGAGCCCTCGGCGTGCTTGCTCCAGCCGCGTTCGATGGTGACGGGGCGGAGCTGTTCGGGGGTGCGGCCGTCGATGCGAGACATGGGGCCGACTTTATCCGTTGGCGGGGGTGGCTCCGTTCGGGTGCGGCGCAGGCCCCGGCACCGATGAAGTGCGGGGCCTGCGGGTGCGAGCCCCAGGGGGCCTGCGGGTGCGGGCCCTGAGGGCCTGCGGGTGCGAGCCCCAAGGGGCCTGCGGTGTCCGGCGGGGAGGGTCAGCCGGTCACATCATGTCTTCGATGTCGGCGGCGATGGGGTCCGCGTCGGTGCCGATGACGACCTGGATCGCGGTGCCCATCTTGACGACGCCGTGGGCGCCGGCGGCCTTCAGGGCGGCCTCGTCGACCTTGCTGGCGTCGTGGACCTCGGTACGGAGGCGGGTGATGCAGCCTTCGATCTCGTCGATGTTCTCGATGCCGCCGAGCCCGGCGACGATCTTCTCAGCCTTGGTGGCCATGCCTTCTCCCTGGTGTTCGCGTGCGGACGGGCCGCCCGCTGCGGGTCCGTTTCGTCACGGTAACGCACGGTTGGCCCAACTTCGCGGGCGGGTAACCGGACTATCACCAAAGATAACGATCACCGGTGCCCTGACTTCGGGGCGGGCCCCGGACCGTGACGCAACTGGTCTACACCAGTTTCCGACGACCGCCAAACGAGGCTTGTTCCGGAAGGATGCCGATGAGTTCGAGCGCCGCTGCGGCACCGCAGCCAAAATGGTGGAACGGGCCGGTCCAGGGCTTGCAGAAGGTCGGCCGCAGCCTCCAGCTCCCGGTGGCCGTCCTTCCGGCGGCGGGCCTGCTGGTCAGCCTCGGGAACCTGTTCAGCTCCTATCTGCACGGCGCCTTCTGGGAGAAGACCGCCTCGGTCCTGTTCAACGGCGGCACCGCGATCCTCGACGGCAAGCTCGGCCTGCCCCTGCTCTTCTGCATCGGCGTCGCCATCGGCTTCGCGAAGAAGGCGGACGGCTCCACCGCACTGGCGGCCGTGGTGGGCTTCCTGGTCTACCGGGGCGTCCTCGCGGCGTTCCCCATGGACGGCACGGTGACGGACGAGCTGCCCGCCGGGGAGCCGCAGAACCCCGGCGTGCTCGGCGGCATCCTGATCGGCCTGCTGACCGCCGTGGTCTGGCAGCGCTACCACCGCACCAAGCTGGTGGACTGGCTGGGCTTCTTCAACGGCCGCCGCCTGGTGCCGATCCTGATGGCCTTCCTCTGCGTGATCCTGGGCGTGGTGTTCGGGCTCCTGTGGCAGCCGGTGGGTGACGGGCTGACCTGGTTCTCCGAGCGGCTGATCAACCTCGGCTCGTGGGGCGCGGCGATCTTCGGCTTCGCGAACCGGCTGCTGATCCCGATCGGTATGCACCAGTTCCTGAACACGTTCTTCTGGTTCCAGGCGGGCGAGTTCGTGGGCGCCGACGGCCAGACCGTACAGGGCGACATCTCCCGGTTCTTCGCCCAGGACCCGTCGGCCGGGCAGTTCACCTCGGGCTTCTTCCCGATCATGATGTTCGGCCTGCCCGCCGCCGCCCTGGCCATCACCCACACCGCCCGACCCGAGCGCCGCAAGGAAGTGGGCGGCCTGATGGTGTCGGTGGCGCTGACCTCGTTCGTCACGGGCGTGACCGAGCCGATCGAGTTCTCGTTCATGTTCGTCGCACCGCTGCTGTACGGCGTCCACGCGGTGCTCACCGGGGCGTCGATGGGCATCACCTGGCTGCTGGGGGTGCATGCCGGGTTCAGCTTCTCGGCCGGGTTGATCGACTACGTCGTCAACTGGCATCTCGATACGAAACCCTGGCTGATCATCCCGATCGGCGCGTGCTTCGCGGTGATCTACTACGTGGTCTTCCGCTTCGCGATCACCCTGTTCGACCTCAAGACGCCGGGCCGGGAACCGGAGGAGATCGAGAGGGAGATCGAGAAGAACCTCACGAAGTAGCAGGCCAACGGGGGTTTCCCCCGGCCGCGCAAGGCCCTCGGACCACCTGGTCCGGGGGCCTTCGTCATGTCACCGAACGTGCTGGCTCTGCTACCGCGAATCAGAAGGGAATTGAAGGTTCCTTATCTAACCCTCACCGTGCTAAAACTGGTCTACACCACTGAGTGGTCCAGACCACGGCTGTCTGCCGCGTCTGTCGAGTCGCCGCCTCCCCGCATCAATGACCCGGGCGGCACCGTGCCCCATGGAGGAAGTTGATGACCACGGCTGAGACCGCACCCGCGGCCGAGAAGAAGAAGGGCGCCGGCGTGATGGCCGTCATGCAGCGCATCGGCCGCAGCCTCATGCTGCCGGTCGCCGTACTGCCGGCCGCCGCACTCCTGGTCCGCCTCGGCAACGGCGACATGCTGGGCCGCGAGTCGTTCCCGACCTTCATCACCAAGCTCGCCGGCTACATGGCCGCGGGCGGTGGCGCGATCCTCGACAACATGCCGCTGCTGTTCGCCGTCGGCATCGCCATCGGCTTCGCGAAGAAGTCGGACGGCTCGACCGCCCTGGCCGCCGTCACCGGCTACCTCGTCTTCCAGAAGGTGCTGGCCACCTTCACGGACAGCAACCTGCCCCAGGTCGCGAGCGTGGCCGACGGCAAGATCGTGATGAGCGACGCCCCCGTCAACGCCGGTGTCCTCGGCGGTGTCGTGATGGGCATAGTCGTGGCCCTGCTGTACCAGAAGTTCTACCGGACCAAGCTTCCCGACTGGGCGGGCTTCTTCAGCGGCCGCCGTCTGGTCCCGATCCTCTCCGCCTTCGCGGGTCTGGTCATCGGTATCGCCTTCGGTCTGATCTGGCCGGTCCTCGGCGCCGGTCTGCACAACCTCGGTGAGTGGCTCGTCGGCTCCGGCGCGGTCGGCGCGGGCGTCTTCGGTGTCGCCAACCGTGCGCTGATCCCGGTCGGCATGCACCACCTGCTGAACTCCTTCCCGTGGTTCCAGGCGGGCGAGTACAACGGCGCCCACGGTGACATCGCCCGCTTCCTGGCCGGTGACCCGAACGCCGGACAGTTCATGACCGGCTTCTTCCCGATCATGATGTTCGCCCTCCCGGCGGCCTGCCTCGCGATCGTCCACTGCGCCCGCCCCGAGCGCCGCAAGGTCGTCGGCGGCATGATGTTCTCGCTCGCGCTGACCTCGTTCGTCACCGGTGTGACCGAGCCGATCGAGTTCACGTTCATGTTCATCGCCCCGGTGCTGTACGCGATCCACGCGGTGCTGACCGGTGTGTCGATGGCCCTGACCTGGGCACTCGGCATCAAGGACGGCTTCGGCTTCTCCGCCGGTCTGGTCGACTTCCTGCTGAACCTCGGCATCGCGTCGAAGCCCTGGCTGCTGGTCCTGGTCGGCCTCGGCTTCGCGGCGATCTACTACACGGTCTTCCGCTTCGCGATCACCAAGTTCAACCTCCCGACCCCGGGCCGGGAGTCGGACGAGGAGCTCGCCGAGCTGCAGAAGGCCGAGGCGAAGTAGCCTCCGCCGCACCTACGGTACGTACGTACGAGACCCCGCCCTCCTGTTGGAAGGCGGGGTCTCGCCGTGTCCGCAGGCGGTGGAGCGCCCTACGCTCGCGGCCCGGCCTCCGGGACGGGCAGCCGGTAGATCTGCCGGGGCCCGCCCTCCGGTCCCGGTTCGGCGGGCTCCCCCGGCCGGAAGCCGAGCTTCTCGTAGAAGGTACGGGCTCCGCTCTCCACGGCCCCGGGGTGGCCGGGCCCGAAGGTGACCACCTCGACGGTGCCCGGCCCGGTGACGTACCGGCCCATCGCGTCCGCCATCAGCAGGCGGCCCACACCCTCGCCCCGGCAGCGCTCGGAGGTGACGAGCCAGTGGACGTGGTACGTGGGCGGGGCGGCGCCGAACAGCAGGCCGCCGACGATTCCGGTACCGGTGGCGGACTCGGCGACCAGGGCCGCCCCGTCACGGATGTGGTCGTCCACCGCCCGGTGGAAACCCGGCTCCGCCACCATCGGCCCGAACCAGTGCTCGACCTGGGACGCGAGGGACAGGAAGCCGTCGAGGTCGCCCTCACGGGCGAGTCTGGTCGTGATCATCCCGGGAGTCTCGCAGAGCGGGCACCGGCCCGGCAGCCGGTTTACCGGAGCTCGTACACCGCTTCCTCAGACCTCGTACACCGCTCCCGGCGCGGCCAGTTCCACCGGTCCCGGGTAGGCCGTCCGCGCGTCCGCGAGGTTGCGGTCCTCGTCGGTCCACGGCGGGATGTGGGTCAGGACGAGTCGGCGGGCGCCCGCGCGGGCGGCGGCCTCACCGGCCTCCCGGCCGTTCAGGTGCAGGTCGGGGATGTCTTCCTTGCCGTCGACGAACGACGCCTCGCAGAGGAACAGGTCCGCGTCCCGGGCCAGCTCCTCCAGGGCGTCGCAGGTCCCCGTGTCACCGGAGTAGGCGAGGGTGGAGCCGCCGTGCTCGATCCGGATGCCGAAGGTGTCGACGGGGTGGCGGAGCTTCTCCGTACGGACGGAGAAGGGGCCGATCTCGAAGGACCCCGACTTGAGGGTGTGGAAGTCGAAGACCTCGCTCATCGCCCGGTCTGAGGGGGTGTCGCCGTGGGCGGCGGTCAGCCGCTGCTCGGTGCCCTCGGGGCCGTAGACCGGGAGGGGGACGGGGCGGGCGCCGTCGTGGCGGTAGTAGCGCACGACGAAGTACGCGCACATGTCGATGCAGTGGTCGGCGTGGAGGTGGCTGAGGAAGATCGCGTCGAGGTCGTAGAGACCGACGTGGCGCTGCAGCTCGCCGAGGGCGCCGTTGCCCATGTCGAGGAGCAGCCGGAAGCCGTCGGCCTCTACGAGGTAGCTCGAGCATGCCGAACCCGGGGACGGGAACGAGCCGGAGCAGCCGACGACGGTGAGCTTCATGGAGCGTGAACCTCCGAGACGTGGGAACGGGGAGGGTTCGTGCGGAAGGGATCGTGCGGGAGGAGCCGTGCGGGAGGAGTCGTGCCGTTCCTGCCGGAACGTTTTGCGGTTTGTCGAGCGTAAGGCGCGAAACTCCGCGTCGCTCCTCTGCCGCCTGCCGTTGTGGGGCAACTCACCTGCTCTGTCACCGGTTCGATGGAAGCGCGCCCACGGTGGGGGCCGGGCGCGCCGCGGGGTCCGGGCCGCGGCGGGCGGGCGGGGTGGTGCCGTCCCCGGCGCCGGTACGGTCGGGGGATGGACACGTTCTGGTGGGTGGCGCTGGTCGCCATGGTTCTGCTGGCCCTCGTCGCCGCGGTGGTGGACGGGCGGGGCCGCTCGGACCGGGGGCCCCGGTCGCGGCGGCCCCGGCAGCCGGAGGGGACGACCCGGCCGCCGTCACGGCCGTCGGTGCCTTCGGGCCCGGCGGGGCGCGGGGACGGGCGTACGCCGCGGGCGGGTGAGGTGTGGTGGGCCGATGTGCCGTACGAGGACGGGCCCGGGTCCAAGGACCGGCCGTGCCTGGTCCTCTCCGTACGGGGGCGGGGCCGGGGGCGCACGGCGCTCGTCGCCAAGATCACCAGCAAGCATCACGAGGAGCGGACCGGGGTGATCGCGCTGCCCGCGGGGACGGTGGGCGATCAGCGGGGGCGGCAGAGCTTCCTGGAGACGGATGAGCTGCGGGAGGTGCGGATCGGGGGGTTCCGGCGGAGGGTGGGGGCCGTGGATGCGGAGCTTTGGGAGCGGGTGCGGGGGTTGGGGGCGGGGCCCTGATTTCGGGGCTCCGCCCCGGACCCCGCTCCTCAAGCGCCGGAGGGGCTGAGATGGTGCGGACGGGCTGAGTCGGCGCTTCCCGGACCGGGGGAAGGATGTCCTCAAACGCCGGACGGGCTGGAACATGCCCGGACGGGACACAAGCAGGGCCTGAGCCCGGAGCCGACCAGGGCGTGAGCCCAGAGTCGGCCAAGGCGTGAGCCGGAGTCGACCAGGGTCTGAGCCCGGAATTCGGGGCTCACGCCCAGAGCTGGCCCTGCAGCGTTTCGATGGCCGCTTCCGTCGTCTCGGCCGTGTAGACGCCCGTCGACAGGTACTTCCAGCCGCCGTCCGCCACCACGAAGACGATGTCCGCGCTCTCCCCCGCCTTGACCGCCTTCTTCCCCACGCCGATCGCCGCGTGGAGCGCGGCCCCGGTGGAGACGCCCGCGAAGATGCCCTCCTGCTGGAGGAGTTCGCGGGTGCGGGTGACCGCGTCGGCCGAGCCGACCGAGAAGCGGGTGGTGAGGACCGAGGCGTCGTAGAGCTCGGGGACGAAGCCCTCGTCGAGGTTGCGGAGACCGTAGACCAGGTCGTCGTAGCGCGGTTCGGCGGCGACGATCCGGATGCCGGGGCGGTTCTCGCGGAGGTAGCGGCCGACGCCCATCAGGGTGCCGGTGGTGCCGAGGCCCGCGACGAAGTGCGTGATGGACGGGAGGTCGGTGAGGATCTCCGGTCCGGTGGTGGCGTAGTGGGCGCCCGCGTTGTCCGGGTTGCCGTACTGGTAGAGCATCACCCAGTCCGGGTGCTCCGCGCTGAGTTCCTTCGCGACGCGGACAGCCGTGTTGGAGCCGCCCGCCGCCGGGGAGGAGATGATCTCGGCGCCCCACATGGCGAGCAGGTCGCGCCGCTCCTGCGAGGTGTTCTCCGGCATCACGCAGACGATGCGGTAGCCCTTGAGCTTGGCCGCCATGGCGAGCGAGATGCCGGTGTTGCCGCTGGTGGGCTCCAGGATGGTGCATCCGGGGGTGAGCCGGCCGTCCTTCTCCGCCTGTTCGACCATGTGGAGCGCGGGGCGGTCCTTGATCGAGCCGGTGGGGTTGCGGTCCTCCAGCTTGGCCCAGATGCGGACGTCCTCGGACGGGGACAGCCGCGGGAGGCGGACGAGGGGAGTGTTCCCCACGGCCGCCAGCGGGGAGTCGTACCGCATCAGCGCATGCCGCCGGCGACGGCCGGGAGGATGGTGACGTTGTCGCCGTCGCTGAGCTTGGTGGAGATGCCGTCGAGGAAGCGGACGTCCTCGTCGTTCAGGTAGACGTTCACGAAGCGGCGGAGCTGATCGCCGTTCGCGCCGTCGACAAGTCGCTCACGGATGCCGGTGTGGCGGCTCTCCAGGTCGGCGAAGAGGTCGGCGAGGGTGTCCCCGTTGCCTTCGACGGCCTTGGCGCCGTCGGTGTAGGTGCGGAGGATGGTCGGGATGCGGACCTCGATGGCCATGGCGTGGGCTCCTGTCGAAAGCGGGGAGGTGGTGGCGTGGGGCGCGCGTTTCTTCCCCCGCGCGGGGGGTGGAGCAGATGGGTGGCGCGTGGGCCGTCGCTCAGGCCGTGCGGCTCACGGGCAGGCTGCGGGCGGGGGACAGATCGCGCTCTTGAGCCTGCACAGGTCGACGTGCAGCCGCGCGACGAGCAGCGTGCCCGGCGTCCTGTTGCTCACGTCATGGGGAACCATGCGGGCATCGTATCGATTCCCGGTCCGGAAACCCGAGTGTGATCCCACATGGTGGATGGTGAGCGACCGCTATGTGGACAAGGTGGGGCGTCCGGACCCCTCCGGGAGGTAGATCACCGTGGGGGCGCCCGTCTTCGGGTGGGTGCTGACCTCGGCGGCGACGCCGTACACCTCGCCCAGCAGCTCCGCCGTGAGGACCTCCTCCGGGGTGCCGGAGGCGACGACCCGGCCGTCCTTGAGGACGTAGATCCGGTCGCAGTAGTACGCGGCGAGGTTGAGGTCGTGCAGGGCGAGGAGGTTGGTGGTGCCCAGCTCGCGGATCAGGGAGAGGATCTCCAGCTGGTAGCGGATGTCCAGGTGGTTGGTCGGCTCGTCCAGGACGACCAGCGAGGGCTGCTGGACCAGGGCGCGGGCGACCAGGGCCCGCTGGCGTTCGCCGCCGGAGAGGGAGGAGAACGTACGGGGTTCGAGTGCGGCGATCCCGACCCGCTTCAGGGCGTCGGTGACGAGGGCGGTGTCGGCGGCGTTGTCCGCCTCCCAGAACCGCTTGTGCGGGGCGCGGCCCATCGCGACGACCTGGCCGACGGTGAGCTCGAACCCGGCGTGGCTGTCCTGGGGGACGGTGGCGATGCGCTGGGCGCGGGCCTTCACGGGGAGGGTGGCGAGGTCGTCGCCGTCCAGGAGGACCCGGCCGTGGGTGGGGCGCAGGGTGCCGTAGACGCAGCGCAGGAGGGTGGTCTTGCCGCTGCCGTTGGGGCCGACCAGGCCGACCGTCTCGCCGTCGGCGGCGGTGAGGTCGACGCCGTCGACGAGGTGGCGGCCCTCGCCCGTTCCGTACGAGAGTGCCTCGGTGCGCAGGGTGGTCACGGGCGGGCTCCCTCGGGGAGTGGTGTCTTCATGCGGGGCGCTCCCTCAGCCGTACGTACGGTCGTCATACGGGTGCTCCCCCGGCCGGAGGCGCGGATCGTACGGTGCTCATGCCGGCGCCCCCTCCGGCCTGCGCCGCAGCATCCACAGGAAGAACGGGCCGCCGGTCAGGGCCGTGAGCACGCCGACCGGGATGTCCTGCGGGGCCGCGAGCGTCCGGGCGGCCAGGTCGGCGAGGACCAGGAACACCGCCCCGCCGAGCGCGACGACCGGGAGGAGCGCGCGGTGCGAGGCGCCCACCGCCATCCGGGCCATATGCGGGACCATCAGCCCGACGAAGCCGATCGCCCCGCTGTACGCGACGAGCGCCCCGGTCATCAGCGAGGCGAGGACGAAGACGGCGGCCCGGAAGCGGGCGGTGTCCAGGCCCAGCACGGTCGCGCCCTCCTCCCCCACCAGGAGCAGGTCGAGGGGGCGGGCCAGGGTCAGGAGTACGGCCGTACCGGCGACGAGCGCGATCGCGGGGAGCGCGAGCATGTCCCAGCGGGCCGCGCCGAGGCCGCCGAGGGTCCAGTACAGGACTTCCTGGAGGTGGTCGGCGCGGGCGGAGGTGACCAGGATCAGGCTGGTCAGGGCGGAGAGGATGTAGGAGACGGCGACCCCGGCGAGGACGAGCCGGTTGGTGGTGAGGCCGCCTCCGCCGCGCGCCAGGGTGTAGACGAGCAGCAGCGAGAGCAGCGCTCCGGCGAAGGCGGCGGCCGGGATCGTGACGGTGGTGGCGAGGGACGCGCCGATGCCGAGGACGATGACGATGACCGCGCCCGTGGAGGCGCCGGAGGAGACACCGAGCAGAAACGGGTCGGCGAGCTGGTTGCGTACGAGGGCCTGGAGGACCGTGCCGATGACGGCCAGTCCAGCGCCGACGACGACGCCGAGCAGGACCCGGGGCAGCCGCACGTCGAGGACGATCGTGCGGAACGGGCTCGCCTCCGCCCGCCCGGTCAGGATGTCGATCACCTGGCCGGGCGGGATGCGTACGGAGCCGAGGGCGAGGGCGGCGACCACGGCGACTGCGAGGAGTACGGCGAGGACGCCGACCACCAGGGTGTAGCGCAGCAGCCGCCGGGGTGCGGGGGCGCGGCAGGTCACGGGGTGGTGGCCGCCGGGTGGAGCTGGGCCGCGAGCTTGTCGACGGCGGCGGGGACGCGGACACCGAGGACCACGTCCGACAGGGGCATGACCGCGAAGCGCTTGTTCTTGATCGCGGGGACGTCGGCGAGGGCCGGGTCGGTGAGGAGGCGCTTCTTCTTCTGGGCGACGGTGGTGGCGCCGTAGTCGTAGATCACGATCGCCTCGGGCTTGCGGGCGACGACGTTCTCCCAGGAGGCGTCCCCGAAGGACTTGTCGAGGTCGGCGAAGATGTTGGTGCCGCCGGCCCGCTTGATGAGCTCGTTGCCGATGCCCTTGCCGCCCGCGGTGAACGCGGTCTTGTCGCCGCTGTCGTAGACGAAGACGGGGAGGGGCTTGAGGTCCTTGAGCTTCTCGGCCGTCGCGGCGTTGTCGGCCTTCGCCTGCTTGATCCACGCCTCGGCGCGGTCGGCGATGCCGAAGGTGCGGCCGACCTCGCGGACCTCCTCGTACAAGGTCTCCATCGGGGTGTCGGCCTTGGCACAGCTCTCGGTGTTGAGCCGGCTCTCGATGCCGGACTTCTTCAGCGCCTCGCGGCTGCGGCCGTCGCCCGCGGCGAACGCGCTGGCGTAGCCGCCGTAGACGAAGTCCGGGTTGGTGGCGAGGACCTGCTCGTAGGAGGGGTACTCCTTGGCGATGACCGGGACGGACGCGTAGTCCTTCTCGTACTTCGGCAGGACCTTGTCGTCGAGGTAGGCGGTGCCGACGAGGGACTTGGCGAGGCCCAGCTCCAGCATGATCTCGGTGACGTGCTGGTTCATGGTCACCACGCGCTTGGGCGGGGCCTTGAAGGTGCTGGTGACACCGCAGTTGGTGACGGTGTACGGGAAGCCGTCGCTCTTCGCCGAGGCCTCGGACCTGCCCTTGGCGTCGGTGGAGGTCTCCGAGGCGGAGCAGGCGGTGAGGGCGAGCGGGAGCAGCACGGCGGCGGCTATGAGCGCGGGGGTGCGCCGGGGCATGGCGGGGCCTCTCCGGGGGATTTCCGCGTCCCCTGGTCGATGCGGGAAGGCAGCGGGCCAGTTCCTGGCTTCCGGGCCGCCTCCGGTACGTCGGTCCGTACGGGAGGGGGCCCGGTCACAGTGGCGGGACCGTGCCGGATTCGCACCGGCTTCCTGGTTCCCGCTGCCTTGTGTTCGGGTCTGGGGTGCAGTGTGCCAGACCGATCCGGAGGGTCGGCGGGGCCCCCGGGGAGAAGCGCTGCCGCTCAGTACGCCTCGACGACCTGCACGTCTTCCTCGGTGATCTCGCCGTCCACGATGCGGTACGAGCGGAACTGGAAGGGGCCCGCGCCGTCGGTGTCGGCGGTGGAGACCAGGACGTAGTGGGCGCCGGGCTCGTTGGCGTACGTCACGTCGGTGCGGGAGGGGTAGGCCTCGGTCGCCGTGTGCGAGTGGTAGATGATCACGGGCTCCTCGTCGCGGTCGTCCATCTCGCGGTACAGCTTGAGGAGGTCGCCGGAGTCGAACTCGTAGAACGTGGGCGAGCGGGCGGCGTTGAGCATCGGGATGAAGCGCTCGGGGCGCCCCGTCCCGGCCGGTCCCGCCACCACTCCGCACGCCTCGTCGGGGTGGTCGGCGCGGGAGTGGGCGACGATCTGGTCGTGGAGCGCCTGGGTGATGGTCAGCATGGCGCCCAGGATAGGCATGCGGCCCTCCGCGTACCGGTGGGTGGTACGGAGAGGGCCGCATGGTGGACGCCCGGGCCGTGGGGGGAGGGGGAGGCGGCCGGGGCGTCCGGGAGGAGGGCCGGTCGTGGGCCCGTGGTCGACGGGCCCGCCCTCGGGGTCGGAGGGGGAGGCCCGTGGTCGACGGGCCCACCCCGGGGTCGAGGCTTGGCCAAGGCGGGTTCGGTGCTTGGCCGAGCCGGGGTCAGCGCTTGGCGAAGGCGGTGTTCTCCGGGTTGCGCGACTTGAGCACCAGGTAGGAGACGCCGAGGGCGAGCGCCCAGAGCGGGGCGCAGTACAGCGAGATCCTGGCCTCCGCGTCGATCGCCATCATCACGATGACCAGACCGATGAAGGCGAGCGCGAACCAGCTGGTGTACGGGGCGCCCGGGGCCTTGAACGAGGAGTGCGGCAGCATGCCCGCGTCGGCGAGGCGGCGGTAGCGGATCTGGCTGATCAGGATCATGATCCAGGCCCACATGCCGGAGATCGTCGCGAAGGAGACGACGTAGTGGAACGCCTCGCCCGGCCACTGGTAGTTGATCCAGACGCCGACCAGCATCAGGGCGGCGGAGAAGGTCGTACCGACGAGCGGCAGGCCGTTCTTCGTCAGCTTGGTGAAGGCGCGCGGGCCCTGTCCGTTCATGGCCAGGTCGCGGAGCATACGGCCGGTGGAGTACATGCCGGAGTTGCAGGAGGAGAGCGCGGCGGTCAGGACGACGAAGTTGACGATGGCGGCGCCGATGCCGAGGCCCATCTCCTCGAAGGCCTTCACGAACGGCGATACGCCCGGCTTGAAGGTGGACCAGGGCACGACCGACAGGATCATGATCAGCGCGCCGACGTAGAAGACGGCGATGCGCCACGGCACGGTGTTGATGGCCTTGGGCAGGACGGTCTTGGGGTCCTTGGACTCCCCGGCGGTGACGCCGACGAGTTCGACGGCGAGGAAGGCGAACATGACGATCTGGAGCGTCATCAGCATGCCGCTGATGCCGTTGGGGAAGAACCCGCCGTCGTTCCAGAGGTTGGAGACGGTCGCGGTGTCACCCGCGTCCGAGAAGCCGATGGTCAGGACGCCGGCACAGATGAGGATCATGCCGACGATCGCGGTGACCTTGACCATGGAGAACCAGAACTCCAGCTCACCGAAGAGCTTCACGGAGATCAGGTTGGCGCCGTACAGAATGACGGTGAAGACGAGTGCGGACAGCCACTGCGGAATGTCCCACCAGTACGTCATATAGGTGGCGGCGGCGGTGACTTCGGTGATTCCGGTGACGACCCAGAACAGCCAGTACGTCCAGCCGGTCACGAATCCGAAGAAGGGGCCGATGAATTCCCGGGCGTACTCCGAGAAGGAGCCGGAGACCGGGCGGTACATGAGGAGTTCGCCCAGGGCCCGCATGATGAAGAAGATGACCAGGCCCGCGAGGCAATAGGCCAGGATGAGGCTGGGTCCGGCCCGGTCGATCGCTTTGCCCGCGCCGAGGAAGAGCCCGGTGCCGATGGCTCCGCCGATGGCGATCATCTGGATCTGACGGGCTCCCAGACCGCGCTGGTACCCCTCGCCACCGGTCGCGTCCTCCCCGGTGTCCGTGCCGGGCCTTCCGCTGTCGGCCTGTCCCTCGTCGACCTGAGCCGATGTCATGTGTGATGCGCCTTTCTCCACGCCGATCCGCGCCGTACAGGCTGCGGATCAGGTCCTGATCCCCCCGGATATGGATGGAGTGCCGCCGGCGTTCGGCCGGCTGTGGCGACCCCGGGAACAGGGGTGGCGTCCCCGGGCGATCGTGAAGATTTATCACGGCCGTCACAGGACACCATGGGACATTCTGTGGCGCATCCCACAGGCAAAAGGGGACAAGGAACTCCATCCAGAGCGAATGCCGCCTATGACTTGGCAGGATCATTACCCGGATCTGAGCGTCCGTTGAGCGAACGGAGTACGCGCGGAGGGTGGCGCGGGGCGCTGGCGGCGCCGATTACGGCATCAGTGTTTCGACGAGCGTTTCCTGGAG
This sequence comes from Streptomyces sp. NPDC059452, assembly GCF_042750035.1. Lineage (NCBI taxonomy): Bacteria > Bacillati > Actinomycetota > Actinomycetes > Kitasatosporales > Streptomycetaceae > Streptomyces > Streptomyces sp. NPDC059452. The sequence goes on from NZ_JBHYVE010000020.1 coordinate 132,822, forward strand.
CGCGCCGAGCCAGAGATAGGCCATCACCATGGGCTTGCGCGGGTCGCTGTCGGGGAGCCGGTAGAGCGAGCCGTCCTCGCCCTCGTCCTCGTCGGAGACCTCCAGCCGGGTGCCGATGGTGAGTCGCAGATCGTTGAGCGAGCCGAGCCAGGAGCGGCACTCCACGGCGGTGAGGGTGAGCACGGCTCCGCCGTCCCCGGCGGAGGCGAGGGAGTCGAGGGTCCGTACGACGGTGAGGGCGTCCTCGCGCTTGCGGGAGCGCAGGTCGTTCTCGGTGAAGCGGCGGAACTCGGCGGACAGCTCCCGCAGCTCCTCCTCGGACTTCTCCTCGGGGGCGGCCCCGTCGGGACCCCCGTACGCGTCCGGGAAGAGCCGGGCCAGGGCCGGGTCGGAGGGCGGCTTGCTGGGGCCCTCCGCGAAGAGCGCGGCGAGCGGGTCCTCGCCGTCGGCGGGCGTGTCGCCCGGGCCGATCAGTTCGAGCAGCTGCACGGCGAGGGAGCGCAGGATCGAGATCTCGACCTCGTCGAGCGCGACGGCCGCGCCGCCGCCCGGGGTGGCCTCGAAATGGCCGGCCATGGATTCTCCGATGGTGGGTCGAACGGGGCAGGGGCGCTGAGGGGGTTGCTAGTTGCGGTCCTGGGTGAGGGTGGCCCACAGCCCGTAACCGTGCATGGCCTGGACGTCGCGCTCCATCTCCTCGCGGCTCCCGCTGGAGACGACGGCGCGGCCCTTCTGGTGCACGTCGAGCATGAGCTTGTGCGCCTTGTCCTTCGGGTAGCCGAAGTAGGCCTGGAAGACATAGGTCACATAGCTCATGAGATTGACCGGGTCGTTGTGGACGAGCGTCACCCACGGGACGTCCGGCTCGGGGACCGCGAAGGTCTCCTCGGCCGAATCAGGACGTTCGATCTCTACGGGGGTAGCAACGCTCACCTGTCCCATGCTGCCACCCGGGCGGGCCCGGCGCACAAACGGACCCCACATCTCGTCACTCTGACGAATAGGGGGTAGCATCCCAGCCATGAACTCAGCGGACCTCGGGCGACGGGTCGGCGTTCCGTCGACCGCGCTCTTTACCGACCAGTACGAGCTGACCATGGTGCAGGCGGCCCTCAAGGCGGGCACCGCCGGCCGGCACTCCGTCTTCGAGGCGTTCACCCGCCGGCTGCCCGAGGGGCGGCGCTACGGAGTCGTCGCGGGCACCGGGCGGGTGCTGGACGCGGTGGAGAACTTCCACTTCGACGACGAGATGATCGGCTTCCTGCGCCAGCAGGACATCGTGGACGAGCCGACCCTCGAATGGCTGGCCGACTACCGCTTCGGCGGGGACATCTGGGGCTACCCGGAGGGCGAGGTGTACTTCCCGGGCTCGCCCGTCCTGCGGGTGGAGGGGTCCTTCGCCGAGTGCGTGCTGCTGGAGACGGTGATCCTCTCGATCCTCAACCACGACTCCGCGATCGCGGCCGCCGCCTCGCGGATGTCGGCCGCGGCCGGGGGGCGCAGGCTGATCGAGATGGGGGCGCGCCGGACGCACGAGCTGTCGGCGGTGGCCTCGGCGCGCGCGGCGTACGTCGGCGGGTTCGACGCGACCTCCGACCTGGCGGCCGGGTTCCGGTACGCGATCCCGACCGTGGGCACCAGCGCGCACGCCTTCACCCTGCTGCACGACACGGAGCGGGACGCGTTCCGGGCGCAGGTGGACTCGCTGGGGCGGGGGACGACGCTGCTGGTCGACACGTACGACGTGGCCGAGGCGGTGCGGGCGGCGGTGGAGATCGCGGGGCCCGGGCTCGGGGCCGTACGGATCGACTCCGGGGACCTGCTGCTGGTCGCGCACCGGGTGCGGCAGCAGCTGGACGAGCTGGGGGCGACGGGCACGAAGATCGTGGTGACCTCGGACCTGGACGAGTACGCGATCGCCTCGCTGGCGGCCGCGCCGGTGGACGCGTACGGGGTCGGCACCCAGCTCGTCACCGGGAGCGGGCACCCCACGTGCTCGATGGTCTACAAGCTGGTGGCCCGGGCCGGATCGGCGGAGCCGGATGCTCCGCTGGTGCCGGTGGCGAAGAAGTCGCTGGGGGCGAAGTCGTCGGTGGGGGGTCGCAAGTGGGCGGCGCGCCGGGTCGACGAGCACGGGGTGGCCGAGGCCGAGGTGATCGGGACCGGGGCGGTACCGGAGGAGCTGGCGGGGCGGGAGCTGCTGGTGGAGCTGGTGCGGGGCGGTTCGGTGGTGGCGCGGGAGCCGTTGGAAGCGGCTCGGGAGCGGCACGTCGTGGCGCGGGGTGGATTGCCGATGTCGGCGGTGCAGTTGTCGCGGGGGGAGCCGGTGATCGGGACGGAGTACGTGTGAGGGCAGGGCCCGGCCCGGAAGGTGCGGGCTCCCCACCGCGGGGTTCCGTCCTCGAACGCCGGACGGGCCGGAGCGGGCCGAGTGGGTAGGGGTTGATTGTCAGGCCCTAGTCTCTACGCTCGATGCCATCCCCGTGAACCATGAACGCTGGACATCACCGCTCTCCCCACACCTTAAGGACACCCGCCATGCACCGCGCATTGATCGTCGTGGACGTTCAGAACGACTTCTGCGAGGGCGGCAGCCTCGCGGTGGCGGGTGGTGCCGATGTCGCCGCCGCCATCACCGACCTCATCGGTGAGGCCCAGCCCGGCTACCGGCACGTGGTCGCCACCCGGGACCACCACGTCGACCCCGGCGACCACTTCTCCGAGACCCCGGACTTCGTGGACTCCTGGCCCGTGCACTGCGTCGCCGGGACCGAGGGCGTCGGGTTCCACCCGAACTTCGCGCCCGCCGTCGCCTCCGGGGCCATCGACAGCGTGTTCGACAAGGGCGCCTACTCGGCCGCGTACAGCGGTTTCGAGGGCGCCGACGAGAACGGCACCGGCCTCGCCCAGTGGCTGCGCGACCGGTCCGTCACCGAGGTGGACGTGGTCGGTATCGCCACCGACCACTGCGTACGGGCCACCGCCCTGGACGCGGCCCGTGAGGGCTTCGTCACCCACGTGCTGCTCGACCTGACCGCCGGGGTCTCCCCGGCGACCACCGAGCGGGCCCTGGAGGAGCTCCGGACGGCGGGCGTGAAGCTCTCCGGGAAGCCGGTCGTGGCGGAGGCCCTGTAGCCGTCCGCGAGACCCCCGGACGGCCACTGGGCAGCCCCCGACCGGCCCGCCCGTTCGCCCCTACGCCGCCGGGCGGGCCGGTCCCGCGTGTCCCGCCGGGCCCAGCAGGGCCCTGATCGGGTGCCACAGCTCCTGGGCCGCCTGGAGCGACAGCTGCCCCTGCGGCGACTGGCCGGGCGCGTCCGGCGGCGCCGCCCGCCACAGCAGGCCGTCCGGGTGGTGCAGCACCGCCGTGATCTCGTCCGGGGTGGGCGGCCGGTCGTTGCCGCGCAGGTACACCGCCCGCAGCCCCAGGTTGCGCAGCCTGGTCAGGGCGCGCGCCCGGTTCGCCGCGTGGACCAGGACCCGTACCGGGGCCCCGGGCCCCGTTCCCGTACCGCCGGACGGTGGTCCGGTGAGGGTCAGCGCCACCACCACCGTGCCGTTCGGCAACCTGCAGAAACCTCCGCCTGCCATGATCCGCACTCCCCCGTGAGACGTCGTGTCAATAAGGATGTGAACAAGACGCACCTAAACACGATCGGCCGCCGCCCGCTAGAGGGCGACGGCCGATCATGCTCTGACCTGCGGCGTTACCGGATCATCGGCCCGAGGGGCTGACCAGCACGGTCATCGAGGAGCCGCTGAGCGGTTCCAGGACGATGGAGATGCGGGTGTTCGTGTCAGAAACCTTGACACTGCCCGTCGGGTTCTCCTTGTACCAGTAGGTCCCCTTGCGGTCGTCGAAGACCGGGTTGCCCAGCGAGGGCTGGATCTTCAGCGGCACGTCCTTGTTGTGGAGCGTGAAGCCCTTGTTCGGGTACCAGCTGAACGGGGCGTCGAACGGCTGGATCTTGTTGCGTACGATCGTGCCGTCCTTCCACTTGAGCGGCTTGGCGTGCGCGTCGACCGGCAGGATCAGACCCTGGCCGGGGTGGACCGAGGTGTTGTTGTCCTTCTGGGAGGTGTCCCAGAGCCAGATCAGCAGACCGGTCTGGTACGCGTAGTGCTCGACCCAGCTCGGACGGGTGGTGGCGAAGCCGAAGTTGTACGGGCCGACCTTGAGGGTCTCGTCGTACGACACGTACTGGCGGTTCTCCGCGATGTAGTACTGCGGGTAGTCCTTCGCGAACGACTCGCCGATCCGCGAGAAGCCCTTCGAGGCCCAGCCGTTGTCGTCGCCCTCGGCGTTGTCCGAGAAGAGCGTGGCGCCGTCGGCCGTGATGGTGATCTCGTCGGCCGTGAAGCCCTTGCCGCCCGCGCCGCCGTCCGTCTGGTAGCGGAAGCGGAGGTCGACCTTCTTGCCCGCGTAGGCGTCCAGGGAGTAAGAGAGCTTCTTGTACGCGCCCGAGACGTCGGTCAGCGCCGGCTTGTCGCTGGCGTCGCGCGGGATGGCCTGGCCGTCGGCGGTGCCGTCGAGCGCGGTCCAGCTGCTGCCGCCGTTGTCGGACACCTCGGTGTAGAGGTAGTCGTAGTCGGCCTCGATGTCGTACCAGCCCGAAAGGTCCAGCGTGGCCGAGGACTTGCCGGTCAGGTCGACCGAACGGGTCAGGGTGTTCGACAGGTTGTCGCCCTGGTCGCTCCACCACTGCTTGGTGCCCTGGGCGGGCTTGACGACGGTGGTGGTGACGGACTTGGCGGGCAGCTCGACGACGAGCGCCTGCGGGTCCTTGGTGTTGTACGCCGAGACGCCCAGCTTGTGCAGCGAGGTCTTGCCCGCCTTGGCCGTGTCGAAGTCGAGCCAGCCCAGCTGGAGCTTGTCCCACGAGGTCATGTCGCCCGGCAGGTCACCGATCTCGCCCTTGCCGGTGCCGAGCCAGGAGCCCGCCGACATCAGGGACCAGAAGCCGACCGAGTTCTCGCCGCCGCCGGAGGTGTCGTACAGGTCCGGCAGGCCGAGGTCGTGGGCGTACTCGTGGGCGAAGACGCCCAGGCCGCCGTTCTCGGGCTGCACGGTGTAGTCACCGACCCAGACGCCCGTGTCACCGATCTGCGCGCCACCGGCCTTGTTGTACTCCGGGCCGGTCGCACCCGCGTTGGTGCCGTACGCGTACCAGCGGTGCGCCCAGATGGCGTCGCCGCCCTGCGCGCCGCCGCCGGCCGACTCGTCCTCACCGGCGTGGACCAGCTGGAAGTGGTCGATGTAGCCGTCCGGCTCGTTGAAGTCGCCGTCGCCGTCGTGGTCGTAGCGGTCCCACTGGTCGTACTCGGCCAGGGCCGCCTTGATCTGCGCGTCCGTGCGGCCCTGGGCCTTCTGGTCCCTGACCCAGGCGTTGACGCCGTCACGGACCGCGTCCCACACGTTGGCGCAGTTGGACTGGCCGCAGTAGTTGGAGCCGTAACGGGCCTCGTTGTAGTCGACCTTCACCCAGTCGGAGACCGTGCCCTCGACCGAGTAGCGGCCCGAGGAGGTCTTCTCGTAGTAGGTCTTGAGCGAGTGGACGCCCTTGCCCTCGCCGAAGTACAGCTTCTCGAAGTGCGCCCGGTTGTAGTCGGCCTTCCAGGCGGTGCTGTTGTCCTTCTTCGGGTCCGGCTTGGCGATCTCGTTGTGCGCCGGGCCGGGGGTGCCGCCGTACTTCTTGATGGGCGGCTTGGGGCCGTCGCCGTCCGGGTCGAACATGGTCGTGTCGTCGACCTTGTCCCCGAACTCCAGCAGGATGGTGAAGATCTTGTCGGTCTTCTCCCGGCCGAGCTCCACGTACTTCTTGTCGCCGAGCTTGACGACCTTGGAGCCACTCCGGTTCGTCACCTTCTTGTCCCCGGCGAGCACCTGCTCCAGCGCGGCCTCCCGCTGCGCTGCCTGCTGCTCGCTGAAGGGACCTTCGAGGTTGTGCTCCACGTGCCCCTTGCCGGGCGCCGGGTCATGGCGGTCGACGGTGGGAGCCGCGGAAGCGGCGGGAGCTGACGTGGTGTCATGCGCCTGGGCGGTGGCGAAGGTCGACGCCGTCGCTGCGGTGGCGGCCATGGCCACGACAACAGCGGCGGTGCGAAGAGCCCGTCTCTGATTGGTCACTTGATTGCAGTCCTCCCCGGGCGTCCGCGCAGCGGCCAGGGGGGTATGGAGAGGGCCGCGCGCGCAACGCGTCACAAGTGACGACATTCGATCGGAGTTGCGAGAGAAAAGACAGACCTTGACTTGAACAGACCAAGTGCACTATGCAGGAGCGCTCTTCCGGTATGCGGACAGGATCGCCCCCAACAGGCGCGCCGTACCGTCCGGTTGATGAGAGGCGTGACTCCGTGCGCCCCCTGTGCACCGGTACCGTGGGTTAGGTCACGCTTACTACCGGTCCCGGTCGGGCATCCACCGTCGTAGGGTCGGAAGGCGCCGGGGGGTGTCCTGACCGGCAAGACACCCCCAACGTGCCGACCGCCCCGCCCCATCCGACGTCCCGAGGACGGAAACCGCCATGCCGCGTCCGACTGCCGCACAGCTCGTCTACGGTTCGGCCACCGTCGTCTGTACGACCCTCGCCCTGCTGCTGCTCTCCGGTACGGAATCGGGGATCGGGGTGGCCCTCAGCGCCGCCGCCGCGCTCGCGCTCGGCGTGTTCGTGGCCGTACGCCTGCCCCAGCCTCAGCCCCAGCCCCGCCCCGGGCAGAGCGCGCGGCTCCACGCGGCGCACCCGGGAGCGGCCGTCGCGCACCACGCGGTGGACGGGACCGGAGCCCGGCAGCGGGTCCCGGCCGCCCGTCCCGCGCAGCGGGCGGAGCAGCGGGCGGGTGAGCACTCGCTGCGCCGCTGAGCGACCGGCGACACCGGGACCCGGCACACCGGGGCGGTCGGACCGGCGGACGCCTCCGCCCGACCGCCCTGCGGCCTGCCTTCCTGCCTGCCTGCCTTCCTTCCTACCCGGCCGAGACCACCACGGTCTTGCCCGCCTTGTCCTGGAGCCCCTGCCGGTAGGGCTTGTCGGTGAACATCAGCACGATGTTGATCAGCCACCACAGGCACGGGCAGCACAGCAGCGCCGGGGCCCAGAGGACGGCCGCGCGCATCAGCGACGAGCTGACATCGGGCACCCGGCCGTCGTTGAGCATGGCCACGCGCAGCTTCAGCAGCCGCTTGCCCAGGGTGCGGCCGTCCTTCTGGGTGAAGTAGGTGTCGTACGCGATGTAGACGACCAGGCCGATCAGCGACCACAGGAACTGGTGGCCTGTGTAGGAGTTGCTGATCGCGTCGCCGAACCCGTCACCGTCGTCGGTGGTCACGTCGACCGCGCCGCCCCACGGCAGCGAGATCAGGTACAGCGGGATCGAGATGATGAGGAAGTCGATCAGCCGCGCCAGGATCCGCCTGCCCGGCTCGGCGAGCGGCGGCATCCCAGCCAGCGGGTCCGGTGCCCCGAAACCCCCGCCGCTTCCGTACGGGTCGTTCGGCGGGGGCGGCGGAGGGGGCGGCGCACTCCCGTACGGCGGCTGGCCGAACGGCGGCTGACCGTCTGACGGCGGCGGAGGCGGAGGCTCCTGCGGCTTCTTGAGGAACGGATCGTCGTCCTCGGGCGGCTGGCCGGGCGTCGGCTGGTCGTTGCTCATGGGGGCAGTGCATCCCGGGCCACCGGGGGCCGCAACGGCTCAGGTGCGTTCGGGGGACGCGGGGCGGCATACGAGTTTACGGCGGGCCTCCGGAAGCCGCCCGCTCAGCCGTCCGGCCTCCTGTGGCGGGCCCTGAAAGCCGCCCGCTCAGCCCGCCACGAAGGTGCGGGCCGCCTTGTCGTGCCAGCACTGACGCCAGGGGCGGTCGACCAGGCACCAGAACACGTTGACCACGCCGATGACGAGCAGCCCCAGCACCCCGTAGACCAGCCAGCGGCGCAGGGCAGCGCCCAGCGTGGGCGCGTCGTGGGACTCGATGTCCCGTACGTCGAGCCCGAAGAGCTTCTTGCCGAGCGTCCGGCCCCACTTGGCGGTGGGCAGCGCCTCCAGGAGGAAGCCGATGAGGAGGAAGGCCGCGAGCAGGGCCCCCAGCAGCGCCCCGGTGGTGGAGTCCAGCAGCCAGACGGTGACGGTCTCGCCGGTCTGCTTGGCCGCGGTGATCTTCCGGTCGATGTGGTCCAGCGCCCGGGTGGTCAGGGGGACGGCCACCGCACCCACGACCGCACCGAGCACCAGGTTGTCGACCAGCCGGGCGGCGAACCGCTTGCCGAGCCCGGCGGGCCTGGCCGAGGTCTGGGCGCGGACGAGCTGCTGGAAGGGGTCGTCGGCCGCCGGGGGCTTCCAGGGCACGACGGGCTGGTCCGCCCCCGCCGCCCCGGAACCGGACTGGGCGAAGGGGGGCTGCTGTTGCTGGGGCGGGAGGGGGTGAGGCGCGGGCTGCGGCTGGTTCGCCTGTTGCTGCTGGTGCTGGTGCTGGTGCTGTTGCGGCTGGGGTGCCTGGTGCTGGGACGCCTGTTGCTGGTGTGCCTGCTGCTGCGGTTCGGGCTGGGCCAGTTGGTGGACCTGCTGCGCCCAGGAGGCCGAACCGCCGCCGGGGCCCGGGGTGAGCGGGGTGTGGAGAGCCGCCGGAGGTACGGGGGTGGGTGCGGCGGCCTCGGGAGCCTGGACCGGTCCCTGCCGCGCCTCCTGGGAAGCGGGGGCGGGGGCGGGGGCGGAAGCCTGCTGCGCCTGGGCCGGGAGGGGCTGGGCCGTGGCCGCCGGGGCCTGCGCCGGAAGCGGCCGGGGCTCGGAGGCCGGTACGGGGCTCGGCCCCTGCGCCACGCCCACGTTCTGCGGCCCCTGCGGCGTACCGGCGTTCGACTGTACGGCGTTCGCCTGTGCCGCGTTCGGCGGTACGGGGCCGGGCTGCGGGGCACTCCCCCGTACGGCGTTCGGCGGTACGGCACCGGCCCGCGGGCCCACCGCGCGGATCGTGACCGTCCCCTCGGTCGGCGGACGCGCCCCCGCCTCCTCCGCCGCCCGGCCGTCCCCGCCGTCCCGCATCCCCGGCAGCGCGCCGCCGGTCGGGTCCTGGGCGAGGGACGCCCTCGGGTCGGCGGGGCCCCCGGCGGGCTCCGGTGCCGGGCCACCGCCCCAGGAGACCCGGCGGTCCCGCTCGCCGCCGAAGCCGGTCTGGCGCGCGGAGTCCGCCTGCCAGACGGACCCGGCGTCGGAGCGGTCGGCGGCGGGGTCGCCCGAACTGTCCGGCAGCCCCTCCTCCTCGTCGAAGAAGATCGGCCCGGTCTCCTCCACCGGCCCGGCCTGCGAACCGGCCTGCGGAGCGGGGGCAGGGGCAGGGGCAGGAACGGAAGCAGGGCCGGAAGCGGAGGCGGGCGCGGGCGCGGGAGCAGGGGCTGCGGAGGGCGCCGGAGCGGGCTGCTGGGGCGCGGGCCTGCTCGTACCGGGAACCCAGGACGCCCCGTTCCAGTACCGGACGTAACCGGGGATGGAGGGGTCGGGGTAGTAGCCCTCGCGGGGGCTTTCGTCACCGGGTGCCGGAGTTGGCGCGCTCATCAGCGGGTCCCGTATCTCTTCGAGGCCTCAGGCCGTTCGGCGCCGGGAGGGCGGACGGCCTCAATACAAGGGTCCACATCTATCAGACCGGCACGTATCCCCGGGCCGGTCCGCCTGTTTGGGACCACTTTCGCGGCGGATCGAAGTTTTTTTGAGAAGTCGCGTAATAGGTGGCGGGGAGGGCGCTCTCTCCTTGTGCGGGACGGTCACGGGACCGTCCCACGAGCACCGGAAGGTCGTGCATTCTCATGATGAACATCGTGGAACGTGAGCTGGAGCTGAAGCTCGTCCTGTCCCCCGAGCGGTCCATCCCGGTACCCGCCCGGCTGACGTACCGCACGGACGACCCGTACGCCGTGCACATCGCCTTCCACATCGGCTCCGAGTCGCCCGTGCACTGGACGTTCGCCCGGGAGCTGCTGGTGGAAGGGGTGTTCCGGCCGTGCGGGCACGGGGACGTACGGATCTGGCCGACGAAGATCGACAACCGGAGCGTGATCTGCGTGGCCCTCACCTCCCCCGACGGCAACGCCCTCCTGGAGGTGCCCTCGGCCGCCGTGGCCGCCTGGGTGGAGCGGACCCTGCGCATCGTGCCGCCGGGCACCGAGGCCGACCGGCTCGGGATCGACGAGGCGCTGGCGGAGCTGCTGGCCCCGCTGCCCGCGGACGACCTGTGGCTGAGCGACCCGTGGTCGGCGGACGAGTCGCCGTCCCAGGACGGTGAGGCGTGAGGGCCCCCGTAAGAGGCGGGTGCGCAGCGGGTGTTCTAGAAGAGCTTGCCGGGGTTGAGGAGGCCGAGCGGGTCGAAGGCGGCCTTGATGCCGCGCTGCAACTCGATACCGGTCTCGCCCAGTTCGCGGGCGAGCCACTCCTTCTTGAGGACGCCGACGCCGTGTTCGCCCGTGATGGTCCCGCCCAGCTCCAGGCCGAGCGCCATGATCGCGTCGAAGGACTCGCGGGCCCGGCGGGACTCGTCGGGGTCGGTGTGGTCGAAGCAGACGACGGGGTGGGTGTTGCCGTCGCCCGCGTGCGAGCAGACGCCGATGGTGAGGTCGTACCGCTCGGCGATGGCCGCCGTGCCCGCGAGCATCGCGCCGAGCCGCGAGCGCGGTACGCAGACGTCGTCGATCATCGTGGCGGACTTGACGGCCTCCAGCGCGGTGAGCGACATCCGGCGGGCCTGGAGGAGGAGTTCGGACTCGGCCGCGTTGTCGGCCGGGACCACTTCGGTGGCGCCCGCCGCCGTGCAGAGCGCTCCGACGGCGGCGAGGTCGGCCGCCGGGTCCGGGGTGTCGAAGGCGCAGAGGAGGAGCGCCTCGGTGGACTCGGGCAGCCCCATGGAGGCCAGTGCGTTGACGGCACGCACGGTCGTCCGGTCCATCAGTTCGAGGAGTGACGGCGTGTGACCGCGCTCCATGATCCGGCACACAGCGTCACAGGCGGCGGCTGCCGAGGGGAACTCGGCGGCGAGGACGAGCTGCTGCGGAGGCCGCGGCTTGAGCGCGAGGACGGCTTTGACGACGATCCCGAGACTGCCCTCGGAGCCGACGAGGAGCCGGGTGAGGTCGTACCCGGCGACGCCCTTGGCCGTGCGACGGCCGGTGGTCAGGAGCCGCCCGTCGGCGAGGACGACGTCGAGACCGAGGACGTACTCGGCGGTGACCCCGTACTTCACGCAGCACAGGCCGCCGGAGGCCGTGCCGATGTTGCCGCCGATGGTGCAGGTCTCCCAGCTGGAGGGGTCCGGCGGGTAGTACAGGCCGTGTTCGTTCACCGCGCGTGACAGCACCGCGTTGATGACGCCCGGCTCGACGACGGCGATCCGGTCGACCGGGCTGATCTCCAGGATCCGGTCCATCTTCACCAGGGAGAGCACGATGCAGCCGTCCGAGGCGTTGGCCGCGCCGGACAGGCCGGTACGGGCGCCCTGCGGGACCACCGGGACGCGCAGCGCGGTGGCGGTGCGCATGACGTGCTGGACCTGCTCGACCGTGCGCGGGAGGACGACGACGGCCGGGGTACCCGCCGCGCAGAAGCTCGCCATGTCGTGGGCGTAGGCCCCGGTGACGTCCGGGTCGGTGATCAGGGCCTCGGCGGGAAGGCCCGTGCGCAGGCGTTCGAGAAGATCGCTCATGGTTCCAGCGTGGCACTCGGGGCCAAAGGTGTGAACCCGTCGGCGGCAGCGATCCCAAGGCGCGGTGTGCTCGTATGACTGACGCACAGTGATGGCCATGGATGTCATGCCCCAGCAGGATCCCGAGTCCCGCCGGCCGCCCGAGCCGTCCCCGTACGGCGCCGGGGCGCGCGATGCGATGTCCGGTGCGGAGCCGGGCGCGGAGCCCGGCGCGCTGTCCGGAGCGGAGCCCTCCGTGCCGCCCGCCGAAGGCGCCACCGCCGTACCGCCGCCTCCTCCCACGCTGCGGACGACCCTGCGCCGGGCCGCGTTCGGGGCGGTGGCGGCGGGCGTGCTGCTGGCCGGGGCGCTGGTGGCCGTACCGGACCGGGGGCGGGACGCGCCGAAGGAGCCGGGGCCGGTGGAGCGGGCCGAGGCGGCGGCGACCGCGGGCTCCCCCGCCTCGCTCTCGGACCTGACCGCGCTGATCGGGGACCGGCAGCAGTGGGTGGAGGCCCACCCGCAGGACGCGCCCTCGTGGGCGACGCTCGGTTCGGCGTACGTGGAGTGGGGGCGGCGCTCGGCGGACGCGGCGTACTACGGGCGCGCGGAGGAGGCGCTGAAGCGTTCGCTGGAGGCTCAGCCGGGTGAGCGGGGCAACGGGGAGGCGTGGGTGGGGATGGCGGCCCTGGCCAACGCACGGCACGACTTCCTGGCGGCGAAGCGGTGGGGCGAGACGGTGCGGAAGCAGGACCCGAAGAGCTGGCGGGTGTACCCGGTCCTCATCGACGCGTACACCGGCCTCGGCGACCACAAGGCGGCGACCGGGGCGACGGAGAAGTTCGGCGAGCTGCGCAAGGGCGTCCCTGCCCTGGCCCGCACCGCCGACCTCTACCGCAGCCAGGGCTGGCGCGAGGACGCCCTGGCCACCGCCCGCGAGGCCGCCGACCGGGCGACGACGCCCGCCGAGAAGGCCGAGGCGCTGCACCGGCTGGGCGAGCTGGCCTGGGAGCGGGGCGAGCCGGAGGAGGCGGTGGCGCAGTTCGACGCGGCGCTGCGCACGGAGTCCGGCCACCACGCGTCGCTGGCGGGCCGGGCCCGGGCGCTGGTGGCGCTGGACCGCACCGACGAGGCGCTGGCCGCGTACCAGAGCGCCGTCACCAAGCTCCCGCGCCCGCTGTACGTCCTCGAACTGGGCGAGCTGTACGCGTCCATGGAGCTCGACGGGGACGCGCGGAGCCAGTACGAGAAGCTGGCCGGGCTGCTGGCTCAGGCGAAGGAGGCCGGGGTCGACGAGTCGGTGATCCAGGCCCGGTACGAGAGCGACCACGGGGACCCGGAGGTGGCGGTGGAGCTGCTGCGGGCCCAGTGGAAGAAGCAGCACCGCAGCGCGGCGGTGGCGGACGCGCTGGGCTGGGCGCTGCACCGGGCGGGCCGGTCCGAGGAGGGCCTGGAGTACGCGCAGCGGGCGGTGGACACGGGCGTGCGGAACGCCTCGTACGCGTACCACCTGGGCGTGATCGAACGGGAGCTGGGACAGTACGGACCGGCCCGCCGCCACTTGGAGGAGGCGCTGCGCACCAACCCGGCCTTCTCCCCGCTGGACGCGCCGAAGGCCCGGGAGGCGCTGGAGGCGCTGGGCGAGCCGCCGCCGGGCGGTCCGGGGGAGGTGCGGCCACCGGCCCCGCCCGCACCGCCGGCCCCTGAGCCGAAGCCGGAGACGAAGCCGGAGCCGGAGCGGGAGACCAGGCCCGAGCCGAAGCAGGAACCGGAGCAGGAGCCGAAGCGGGAGTCCCCCGAGCCCGAGGCCCCGGCGCCCGCCCCTTCGCAGTCGGCCCCCGCCCCGTCGAAGGCGGCCCCGAGCAGCCCGGCGGCGGTGGAGGCCGACGCGCCGAAGTCTCCGTAGCTCTCCGCCGGAAACGGCATACGCCACCGCGGTCCGGGGTGCTGCCCCGGGCCGCGGTGGCGTATGTGGGAGGTTCGGGAGCGGTTCAGGAACCGGGGAGGCTCAGAGGTTGCCGCGCTTCTCCTGCTCGCGCTCGATCGCCTCGAACAGGGCCTTGAAGTTGCCCTTGCCGAAGCCCATGGAGCCGTGGCGCTCGATCATCTCGAAGAAGACGGTCGGGCGGTCCTGGACCGGCTTGGTGAAGATCTGGAGCAGGTAGCCGTCCTCGTCGCGGTCGACCAGGATCTTGAGCTCGCGCAGGGTCTCGACCGGCACCCGGGTCTCCCCGGCCCACTCGCCGAGGGTGTCGTAGTACGAGTCGGGGGTGTCCAGGAACCGCACACCGGCCGCGCGCATCGAGCGGACCGTGGCGACGATGTCGTTGGTGGCGAGCGCGATGTGCTGGACGCCGGCGCCGCCGTAGAACTCCAGGTACTCGTCGATCTGCGACTTCTTCTTCGCGATCGCCGGCTCGTTGATCGGGAACTTCACCTTCAGCGTGCCGTCGGCGACGACCTTCGACATCAGGGCGGAGTACTCGGTGGCGATGTCGTCGCCCACGAACTCCTTCATGTTGGTGAAGCCCATGACCTCGTTGTAGAAGCCGACCCACTCGTTCATCCGGCCGAGCTCGACGTTGCCGACGCAGTGGTCGATGGCCTGGAAGGTTCGCTTGGCGGGCGGCTCGACGATCGGGTCGGCGGCGACGAAGCCGGGGAGGTAGGGGCCGTCGTAGCCGGAGCGCTCCACCAGGGTGTGGCGGGTCTTGCCGTACGTGGCGATGGCGGCGAGGACGACCGTGCCGTTCTCGTCCTTGACCTCGTGCGGCTCGGTGAGGCCGCGGGCCCCGTGCTCGACGGCGTACGCGTAGGCGGCGCGGGCGTCCGGGACCTCGATGGCGAGGTCGATGACGCCGTCACCGTGCGCGGCGACGTGGTCGGCGAGGAAGGTGCCCCACTCGGTGGACGCCTTGATCACGGAGGTGAACACGAAGCGGGCGGAGCCGTTGGCCAGAACGTAACTCGCGGTCTCGCGGCTGCCGTTCTCCGGTCCGGAGTAGGCCACGAGTTTCATGCCGAAGGCGGTCGAGTAGTAGTGCGCGGCCTGCTTGGCGTTGCCCACGGCGAAGACGACCGCGTCCATTCCCTTGACCGGGAAGCGGTCGGCCTGCGCTGCGGTGTCAGGGCTGGTGTGCAGAGTCTCAGTCATGTTCGAAGGCTCTCCCCGCATCGCAAGGTGCGCAATAGTTTGCGCATTCTCTGGTCAATATGCACAGTCGATCGCCATGATGGCCGGACTATCTGTACAGGCTGACCACTGGAGGCGGGCCCATGGCGATCGATCATCTGGACGGCCGGCTCATCGTGCTGCTCGCGCGTGAGCCGCGGATCGGCGTCCTCGAAGCATCCCGGCGGCTCGGCGTGGCGCGCGGGACGGTGCAGGCGCGGCTGGACCGTCTTCAGTCGAATGGCGTCATCCGCGGCTTCGGCCCGGACGTCGACCCGGCGGCGCTCGGCTACCCGGTCACCGCGTTCGCGACGCTGGAGATCAAGCAGGGCCAAGGCGCCGACGTGCGGGCCCATTTGGGCGGCGTACCGGAGGTGCTGGAGCTGCACACCACGACCGGGCAGGGCGACATGTTCTGCCGGCTGGTGGCCCGCTCCAACGCCGACCTTCAGCGGGTGATCGACCGGGTTGTCGGATTTGATGGCATTGTCCGGGCCGCCACGGCGATCGTCATGGAGAACCCGGTTCCGCTGCGGATCATCCCGCTGGTGGAACAGGCGGCCCAGGACACCGACTGAGCGATCCGAGGGCCCGGAACGCCTGCTGAGCGATCCGAGGGCCGGAACGCCTGCTGAGAGCTTGAGGGAGTGCCGTGTGAGCTTCTGGGAGTATCTGAACACCCGCCACCAGCAGCTCCTCACGGACGCGTTCCAGCACGTCAGCGCGGTCTTCCAGTGCATGGTCATCGCCACCGTGCTGGGCGTGGTGATCGGGGTGGTGAGCTACCGCAGCGGCTGGGGCGGCTCGCTCGCGATCACCTCCACGGCGACGATCCTCACCATCCCCTCGCTCGCCGCGATCGGTCTGCTGATCCCGCTGGTGGGGCTGGGCGTCGCGCCGACCGTGATCACCCTGACGCTGTACGGGCTGCTGCCCATCGTCCGGAACTCCATCGTGGGGCTGCGGGGCGTCGATCCGGCGCTGGTGGACGCGGCGACGGGCATCGGGATGTCCCGGGTGGCGCGGCTCTGCCGGGTGGAGCTGCCGCTCGCCTGGCCGCCGATCCTGACCGGCATCCGGGTCTCCACCCAGATGCTGATGGGGATCGCCGCCATCGCCGCGTACGCCTCCGGGCCCGGCCTCGGCAACGAGATCTTCCGGGGCATCGCCTCGCTGGGCAGCGCCAACGCGATCAACCAGGTCCTCGCGGGCACGCTCGGCATCGTCGTGCTCGCCCTGCTCTTCGACGCCGCGTACGTCCTGCTGGGGCGGCTGACCATCCCGAGGGGGATCCGTGCCTGAGACCGAGACAGTCACCGCGGGCGGGGCGGCCGCCACCTCCGGGGCCACGATCCAGCTGGAGAACCTGACCAAGAGGTATCCGGGCAACCCCAACCCGGCCGTCGACAACGTCTCGATGGAGATCAGGGCCGGCGAGACCGTGATCTTCGTCGGCCCGTCCGGCTGCGGGAAGTCCACCACGCTGAAGATGATCAACCGGCTGATCGAGCCCTCTTCGGGCCGGATCAGGATCGGCGACGAGGACGTCACCGACATCGACCCGGTGAAGCTGCGCCGCAAGATCGGGTACGCGATCCAGTCCTCCGGCCTCTTCCCGCACATGACGGTCGCCGACAACATCGCCCTGGTCCCGAAGATGGTCGGCTGGTCCACGTCCCGGGTGAAGGACCGGGTGGAGGAGATGCTCGACCTGGTGGGCCTGGACCCGCGCGAGTTCCACGACCGCTATCCGCGACAGCTCTCCGGCGGCCAGCAGCAGCGCGTGGGCGTGGCGCGGGCGCTGGCCGCCGACCCGCCCGTCCTGCTGATGGACGAACCGTTCGGGGCGGTCGACCCGATCACCCGCGACCACCTCCAGGACGAGCTGATCCGGCTCCAGCACGAGCTGCACAAGACGATCGTGTTCGTCACCCACGACTTCGACGAGGCGATCAAGCTGGGTGACCGGATCGCGGTGCTGCGGGAGCACTCGCACATCGCACAGTTCGACACCCCCGAGGCGATCCTGACCAACCCGACGGACGACTTCGTCTCCGGTTTCGTGGGAGCGGGCGCGGCCCTGAAGCGCCTCAACCTCACCCGCGTACGGGATGTGGGCATCGCGGACTTCCCGACGGTGACGGTCGAGGACCCGCTCCAGACGATCTTCAACAAGCTGCGCAACGGCCCGCACAACGAGCTCCTGATGCTGGACCGGCGGAACCGCCCGTACAAGTGGCTGCGGCGCGGCGACCTGATGCGGGCGCGCGGTTCGCTGGCGCGGGCCGGGCAGCTGGTGCACGACACGGTGACCCGGGACGCCACGCTGCACGACGCGCTGGAGGCGGTGCTGACCGACAGCGGGGGGCGGGTCGCGGTGACCGGGCGGCGCGGCGAGTTCATCGGGGTCGTCGACATGAAGACGCTGATGGACAACGTGCAGGAGCTGCTGGAGGCCGACCGGCTGACCGCCATGGAGCACCAGCACGAGCTGGAGGAGCTGCGCGTCCACCGGACGGAACAGGAGCTGGAGGGGGGTGGCAGCGGAGTATGAGCCCCAGCCATCCGGCCGGCCCCGGCTCCGGTCCCGTCCCGGGCCCCGGTTCCGGCCCCGGTTCCGGCCCAGGTTCCGGCAAGGGCCCGGCCGCCCCCACCCGGCCGCCGGGCGAACACGACGTCAAGGGCCACGCGTTCCACGACGAGGAGAGCGACCCCTCCCCCGCCCCGGCCGCCCCGGCGCGCCGGATCACCTGGCGGAAACTGGTGGTCCTGCCCGCGGTGCTGGCGGTCATCCTGGTGATCACGTACATCTGGATCACCAACATCCACCTGGACTCCATCGCGGAGAACTCGCTCTCCGGCGGCAATGTGCAGCTGCGCTGGTGGCAGCACGTACGGCTGACGGCGATCTCCACCTTCTGGGTGCTGATCATCGCGATCCCGCTGGGCATCGCCCTCACCCGACGGCGGCTGCGCAGGGCCGCGCCCGCCTTCACGGCACTGGCCAATATCGGCCAGGCGACCCCGGCGATCGGTCTGCTGGCCCTGCTGGTGATCTGGCTGGGCATCGGACCCCGTACCGCGATCATCGGCATCGTGATCTACGCGGTGCTGCCGGTGCTCTCCAACACGGTGGCCGGATTGCGGGCGATCGAGCCGAACATGATCGAGGCGGCGCGCGGGATGGGGATGTCCGGACGGGGCGTCCTGATGAAGGTGGAGCTGCCACTCGCGGTGCCGCTGATCCTGGCCGGGGTACGTACGGCACTCGTCCTGAACGTGGGTACGGCGACGCTGGCCACGTTCGGCGGGGGCGGCGGGCTCGGCGACCTGATCACCTCGGGGATCCAGACACAGCGGATGCCGGTGCTGATCATCGGCTCGGTGCTGACGGTGGTGCTGGCACTGCTGGTGGACTGGCTGGCCTCGCTGGCCGAACTGGCGCTGACGCCGCGCGGGCTGGAGGAGCGGTGAGGACGACGACGTACGGTGCACGGGTCCTGGCGGCCGCGTCCTTGCTGCTGCTGGTGAGCGGCTGCGGGCTCAAGAGCGGTTCGCCGATGGTGGACGATGTCTCGCCGGGGTCGGTCGGGCAGGGTGAGCCGCTCAAGGGCGCCACGCTGACCGTGACCTCGAAGAACTTCAGCGAGAACATCATCCTGGGCCAGATGATCGGCCTGGTCTTCAAGGCGGCCGGGGCGGAGGTCCTGGACCGCACGAACCTGCCGGGCTCGATCAGCGCACGCGAGGCGATCATCAACGGCGACGCCGATGCGATGTACGAGTACACGGGCACGGCCTGGATCACCTACCTCGGCCACGAGGAGCCGATCGTCGCCCCGCAGAAGCAGTGGGAGGCGGTCCGGGACGAGGACCGGGGCAACGGGGTGGTCTGGCTGCCGCAGTCCACGCTCGACAACACCTACGCCCTGGCCATCAGCAAGAAGAACAACGCCCGGTACAAGCTGAGGACCCTCTCGGACGTGGCGGCCCTGGCGAAGAAGGACCCGGGCGCGGTGACGATCTGTGTGGAGAACGAGTTCGCCTCCCGTGACGACGGGCTGCCCGGCATGGAGAAGCGGTACGGGATGGACATCCCGGCCGCCAACATCCAGAAGATGGACGCCGGGATCATCTACACCCAGGTCTCCAAGTCCAACTCCTGCCTGCTGGGAGAGGTGTTCACCACCGACGGCCGGATCAAGGCCATGGACCTGGACGTGCTGGAGGACGACAAGCACTTCTTCCCCAACTACAACGCCGCCCCCGTCATCCACCGGGCCACCTTCGAGAAGTACCCGGAGATCGCGGACCTGCTGGACCCGGTCAGCCGGAAGCTGACGACGGAGGTCGCCCAAGTGCTGAACGCCAAGGTGGACGTGGACGGCGAGGACCCGCACGAGGTGGCGAAGGAGTGGCTGGTGGCGGAGGGGTTCATCGAGGAGGGGTGAGGGGGGCGGGGGCGAGCGGGCGGGAAGAGTTGCAAAGAAACCCTTGCAACAAACCCTTTGCAACTCTACGGTCGCAGCATGACGGAGAACGAGTCCGGCCGACGCGCCCCCGCCGGCCGGCAGAACATCCACAACGTCAACGTCCGTACGCTGCGCACCCTCGCGCACCCCCTGCGGATCCGACTGCTCGAAGCCTTGCGCGAGTTCGGCCCCGCCACCGCGTCCCAGCTGGGCGAACGGCTGAGTGAGTCGAGCGGCGCGACCAGCTACCACTTGCGCCAACTGGCGGAATCCGAGCTGGTGGAAGACGCCCCGGAGCTGGGCAAGGGCCGCGAGCGCTGGTGGCGGGCGGTGCACGACTCCTCGGCCATCGAGAGTGCGGACTTCCTCGGACACGCCGACCCCGAGGTGCGCGGTGCCATCGGCGTCGTCCTGCACGAGGTGGCCACCACCCACGCCCGGGAGCTGAGCACCTGGCTCGGCACGATGGGCGAATGGCCCGAGGAGTGGCGGCGCAGCTCGAACATGAGCAGCTTCAAGCTCCGCCTCACCCCCGAGCTGGCAAGGGAACTGGCGGAGGAGCTCCACGGCGTCGTGGAGAGCTACCGGGACCGCGTCCCGGAGGGCACCGAGGGTTCGGCGGTCGTACGGACTCATCTGCACGCCTTCCCCCGCCCTTCCGAATGACATCCGCACACGTTTCCCCGCTCCTCCGGATGAGCGGCGCACGCCAAGGGCCGACGGCCCGGAGGGAACCGGCCACGCACACCGGCATCCACCTCCTCCGGCCGCCCCGGAGCAGGCCGACAACGACCGGCGCCCACACGTTCCGTACGGCCTGGCCGGCCACGACGTCCGCACCACCCAGCCGACTGCCTCCGGGGGAAGCACGGCCATGAACCACAGCCACAGCCACCATCATCACCGCCACCGCCATCGCCGCCGCATGCCGCTCGCCGCCACGCTCGCGGCCAACTCCATCTCCACCGCCGGGACTTCACTCACCCTGATCGGCGTGCCCTGGTTCGTCCTGGAGACCACCGGCAGCGCGGGCCGGGCCGGTGTCGTGGCCTTCTGCGCCACCCTGCCGATCGTCGTCGCCGCGCTGATCGGCGGACCGGTCATCGACCGGATCGGCCGCCGCCGGGTCGCCATCGCCTCCGACACGGTCTGCGGCCTCGCCATCGCCGCGATCCCGCTGCTGCACCAGGTGGGCGCCCTCGAATTCTGGATGCTCTGCGCGCTGATGGCGCTGAACGGGTTCGCCCACACCCCGGGCAACACCGCCCGCTATGTCCTCATCCCCGACCTCGCGGAGCACGCGGGCACCACGCTCCCCCGCGCCGCGAGCCTCTTCGACGCGGTCTCGCGCGGGGCCAGGATGGTCGGCGCGGCGCTGGCCGGGGTCCTGATCGCCTTCGCCGGATCGGAGACCGTACTCCTCCTGGACGCGGCCACGTTCGGCCTCTCCGCACTGCTGGTCGCCGTCGGCGTACGGGGGGTGGGCGCGGCCGAACCGCGCAAGGACGGAGCACCCGTCTCCCTGCGCACGTACGGCACCGAACTCCGCGAGGGATACGCCCACTTGCTGGGCAACCGGCTGCTGCTGGCGATCGTGGTCATGGTGATGCTCATGAACGGCACCGACCAGGGCTGGTACGCCGTCCTGCTCCCGGTGCACGCCGAGGCCGAGTTGGGCGGAGCGCGGGACATCGGGCTGCTCACCGCGCTGTTCGGGGCGGGCGGACTGGCGGGGGCGCTGCTGTACGGGGCGGTGGGGCACCGCTTCCCCCGGCGGGCGGTGTTCACGGCCTGCGTGATCCTGTGCGGTGCGCCGCGCTTCCTGGTGGCGGCGGTGACGGGAACGACGCTGCCGCTCGCGGTGACCATGCTGCTGGGCGGGATCGCGGGCGGGGTGCTGAACCCGATCCTGACGACGGTGATCTACGAACGCGTACCGGACCGGCTGCGCAGCCGGGTCTCGGGGGCGCTGACCGCGGGCTGCGAGTTCGCGATGCCGCTGGGCGGTCTCGCGGCCGGGCTGCTGGTGGAGGGGATGGGCTCGTCGGGGGCACTGCTGGCGATGGGCGGGGTGTACTTCCTGGCGACGCTGAGCCCGCTGGTGTTCCCGTCGTGGCGGACGATGGAGGGGCAGGTGGGGACGGAACCGGCGGTGGAGGGGCCGACCGGGGAGGGCCCGGCAAAGGCGTCGGCCCGGGAGTCCTCCGTACCGATGGAGGAGAAGCGCCGGGAACTCTCCGTACCGTCCGAACCACCCCCACCGCCGGAGGGGATCAGCAGCTCGGCACCTTCCCGCCGTGCTCCAGGGCCTTGAGCGCGGCCACCGCCCCGTCCAGGGTCGTGACGGGGATCAGCCGCAGCCCGTCGGGCCGCTCGGCCTCCGCCTCCCGGCACTCGGCCTTCGGGACGAGGAAGACGGTGGCCCCGTCGCGGTGGGCGGCCTGGGTCTTCATGGAGACCCCGCCGACCGCGCCGACCTTGCCGTCCGCGGTGATCGTCCCCGTACCGGCGATGGTGCGGCCCCCGGTGAGGTCGCCGCCCTTCCCGTCGCCGTCGAGCTTGTCGATGATGCCGAGGGAGAGGAAGAGCCCGGCGCTGGGCCCGCCGATGTCCCCGAGATCCACGCTGACGCGCATCGCGCCGGGCGCGCGCTTCAGATGGTTCAGGGCGGCGTCGACGGCGACGTTCTGGGAGTCCTTCATGTCGTTCAGGTTGTGCTGCTCGATCTCCTGCTCGGAGCCGCCGGTCGGGTAGACGGAGTCCCGGGGCATGACCGCCCGGTCCGTACGGAACCAGCCGTCCAGCACATCGCCGATCCGGACGTCCGCCTTCGGGCCGGTGGCGACGATCGTGGTCATCCGCAGCTGCCCCGCGGTGGGCCGGGTCTCGGCGCCGGTGATGGTGATCACCGGCTTGCCGCGGTCCTTGCCGAGCACATCGGCGGTCACCCCGGGCTCCGCCAGGGTGAACGGGAGCGGCGCGAGGGCCGCCGTACCGAAGAGGGCGAGGACGGGCAGCGCGCAGAGGGCGAGCGCGCGGGGGCGCGAGAGACGAGTGAGCACCCGTCCAATCTAACCGCCGCACGCAGACGGAAACGCGCCCGGCGTACGCCCCCGACATGCCACTGCCGCGGGGGCGCCGCCGACGCGAGGCGCTACCGCAGGGCGTCCGCCACTTCCCGGGCGGCGTCGAGCACCCGGGGCCCGACCCGCTCCGGTACGGCGTCGGCGAGCATGACCACGCCGACGCTCCCCTCCACCCCCGACACCCCGACCAGGGGCGCGGCCGCCCCGCTGGCACCGGCTTCGAGCTCGCCGTGGGTGAGGGTGTAGCCGGGGTGGCCGGCCGTCGTCTGCTGACGGGCGGAGAGGATGGCCCGCCCCGCGGCCCCCCGGTCCAGCGGGTGCCGGAAGCCCGCCCGGTAGGCCACGTGGTAGTCGGTCCAGGTGGGCTCCACGACGGCGACCGCGAGGGCGTCGCTGCCGTCGACGAGCGTGAGGTGGGCGGTGGCCCCTATGTCCTCGGCCAGGGAGCGCAGCGCGGGCAGCGCGGCCTCCCGGACGAGGGGGTGCACCTGTCGGCCGAGGCGCAGCACGCCGAGCCCGACCCGGGCGCGGCCGCCCAGATCGCGGCGGACGAGGGCGTGCTGCTCCAGGGTGGCGAGCAGTCGGTAGACGACGGTCCGGTTGACGCCGAGTTTGTTGGACAACTCGGTGACGGTCAGGCCGTGATCGGTATCGGCGAGCAGTTTGAGGACCCGCAGTCCTCGGTCGAGCGTCTGGGAAGTCTCCGCTGTCACGACGCCCTCTCCTCTTCGGGTGAGCGACGACGGCCCTGCTCCGGGGGTTGCGACACCGGTCCCAGCGGCGACGCACGGAGAGGCCGCCGGTCTGGCCAAGGCACCGGCTGCGCTCCGCGGCGGCTCTGCCACGGGGCGTTCATATGGCGGGGACAGTAGCGAGCCAGTCCGCTCAGCGGAAGCCCTCGTCCAGAATCCGGGCGCTCCCCGGGGCGGGGCCTCGACCGTACGACATAACCGCCGGTCAGCGCGGTGGCGTCCGAAACGCGAACATCTACGCGCGTCCAGGTCGGCAGACGTGGTGGTGACCCTTCGTACATCTCGTGTGAACTGTCGTTAACTCACCGTGAATTGAAGCGTGCACAATTTTCCGGCCGGGCGGTGGCAGGAAGCGACAGGTGGCCGAAAACGGGTGTGCGGCCCGCCCCGGACAGGACCGGAACGAGCCGCACGGCAGGAGGGCGGGGCGGGCAGGCGGCCCCCTCACGTCATCCGGGTGGCCCACTCCTGGACCTTGGCGATGCGCGTCTGGATCTGGTGGGCCGTGGCCTCGGCGGTCGGGGGGCCGCCGCAGACGCGGCGCAGTTCGTTGTGGATCACGCCGTGGGGCTTGCCGCTCTGGTGGGTGTAGGCGGAGACCATCGTGTTGAGCTGCTTGCGGAGGCTGAGCAACTGCTTGTGGGTGACGACGGGCCGCGCCTCGGCGGGCTTCTCCAGGAGGTCGGCCTCCTCGGCCGGCTTCTGGCGGCTGTGCGCGATCTGGCGGCTCTGACGCTTCTGGAGGAGGAGTTGCACCTGGTCCGGTTCGAGGAGGCCGGGGATACCGAGGTAGTCCTGCTCCTCCTCACTGCCCGGGTGGGCCTGCATGCCGAACTCGGCGCCGTCGTACAGCACTCGGTCGAAGACGGCGTCGGACTCCAGTGCCTCCCAGGGCAGTTGGTCCTCGGTCTCCTCGTCCTCCAGCTTCTCGGCGTCGGCGAGGAGCTGGTCCTCCTCCGCGAACGGGTTCTCCTCGTCGCTGCCCTTCTTCGGCTTGTCGAGGACGTGATCCCGCTCGACCTCCATCTCGTTGGCGAAGTCGAGGAGCATCGGGATCGTCGGTACGAAGACGGAGGCCGTCTCACCGCGCCTGCGGGAGCGCACGAAGCGGCCGACGGCCTGGGCGAAGAAGAGGGGCGTGGAGATGGTGGTGGCGTACACACCGACGGCCAGGCGCGGCACGTCGACGCCCTCGGACACCATCCGCACCGCGACCATCCAGCGCGACTCGTCCGCGCTGAACTTGTCGATCTTCTTCGAGGCGGCCTTCTCGTCGGAGAGGACGACGGTCGGCGTCTCTCCGGTGACCTTCTTCAGGATCTTGGCGTACGCGCGTGCCGAGTCCTGATCCGTCGCGATGACCAGCCCGCCCGCGTCGGGGATGCCCTTGCGGACCTCGGTCAACCGCTTGTCGGCGGCGGCCAGAACGTTGGGGATCCACTCCCCGGTGGGCGCGAGCGCGGTGCGCCAGGCCTGGCCGATGGCGTCCTTGGTCATCGGCTCGCCGAGCCGGGCGGCGATCTCGTCCCCGGCCTTGGTGCGCCAGCGCATGTTGCCGCTGTAGCTGAGGAAGATCACAGGGCGGACGACGCCGTCGGCGAGCGCGTTGCCGTAGCCGTACGTGTAGTCGGCGGAGGAGCGGCGGATGCCGTCGTTCCCCTCCTCGTACGCGACGAACGGGATCGGGTTGGTGTCCGACCGGAACGGCGTACCCGTCAGCGCGAGCCGCCGGGTCGCCGGGTCGAACGCCTCCTGGCAGGCCTCGCCCCAGGACTTCGAGTCACCGGCGTGGTGGATCTCGTCGAGGATCACGAGGGTCTTGCGCTGCTCGCACCGGTTGCGGTGCAGCATCGGGCGGACGCCGACACCGGCGTACGTCACGGCGACACCGTGGTACTCCTTGCTCAGCGGACCGGCGCTGTACTCCGGGTCGAGCTTGATCCCTATCCGGGCGGCCGCCTCCGCCCACTGCTTCTTGAGGTGCTCGGTCGGGGCGACCACGGTGATCTGCTGGACGACGTGGTGGTGCAGCAGCCACGACGCGAGGGTCAGCGCGAAGGTGGTCTTGCCGGCGCCGGGCGTGGCGACGGCGAGGAAGTCGCGCGGCTGCTCCTGGATGTACCTCTCCATGGCCCCCTGCTGCCAGGCTCGCAGCTTGCCGGCGGTCCCCCAGGGGGCGCGGCCGGGAAAGGCGGGGGAGAGGTGGTGGGAGGCGGTGGTAGTAGTCACGGTCTCCGGTTCGGGGCGCTCGGGTACGTGGGTCGCTGCCGCTACCGCACCCGGCCCGAAGGACCCGGCCCGCGATACGACAACCGGGCCACCCTACCGGGGGCCCGGTTGAAACCCGGTACGAACGAGCCGCGCCGACGCCCGACGAGACCGTGCTCACACCTGGTCGACGACCAGGCCCCGCAGCCCGTCGGAGATGGTCTTGATCTCGTCCGCCTCACCCGTGGCGACGTCGATGACCAGCCGTTCCGCCGCGTCGATGTCCAAGCGCAGGTCGACGCCGTTCATGGCCAGGAACGTGACGCAGGAGAGCCAGGCCGTCCTTTTGTTGCCGTCGAAGAAAGAACGCAGGTGGTTGTTCGCCAAGGACTGGAGGAGCGCCGCCGCCTTGTCGATCAGGTCGGGATAGGCCTCCTGGCCGAACATGGCGGCCGAGGGGCGGTGGACCGCGGACTCCAGAAGACCGGCGTCCCGGACGACGACCTGCATGTCGTCGCAGGCGTGATCGGCGATCACGAGCACGTCCTCGGAGCTCAGATAGACACAGCTCACTTCAGCCGCTCCATCAGCTCGCTCCACTTGGCCGCCTGCTCCTTCGCCGTCTTGCGGACGATGGCCTGCTGCGCCGTTCTGGCGAGGTAGTCGTCCACGGCCTGGAGCAGTATGGCGTGCATGCTGGTGCCCTCCTGCTCGGCGCGCTGCTTGAGTGCCTCGGTCTGGTCGTCACGGAGACGCAGGTTCATAGCCATACCAAAACGGTACCACCGGGTGGGGCCAAAATGGTACTGATCACTTCTCCCGCACGACGACCCGCGTAGCCACCCACGCCCCCACCACGGCCACCACCGCCATCGGCAGGAACACCGCCGCGAAGGCCATCGGGTGCGAGCCCGAGGCCGCCCCGCTCACCGTGCCGTGCGCCGCCGCGCCCAGGGCCTTGCCGCCGAGGGACGCGAAGGCGGCGCCGCCGATGGCCAGCAGCAGGACGTTGGAGAGGCCGTCCGAGATCTGGAGGGCGGCGGAGTTGGAGCCCGCCTCCTCCGGGGCCGACAGCTTCAGCAGCAGCACGCTGGTGGAGGCGATCACCATGCCCATGCCGAAGCAGCCGAAGGCCCAGGCCACGGCGACGATCCAGACCGGGACCGCCTCGATCAGTACGGTGGGGGCGACGGCGATCGACGCGGCCACCAGCACCATCCCGCTCACCATCAGCCGCTCCCGGTGCGGCTCCAGACGCGGCCGGGACTGGACGAACGAGCCGAGCGCCCAGGTCGCGCCGCCCACCGCCAGGGAGAGACCCGCCATGGTCGGGGTCAGGCCGCGCTGGGTGACCAGCATCAGCGGTACGAAGGACTCCGCGGCGATGAACGAACCGGCCGCCACCCCCCGCAGCAGGATCACCGACGGCAGCCCGCGCGCCGCCCGTACGGTCCCGGTGGGCAGCAGGCCCCGTACCGCGGGCACCAGCAGCGCGACCCCCGCGGCGGCGGGCAGCACGGCGAGCCAGTTCAGCTCCTGGCCCGCGTACTGGAGCAGCGCCGCCCCCGCCGAGATCCCCAGCGCGAGCCGGATACGGCGGCGGTCGTACGGCTGCGCCGGAGCCTCCGGGTCCGCCGGGCCCGAGGCCATCCGGCGGATCTGCGGCAGGGCCAGGGCGAGCGGAATGACGATGAGTGCGGGGATGCCGACGAAGACCCACCGCCAGCCGAGGTGCTCGGTCACCGTTCCGGCGGCCAGCGGCCCGACCACGGACGGGATCACCCAGCTCGCGGCGAACGCGGCCATGATGGCGGGCCGGATGCGTTCGGGATAGGCGCGCCCGATGACCACGTACAGGGCAACGATCACCAGCCCGCCGCCGAGCCCCTGGACCGCCCGGCCCGCGATGAACACCCACATAGAGCCCGCCGCCCCGGAGAGCAGCAGCCCCACACCGAACGCGGTGATCCCGGTGGCGAGCGGCTGGAGCGGCCCGCGCCGGTCGGCCCACTGGCCGGAGAGCACCATGGCGAAGAGGCTGGTGGTGAAGTACGCGGAGAAGGCGAACGCGTAGAGCGGAATGCCGTGCAGCTCACGCGCGGCGACCGGCATTGCCGTACCGACCGCCGTCGCCTCGAACGCGATGAGGAACACCACGGAGACGATGCCGATGCTCAGCGCCCGATAGGTCCGCCCGAGCACCCCTTCGGCGGCCGCCCCCGCGACCGCCGAGGTCAGATCGCCGGGCAGAGCGTCCGGCATACCGGGCCGTACGTCGCCGGGTATGCCGGTCTTGAGGTCGGCGGGGAGGTCGACGGGCAGCCCGGTGGCCGGATCGGTGGGCAGCATGGCGGCCTGGTCGGTGGGACCGCCCTGGTGACGGTCGTACGGTCGGCCGCCCTGGTCGCGGTCGTGCGGCCGACCGGTCCGGTGCTGGTCGTGCGGTCGGTCGGCCCGGTGGTGGTCGTGCGGCGGATCGGTCGGGGCGGGGCGCGCGGCATCGGTGCCGTCACGCTGTTCGGGGGCGGTCATTTCCCCAGAGTAAGGGGCGTGGGGCGGTTTGAGCCCTGTCGCTGTGCCCGCCCGGGCTCGTCCCTTGGTCGTAGGGCGGAAGCCCCGGGCGTGAACGGCGTATGGCAGTCGTATTGCGGACCGCCCGTTTTCCTTGTGGCCCGCTCCCCACGCCCCCTAACGTCGAGGACACAACAGCAAGGCATGGCCGTGTGCCCGAGAGGCTCAGGGGCTCGACTGCAACTCGAGTTACACCGGTTCGATTCCGGTCACGGCCTCCAGCGAAGAAGCCCGAAAGCCGAAGGCCGCCTCTATACCTCTGGAGGCGGCCTTCGGCGTGTGCGGGGTCATGGGGTCATGGGGTCCAGTGACGGCCTGGCCTCCAGTCCCCCGTCGTTCTCGCACTCCAATTCCTTCGCCATGGCCAAGGAGAAGGAGTGGGCCACGGTCGCGTAGGCGTTCTTCAGCGCCTCGGGGTCGCCCTCGGGTTCCACGGTCATTCCCCCACGCTCCACACCGACGCCCAGGTGAGCCGGTCCGGAGCCGGGCAGCATTCCGCTTCGGCAGGCGAACCGGAGGAACGCCCCGTCCGGCGCGGTCAGGGCCCGCTCCCCCATCCTGAGCACGGTGAACTTGGGGGCCGGGTCGCCCGACGGGAATTTCTCGCCCGATGCCTCGAACTGCGACGCCTCCATGATCACCTTCAGCGCCTTGCCCACGTTGGCGAACACAGCTCTGCCGCCGCACAGCCGTGTCCCGGCCACTGACGCGGAGCTGCACTCAGCGGCCCCGTCGTCTCCGCTCCCGCAGCCTCCAGCTCCCAGAGCAAGTGAGCCCGCCACGGCGGGCAGCGGTCCTCAGGCCTTCTTCAGCCTCTTCATCAGATCGCGCATGTCACTGATCAGGTCCGGGTGGTACTGCTCCACACCGGGGGCGTCGGGCGGGGGCGCATCGCCGTCGCCGGACCCCGTGTAGTCCCAATTCAGGGAGATGGAGAGAGTGATGACGGCACCGCCCTCCAGCACCCGCAGCTCCGCGTCGTATTCGTCCACGACCAGCAGATAGGCCAGGTCCCCGAGGCCGGGTACCAGCTCCGAGCGTTCCGGTTCGTTGCCCAGCAGACTCGCCACGCCCCCGCGGGCCTCGAATTCGGGCCGGGGGTCGGTCTCCTTGTGCAGTTCGGCCACCATCCAGACGTGGAGCTGGGAGCTCCATTCCTTGCTGGAGCCTCCGGAGGAGCCGAGCGACGTGGAGCACGTGACGCTGTCGAGTGCCGGGTGTCCGATGGTTCCCGAGGAGAGCGACGGGGGCTCCTCCCGCTTGCCCACGGACGCGGTGAGCGCCGTCAGCCGGAGGGCGGAGCAGGAACGTTCCCCCAGTTGGTAACCGTGCGTCTCCGGCTTGCGGTCGCCGCCGATGCCGTACGCGAAGACGGCCGATGCCCACACGGCGGATGCCACCAGCGCCCCGGCCGCGCCCCACAGCAGGCCGTGTCCGCGTCGGCGACCCGACGCGGGCTTCCGGTCGTAGCCGCCCACCTCGTCGGCGCCGCGTTCCGCGCCCGACTCCCCCACCAGCTCCGGCTCGGTGATCACGCCGGTCCCTCCCCGTGTTCGACATCCCGTACGCCGGTCCGGCGCACGGTCCCTCAGCTCTTGGCGTTCACCACCGCCGCCTGCGGGCGCACCGGCAGGCGGTTCACCGGGCGGCCGGTGGCCGAGCGGACCGCCGAGGCGACTGCGGCGGGGGCCGTCACGACGGGGACGGCCGAGGCGGGCTTGGCGCCGAAGGGGGCCACCACGTCCCGCTCCTCGACCAGTTTGACGATGCGGATGTCCGGGGCGTCCAGCGAGGTCGGGAGCGCGTAGCCGGTCAGGTCGGGGTGGCGGATCAGGCCTCGCGCGGTGCGGAGGTTCTCCGTCAGGGCCGCGCCGATGCCCTGGGTGATGCCCGCCTCGATACGGATCGCGAGCTGCTTCGGGTTCAGGACGCGGCCCACGTCCTGGGCTACCGCCATTTCCACCACGCGGATCGAGCCGAGCTCGATGTCCACGTCGACGACCGCCCGTACCGCGCAGAACGCGAGGCCCACGAAGGCGTCGCCCTGGCCGGAGTCGTCCAGCGGCTCGGTGGGGTGGGGGCGGCACTGGGCGGTGGCCCAGAGCTCCTTGCCGTCCATCGCCTCCATGACGGTGGTGGAGAGGACACCGTCGTACGAGGTGATCTTGCCGTCCGCGATCTGGAGCAGCTCCGTGGACATGCCGAACTTGTGGGCCAGCGGCTGGAGGAGCTGGGTGCGGACCATCTTGGCCGCCCGCTCCACCGCCCCGCCGGAGACCCAGGTGTGGCGGCCGTGGGTCGCCGGGCCCGCCGGGGGCTGGTCGGTGTCGACCGCCGCCACATGGACCTCGTCCACGCCCAGGACCTCCTGGACGATCTGGCGGGCGAGGGTGGTGAAGCCCTGGCCCGTCTCGACCGCCGCGCAGATCACCGTGGCCACGCCGTCGTGGACCCGGACCGTGGCCGTGGAGACCTCGTCCGCGCCCTCGGCGCCGAGCATGTGGACCATGCCCACGCCGTAGCCCACGCCCCGGCGCACCGCCCCGGGCTCGCCCGCGCCCTCGGGGCCGCCGGGCAGCAGCCAGTCGTCCTCGGGGGTGTCCTTGGGGAGGGCGGGGAGGGGGTGGTCGCGGACCGCGCGGAGCAGTTCGGCCACCGGGGCCGGGCAGGTCACCGTCTGGCCCGTGGGGAGGATGTCGCCCGTGGACAGCACGTTACGGAGGCGGAGTTCGGCCGGGTCGATGCCGAGCTTGGCGGCCAGCTTGTCCATCTGGCCCTCGTACGCCGCGCACACCTGCATCGCGCCCTCGCCGCGTACGTGGCCCGACGGCGGGTTGTTCGTGCGGACCGCCCAGCCCTCGATGAAGGCGTGCGGGACGACGTACGGGCCGCAGGCGAAGGCGACCGCGGCGGCCAGCGACTCCGAGGAGGCGTCGGCGTACGCCCCCGCGTCCAGCAGGATCTGCGCCTCCACCTTGACCAGCCGGCCCTCCGCGTCCGCGTGGTGGCGGTAGCGCAGGAGCGTCGGGTGGCGGTGGGCGTGGCCGAGGAAGGAGTCCTCGCGGGTGGCGGCCAGCTTCACCGGGCAGCCGGTGCGCAGGGCGAGCAGGCCCAGCGGGATCTGGAAGCCGGGGTCCTCACGGTCGCCGGTCGCGCCGGGGACTCCGGTGACGACGACCTTGACCCGGTCCGGCTCCAGGCCGAAGCAGGCGGCGGCCAGGTCGCGGTCGGTGTGCGGGTCGGTGGAGGCGGTGTAGAGCTCGACGCCGCCGTCCGGGCGGGGCACGGCGAGGGCGGCCTCCGCGCCGATCGGGGCCGGGTCCTGTCGGCCGATGCGGTAGAGGCCCTCGACGATGACCTCGCCGGTCGCCTCGGCGTCGCCGTACCGGAGCGGAATGTGCCGGATCAGGTTGCCGTCGGGGTGCAGGGGCTCCGCCGCGAACGCCTTCTCCGGGTCCGTGACCGGCTCCAGCACCTCGTACTCGACGGCGATGGCGGCGGCGGCCAGCCGTGCGGTGTCCGGGTGGTCGGCGGCGACGGCGGCGATCGGCTCGCCGTGGTGGCGGACCAGGTCGGCGGCGAAGACCGGGCGGTCGACGACCCGGCGGCCGTAGTTGCTGTCCCCGGGGACGTCCTCGTGCGTGACGACCGCGCGCACCCCGGCCATCGCGGCGGCGGCCGAGGTGTCGATGGACAGGATGCGGGCGTGCGGGTGCGGGGAGCGCAGCACGGAGGCCCAGAGCAGCCCCTCGGCCCAGAGGTCGGCGGCGTACGGGAAGGTGCCCTCGGTCTTCGCGCGGGCGTCGGCGGGCTGTAGCGAGGCGCCCAGGCCCATCAGGGGCGGCTCCTGGCCGGGCCCGTCACCGGGGCCGGCGGAGGCGTCGATCCTGGGCAGGCTGGTGCTGGTCGCGTTGGCCGCGGTGGCTGCGTCGCCGCTCACGCCGCCTCCTTGTCGTTCGCACCGCCGCGTCGGCGGCGGGGGGTGACCTGTGGTGTCGCGGGGGGCCGGACTGATCGGGCCGGTCGGACTGATCGGATGGGCCGGGCGCGCCGGACGGGCCGGACGGGCGAGACAGGCGGGTGACCGTGATCGTGACCGGGTGACGCGGGTCTGCGCGCGTTGATCACTGCGCGCCTCCCTGGTGCGGCTGATGCGGCTGATGCGGCTGGGGCTGCTGTACGCCGCCGGCGCCGGGCTCGGCCTGGTGCGGGATGCGGGCCTCGTCCTGGGCCGGGGCGGAGGCGGCCGCCTCCGCGCTCGCCTCACGGGCCGCCACGACGTCCGCGACGGCGTCGAGCACGCCCCGGTAGCCGGAGCAGCGGCAGAGGTTGCCGCAGAGGGCCTGGCGGGTCTCCAGCTCGCTGGGGGCGTGGTTGCCCTCCAGCAGGTCGTGGACGGTCATCGCCATGCCGGGGATGCAGAAGCCGCACTGGACGGCGCCGCAGGCGGAGAGGGCACGCTGGACGTCGGAGGGTTCGCTGTCGACGGCCAGCCCCTCGACCGTACGGACCTCGCTCCCGGCGGCGGTGGCCGCGGGCACCAGGCAGGAGGCGACGAGCCGGCCGTCCACCTGGACGTTGCACGCCCCGCACTCGCCCTGCGAGCAGCCGTCCTTGGCCCCGGCGAGGCCGAGGCGCTCGCGGAGCACGTAGAGCAGGGACTCGCCGATCCAGGCGTCGCTGACCGGGCGGTCCACGCCGTTCACGTGCAGGAGGTAGGAGGCGGAGGGGTGTTCGCTGGGTACGTCGACGGGGGCGGCGACCGGGTCGTGCGCGGGGTCGTGGGCCGGGTCCGGTTCCGGTTCCGCTTCGGGGGCCGGGTCGGGTCCGGCCTCGGATGCGGGGGCCGCTGTGTTCTCGGGGCCGGGCAGGGCCGTGTGGTCGGTCGTGTGGCCGGTTGCGGAGGTGGGCGCCGCTGCCGGTTCCTGGTCGGCTCGGGCTTCCGGTTCCGGTTCCGGTACGGATTCCGGTTCTGGCTGGGGGGCCGCCGCTTCGTGATCCGTGGCGGGGAGCGGGTGGGCGGCCTCGGGGCCGGGGCCGGGGTGGCCCGAGGGGGTCGCGTGCTCCTCGTCCGGTCCGGGGCGCACGGGTGCCGGGGACTCCTCGGGCTGCGGCTGCGTGGCCCAGGGCGCGGGGGCGCCGCCGGGCAGCGTCGCGGGGCGCGTGTCGTCCGCGTACCACTGCTGGGGGGCCGACGCCGAGGCCGGGAACTCGCCTGATTCGTCCGGAAGATCCCCGTCCGCGACCGGGATCGTCCACTGGCCGGTGTGCCCGGCGGGGCTGGTGTCCCCGGCGGGGCTGGTGTGCCCGGGGTTCTCCGTGTGGCCGGTGTGCCCGGCGGGGCCGGTGTGTCCGGCGTTCTCCGTGTGGCCGACGGGTCCAGAGTGGTCTGTGTGGCCGACGGGACCGGAGTGGTCTGTGTGGCTGGCAGGACCGGAGTGGTCCGCGTGGCCACCAGGGTCCGTGTGCCGGGAGTGCTCTGCGGGCGCCGCCTGCTCGCCGATGGCCTCGGTGAAGTTCCACTGGGCCGTGGTGTGCGAGGTGTCCTGGTACGGCTGCGCGTACCCGCCCTGCTCGTTCGGGTCCGGCCACTGCACCGCGCCCGGAGCGGCCGCCTCCTGGGCGCGCCGCTCGGCCTGGGCCTGCTGCTGGCTCTGCGTCTGCACGACCCAGCTGCCCGTCGCGGCCGGGTCCAGACCGGCCGCCGGGGTCAGCGGCAGGATCATCGGCGGTACGTAGCCCTGGCCCGGGGCGGCCAGGGGCGCGTTGTCCAGGTCCTCCGGCGGGAGCTGGACGAACGCGGTGGCGTCCGCGTCGTACTCACCGCTCTGCGGCGTCGGCTCCCAGCCCCCGTACCGGGGGTCGGGGCCCGGCTGGTTGGGGGGTTCCTCATTGCTCACGACAGGGCCCTCCCCAGCGCGCGTCGGGCGAGCGCTGCGACAGTGCGGCGCAGGTGCAGTACGGCCGGGGACAGCGGCGGGGCCTCTGATCCGTCGGCCGGCGGTGCGTGGTCCGGGATGCAGGCGGCGGCGACGTACTCGCCGAAGGCGGCCAGCGCGTCGGGGGCCAGGCCCCGCTCGCCGTCCCAGTCGATCAGCGAGGCGATCCAGCGCTCCGCCTCCAGCGGGCGCAGCGGCATCGGGGCGATGGCGCCGACCGCGCAGCGCACCCCGCGCCGGGCCGGGTCCAGCACGATGGCGACCGAGGCGGTGGCACGGCCGGGGCCGGTGCGGCCGGTGGCCTTCAGGAACACCTGCGGGGCGTGCAGCAGCGGGACCCGGACGAAGCCGATCAGCTCGGCCGGGCCCAGCATCTCGCGGCCCGCCAGCAGGTGCGAGACGGGGACCTCGCGGCGGGTGCCACCGGGTCCGGCCACGACCAGCTCGGCCTCCAGGGCGGCCAGCACCGGCAGGGCGTCCCCGGTGGGCGCGGAGGTGGCGATGTTGCCGCCGAGGGTTCCGGCGTTACGGATCTGGGGCGGGCCCGCGGCGCGCGCGGCGGCGGCCAGGGCGGGGATCAGGGCGGCGAAGTCGGGCCGTCCCGTGCGGGCGTGGGTGAGACCGGCGCCGAGCAGGGCGTGGCCGTCCTGGTAGTGCCAGCCGCGCAGCTCGCTGATCCGGCCGAGGCCGACCAGCGCCGAGGGGCGCAGGAGCCCCTTGTTCACGGCCGCCATCAGGTCCGTTCCCCCCGCCACGGGGACGGCGGCGGGCATGGCTTCCAGCGCCGCCACGGCCTCGTCGAGCGAGGCCGGCAGCGTCACCGACTGCAGCGCCTGCGGTGCGTGCGTGGTCAACCCAGCTGCCCCTTCCCGGTCTCCCGGCTGGTCCGCCTGTTCCGCCGTACGGTACGTGTTCACAGGCCGGACGTGGCAACTCTGGCACATCTTCCGATCGGACCGGCGCGAGGGTCCGCGAAGGGTGGATCCGTCCCTGACCAGGGGGATGATCCGTTTTCGCACCTCTTCGGAGGGGAGGGTGAATTGCCACCCTTCAGCGAGGCTTGTACGACTTATTCCGTTCGCCCCGCAGCCGGTTCGGTTCGCCCCCGTGTACGCGGCGCACGCGGCGGACGTCCGCCGCG
>NZ_JBHYVE010000021.1:0-159803 GCF_042750035.1 Streptomyces sp. NPDC059452
TTTCCCTTTCCGGCGAGTCCGACTCTATCAGATCCTTTCGGGCCTGACTCCCAGTCAGCGGGGCTTGTCTTCCCGGCCGTTGGGCCGTTCCGACGCTCAAACTCTAGCGGATTCTCCCGGCGGCTCATAATCGGGCCGTTCGAAATGAATTCCGGCATGCCGAAATTCTCCCGGTTGGGAGGTCGTGCTGAAGTTTGGTTGCCGCGTGTGCGGCGGGATCGGTTGTCGCAGAACCGTTCCGGCCCCGTGACAACTCGAAGAACTTTACGGAACGGGCGGGGGTGTGTCAACCCCGCCCCGCGCCCCGTTGCCGGGGCCTGCCCAGGTCGTCTCAGTCCAGGTCGGTGAGGCGGCCGCCGGCGTCCGGCTGGGCGTGCTCCACGCGGCGCAGGAGGCGGATCAGGAGTTCGCCCAGGACTCCGCGTTCGTCGCCGGAGAGGTCCTGGAGGAGGTCCTCCTCGAAGTCGGTGGCCATCCGCATCGCCTCCAGCCACTTCGTACGGCCCTCGTCGGTCAGCTCGACGATGACGCGGACCCGGTTGTTCTCGTCGCGGTCCCGGGTGACGAGGCCTTCGCCCGCCATCCGGTCGATGCGGTGGGTCATGGCGGCCGGGGTGAGGCCGAGGCGCTTCGCAAGCTCGCCGGGGCCGAGGCGGTAGGGGGCGCCCGAGAGGACGAGGGTCTTGAGGACCTCCCACTCGGCGTTGCTGATGCCGAGGGCGGCGACCTGTCTCCCGTACGCGACGTTCATGCGGCGGTTCAGGCGGCCCAGCGCGGAGACGACCTGTTCGACCTGGGGGTCGAGGTCGCGGAACTCGCGCTGATAGGCGGCGATCTGTTCGTCGAGGCTCGGCTCGTGGGGGCCGGGCTCCTCGGTGCTCTCAGACATGGCGGGCAGTATGGCACGCCCTCACGCCCCTTGAAGTCCTTCAGGCTGTAGTTTTCACCTTCTAAGTTTAGTGCTAAAGTCTTCGAGTCTGAGTTCGTTCTGGGCTCTGAAACTTCTAGACCTTGAGGTAGGTGAGTGTGACCAGGGAGATGGGCGCAGCGCTGCGGCGGATCCAGCTGGGCAGCGCGCTGAGCGCGTTCGGGCTTGGGTTCACCGTTCCGTATCTGTACGTCTACGTGGCGCAGGTGCGGGATCTGGGCGCCGGTACGGCGGGAGTCGTGCTGGCCGTCTTCGCGATGGCAGCGCTGGCCGTTCTGCCGTTCACCGGGCGGGCCATCGACCGGCGGGGCCCGTTGCCCGTGCTGGTGGTGGCCGCCGGCCTCGCCTCCGTGGGTGCCGCGGCCCTGGGGTACGCGAGCACCGTGCCGGCCGCCGTGCTGTCGGCCGCGCTCCTGGGTGCGGGCACCGCCGTCATGCAGCCCGCCCTGGCCACCATGCTCGTGTGGTGCTCCAGCACCGCCACCCGTACGCGCGCCTTCGCCATGCAGTTCTTCCTCCAGAACCTGGGCCTCGGCCTCGGTGGTCTGGTCGGCGGGCAGCTCGTGGACGTGAACCGTCCGGCCAGCTTCACCCTGCTGTTCCTGATCGAGGCCGTGATGTTCGTGGTCCTCGGCGTCGTCGCGGTGACCGTGCGGATGCCCCGTACGGCTTCCATCGGCGTGGACCGTCCGGGTGACGGCGGCGCGAAGGGCGGGATGCGGGCGCTGCTCTCGCACCGGGCGATGGTCCAGCTGTGCGTGCTGGGGTTCGTGCTGTTCTTCGCCTGCTACGGGCAGTTCGAGTCCGGTCTCGCCGCGTACGGCACCGAGGCCGCCGGAATCCAGCCCTCCACGCTCGGCTTCGCGCTGGCCGCCAACACCGCGGTCATCGTCATCGCGCAGTTCGTCGTCCTGCGGCTCGTGGAGCGGCGGCGGCGCAGCCGGGTCATCGCGGCCGTCGGCCTCATCTGGGCCCTCGCCTGGATCGTGGCCGGGTACGCGGGGCTCGGGCACGGCAGCCAGGCCATGGCGACGGCCGCGTTCATCTCGACGTACGCCCTGTTCGGGCTCGGCGAGGCGATGCTGTCGCCGACCGTGGCGCCGCTGGTCGCCGATCTGGCGCCGGAGTCGATGGTCGGGCAGTACAACTCGGCCTTCGCCCTGTGCAAGCAGCTCGCCCTCGCGGTCGGTCCCGCGGTCGGCGGGCCGATGGGGGCCTCGCTGCACGGCCCGTACATCGTGACGTTCGTGCTGTTCTCGCTGGGCATCACGGTGCTCGCGCTGCGGCTGGGGCGCCGGCTCACCCCCGTACAGGACCAGCCTTTGCTGGCCCCCGCCCCCTCGCGGGTGGTGGCGGTGTCGCTGCCCGAGGGCGGGGAGAGCGGTGCGGAGGCGGCCGACCGGGCTGTGTCGGTCACCGCGCCGACGGCCGCGGCCGCCACCGCCGGTCGCTGAGCCGGGCGGCGGGGCCCCGGCAGAGGGTCAGCGGGGCAGGGCGAACTCGCACCAGACCGCCTTGCCGCCGCCCGGGGTGCGGCGGCTGCCCCAGGAGGTGGCGATCGACGCGATGATCTCGATGCCGCGTCCCGCCTCGTCCGCCGGTTCGGCCTGGCGGCGGCGCGGCAGGTGGTCGTCGCCGTCGGTCACCTCGATGATCAGGCGGCGGTCGGTGCGGCGCAGCCCCAGGCGCATCGGCGGAGTGCCGTGCTGGAGCGAGTTGGCGACCAGCTCGCTGGCGGCGAGCACGCCGAGGTCGCGGAGCTCGACCGGGAAGCGCCACGACGTCAGGACCCCGGTGGCGAAGGCGCGGGCGCGCGGGGTGGCCTCGATTCCGCCGAGCAGGTCGAGCGCGGCGTTGTGGAACAGCTCCGCGCTCGCCCCCGTACGCGCGGGGTGCTGGACCACCAGGACCGCCACGTCGTCGTCGTGCTCGGCGGTCACCCCCAGGGAGCGGATCAGCCGGTCGCAGACCACCTGCGGTGAGCCCTTGGCCCCGGAGAGGGCGCGGGCGAGGGAGGCGACGCCCTCGTCGATGTCCTCGCTACGGCGCTCGACCAGGCCGTCGGTGTAGAGGACGGCGGTGGAGCCGGGCGGCAGCGCGATCGTGCCCGAGGTGTGGATCCAGCCGCCGGTGCCGAGCGGCGGCCCCGTGGGTTCGGCGGCGCGGTGGACCGTGCCGTCGTCGTCGCAGACGAGGATCGGGAGGTGGCCGGCGGAGGCGTAGACGAGCAGCCCCTCGTTCGGGTCGTGGACCGCGTAGACGCAGGTGGCGATCTGGCTGGCGTCGATCTCGGAGGCGAGGACGTCCAGCAGCTGGATCACCTCGTGCGGCGGGAGATCGAGCCGGGCGTAGGCGCGGACCGCCGTCCGGAGCTGGCCCATCACGGCGGCGGCCCGGACGCCCCGGCCCATCACGTCGCCGATCACCAGGGCGGTGCGGCCCGCTCCGAGGGTGATGACGTCGTACCAGTCGCCGCCGACGGCCGCGTCGGTGCCGCCGGGCTGGTAGGTGGCGGCGATCCGGAGGTCGTCGGGCTGTTCCAGCTCCTGCGGGAGCAGGGAGCGCTGGAGGGTGACGGCCGTCTCGCGGTGGCGGCGCTCGCTGGTGCGCAGGCGCTCGGCGGCCTCGGCGTGGTCGGTGACGTCGGCCGCGTAGACGAGGACGCCTCCCTCGCTCCTGCCGTCTCCCTTGCCGTCTTCCCTGCTCCTGCTCTCGCCCTTGCCGGGCTTGTCGTCGGTGGTCTCCCAGGCGGCTACCGGGGTGCACGTCACGGTGTACGAGCTGCCTCCGGCGGTCCTGCGGGACTTGACCGTACGGGCGGTGCCGCTGCGCAGGACCTGGTCCAGCAGGGGCAGCACGCTCAGCTCGGCGAGCTCGGGCAGGGCCTCGGTGGCGGGGGCGCCGGAGGGGCGGGGGCCGAACGCGGCCTCGTA
This sequence comes from Streptomyces sp. NPDC059452, assembly GCF_042750035.1. NCBI lineage: Bacteria > Bacillati > Actinomycetota > Actinomycetes > Kitasatosporales > Streptomycetaceae > Streptomyces > Streptomyces sp. NPDC059452. The sequence goes on from NZ_JBHYVE010000021.1 coordinate 3,862, forward strand.
CGCGTCGTTGACGTACGCGACACGGTGGTCCGGGCCGTGCAGCAGGGCCACGGCGACGGGGAGCCGGCCGAGGATCTCGCGGGCCGAGAGGTCGTCCAGGGCGGGGCCGGGGACGGCCGGGGCGGGGGCGGATTCGGGTGGTGCCGGGGGCGCGGCGCCGTCGGGCAGGGTGGCGGCGGCCTGCGCCTGGGCGTACTCGGCCCGGGCCGCGGGCACGGGACTGCGGTCGTCCCGCGCGGCGGCTCGGCGCTGCGTTCCGGGAAGGCGGGCGCTCCAACGCGTGAAGTTCACGGAATTTCTGGCCTCGTGTGTCGGTCTGGTCCGCTCGGGCGGGCTGCTTCTTCTGCCGGTTTCTCCGCCGGCGCTTCTACCGGTTCTTCAGCCGGATCATCAGTCGGCTCTTCATCCGGTGTTTCTGCCGGTGTTTCTGCCGGATCTGCCGGTTCTTCTGCAGGGTTCGAAGGCACCGGGGGCCGTACCCCCGGGAAGGCGCAGCCGGGCCTCGTCGTGCTGTTGGTGCGTCGCTGCTGGTCACTTGGTGCGTCACTGTCGGTCACTGCCGGCCGGGTCACTCTGTGCAGGTGTGGGCCCACCTATGGTCACACGTCCAGTGTGACCGACCGTACTGACAGTCGCCGTCCGGCCGCTGTCCTGACGGCGTCCGAACGGCGTACGTGCGGTGGTCCGGCCGTTGGTCCTGCGGTCGGTGCTGCCGTCGGTCCTGCCGCTGCCGGGACCTGCCGCCGCCGGTCCGACCGGCCGTCAGCGCGGTGTCTGCGGTGGCAGGGTGCCCGGCGGGGCTTCCGGCGGGTCCTCCGGCCTCTCGTCGGAGTCGGCGCGGGGCAGGGTGCCGGGGCGTGGTGCGGTGGCCGCGCCGCCGCCACCGGCCGCGAGTTCGAATTCGGCCCGTGGGTGTTCGAGCGAGCCGAGGGAGACGATCTCCCGTTTGAAGAGTCCGGCCAGGGTCCATTCGGCAAGGACGCGCGCCTTCCGGTTGAACGTGGGCACCCGGCTGAGGTGGTACGTGCGGTGCATCAGCCAGGCGGGGTACCCCTTGAGCTTGCGACCGTAGACGTGGGCGACGCCCTTGTGCAGGCCAAGGGAGGCGACCGATCCCGCGTACGCGTGCCGGTACTCCTTCGGAGGGTGGCCCTCGACCGCCGCGAGGACGTTGTCGGCGAGGACCTTCGCCTGGCGGACGGCGTGCTGGGCGTTGGGGGCGGTCTCCGTGCCCGGTTCGGCGGCGGTCAGGTCGGGGACGGCGGCGGCGTCGCCCGCGGCCCAGGCGTGCGGCACGCCCTCGACGCCGAGGGTGGCGGTGCAGCGGAGGCGGCCGCGTTCGGTGAGGGGGAGGTCGGTGGCGGCCAGGAGCGGGGCCGGTCTGACGCCCGCGGTCCAGACGAGCGTGCGGGTGGGGAAGCGGGAGCCGTCGCTCAGGACGGCGACGCGGTCCTCACAGGTGGCGAGGCGGGTTTCGAGGCGTACGTCGACGCCCCGGCCGCGCAGCTCGCCGACGGCGTACCGGCCCATCGCCTCGCCGACCTCGGGGAGGATGCGGTCGGAGGCCTCGACCAGGATCCATCTCAGGTCCGTGGCCTTGATGTTGTGGTAGTACCGCGCCGTGTAGCGGGCCATGTCCTCCAGCTCGGCGAGCGCCTCCACGCCCGCGTAGCCGCCGCCGACGAAGACGAAGGTCAGCGCGGCGTCGCGGATCGCGGGGTCGCGGGTGGCGGACGCGATGTCCATCTGTTCGATGACGTGGTTACGGAGCCCGATGGCTTCCTCGACGGTCTTGAACCCGATGCCGAAGTCGGCGAGGCCGGGCACGGGGAGGGTGCGCGACACGGACCCGGGGGCGATGACGATCTCGTCGTACCCGATCTCCAGGGCGCCGGTGCCGTCCTCCGCCGTGGCCAGGGTGGTGACGGTCGCGGTGCGTTTGGCGTGGTCGATGCGGTCGGCCTCGCCGATGACGATCGTGCAGTGGTTCAGGACGCGGCGCAGCGGTACGACGACATGGCGCGGCGAGATCGAGCCGGCGGCCGCTTCGGGGAGGAACGGCTGGTACGTCATGTACGGCTCGGGCGTGACGACCACGATCTCGGCGTCCCCGCTCCTGAGTCTCTGCTTCAGCTTCCGTTGGAGACGCAGCGCTGTGTACATGCCCACGTAGCCGCCGCCGACGACGAGAATGCGCACACCTGGCCGGGTGCCGGGGGTCGTCCCCCGGGAATCTGGAGCCATCACCACCCCATGACGCAACGGAGTCAGTGGTTTGTCCACAGGCCCGGCAAATTGTGTGACCGGAGGGCCCGGCGGGGCGGCCCCGGCCGGTCGAGCAGGCGGGACGACAGCCGTGCAGGTCAGGCAGGGTGCGGGAGACACCTGGGCGGGAGTCTGCGGGGGATCTGCCCGTTTCTGGCCTGATCGGGGTGCTCACCATACGGAACTACCCCCTTCTGAATTGACGCAGGCTCAACTATGTTCGTATCCCGTCGGGTACCGGGTGCGGATTTCGTTGTGCTCGCTCCCCGACTGACACGGCGGGGAAGTCTCCGGGGGGAGACGTCATAACCGGGGGAAAGTTATGCATATTCAGGATTCGCATGGGCAGTCCGCGCTCTCGCACACGTCCAGGGACCACGGTCGCCTGGGCTCCGTGGGAGCGCTCGGCGTCATGAGCTCGGCCGACGCCGTCCGTTCGGCGGCGGCGGTGAGCGCGGCGGCGATCGGCGCGGCCGTGACAGGCGCGGCCGCGGCAGGGGCGGCTCCGGCCGGTCCTGCCGCGAACGGGCCGACGGGCGCGGTCACGGCCACCTCACCACCTGCGGGCGCTCCGCGTTCGGCTCCGCTGCGCGTCGACGCGCAGCGCAACCTGGAGCACGTGCTGCGGGCCGCGCGTGAGGTGTTCGGTGAGCTGGGGTACGGCGCCCCGATGGAGGACGTGGCTCGCCGCGCCCGGGTCGGGGTCGGCACCGTCTACCGGCGGTTCCCCAGCAAGGACGTGCTGGTGCGGCGGATAGCCGAGGAGGAGACCTCCCGGCTGACCGAGCAGGCGCGTACGGCTCTGGGGCAGGAGGAGGAGCCCTGGTCGGCGCTCTCCCGCTTCCTGCGGACCTCGGTGGCATCGGGGGCGGGCAGGCTGCTGCCGCCGCAGGTGCTGCGGGTCGAGGCCGAGGCGGAGGAGCCGGGTGCGGTGCCGACGCCGGTGCCGGTGCCGGGTTCGGCTCCGGGTGAGGCGGGGGACGAGGCCCGCGTTCCGCAGCAGCGGCAGGGAGTGGCCCAGGCCGACTTCCGCGCCGTCGGGCGGCGGACCGGGGGCGGCGACGGGTTCGACGGGCTCGGTGAGGACTCGGGCGCGGCGGAGCTGCTGGAGGTCGTGGGCCGACTGGTGGACCGGGCCCGGGAGTCGGGTGAGCTGCGCCGGGATGTGACGGTGGCCGATGTGCTGCTGGTCATCGCCACGGCCGCCCCGTCACTGCCGGACGCCGCCCAGCAGGCGGCGGCTTCGACCCGGCTGCTGGACATCCTGCTGGAGGGGCTGCGGTCCCGGCCTGGTGTATGACGGTGGGTGGCGTGGTGGGTGGGCGGCATGTTGTCGTCGTCCCGCCGCGCCGCCGCGCCGCCCAGCCGCCCAGCCGCCCAGCCGCCCAGCCGCCACGAACGGGTGAGCGGGGTCCGGGAGGCGAAACAGCAGGCATCCATTCCCCGAAAGGGTGATCTCCAGTACTCATATTCGAGAAAACGCCCCGGATGAGTGGTTGCCAGGACTGAGGGTCCAACGCGATTGAGCCATGTGGCACTCTTGGCCGGTATTCGGGTCCGAGGGTGTATACGGGGGCTTCCGCGATGAGCGGTAACGAGCAGCAGGAAGAGCCGCTCGACGAGATCGCTGCGGCGGGCGGGGGCACGAAGGCCGGCGGGCTGCCCTCCGGACAGGTGCCGGCCCAGACCGGGCGCGGCGGGTCATCGAACGGCGGCTCGTCGGGCGGCGCCTCGTCGGGCGGCGGACCGTCGGAGGGTGATGCCGAGGGCGGAACGGTCCTGCCCGGTCCGTGGCCCGCCCCTGCCGAGGACGAGGGGCCCGGTGCGTACGCGGTGCCGCCCCAGCGCGAGGGGCGCGTCGGGTCCCCCGACACCGGGCTGTCCGACGCCCAGTTGATCGAGGGCATGCGCGAGGGGGACAACCTCGCCTACGAGGAGCTGTTCCGGCGCCACTCGGGCGCGGTCCGCCGGTACGCCCGTACGTGCTGCCGGGACGGGCACACCGCCGACGACCTGACCGCCGAGGTGTTCGCGCGCACGCTCCAGGCCGTACGGGGCGGGAAGGGGCCGCAGGAGGCCGTCCGGGCCTATCTGATGACCGCCGTCCGCCATGTCGCCGCCGCCTGGACGAAGAGCGCCAAGCGGGAGCAGCTGGTCGACGACTTCGCGGTGTTCGCCGCGCAGGCCTCGCGCACCTCGGAGCTCTCCGACGACGACACCCTCGACCTCGGCGCCGATGTGCTGGCCATGCACGAGGCCGACCAGTCGATGGCGATGGAGGCGTTCCGGAGCCTGCCCGAGCGCTGGCAGGCGGTGCTCTGGCACACCACGGTGGAGGAGGAGTCGCCCAGCGAGATCGCCCCGCTCTTCGGGCTGACCGCCAACGCCACCGCCGTACTGGCCAGTCGGGCCCGTGAAGGGCTCAAGCAGGCGTACCTCCAGGCCCATGTGAGCCAGGCGCTCACGACCGGCGGCGACTGTGCGCAGTACGCCGACCGGCTCGGCGCCTACGCCCGGGGCGGGCTGCGGATGCGAGCCGAGCGCGGGCTGCGCAAGCACCTCGACGAATGTGCGAAGTGCCGGGTGGCAGCGGGCGAGCTGGAGCATGTGAACGCCGGGATTCCGGCGCTGCTGCCGATCGCGGTCATCGGCTGGTTCGCCGCCGGTTACTCGCTCAAGGCAGCGGGTGTCGTGGCGGGCGGAGCCGCCGGGGCGGCCGGGGCGGGAGCCGCAGCGGCGGCCACCGGATCGGGCTCCGCCGGGGCCGCTTCCACAGGCGCCGCGGGCTCCTCCACCGGGTCCGCCGGGGGCGCCGCCGCCTCGGAAGGGCTCGGCGCGCCCGCCAAGGCAGGGATCGCCGCCGCCGTGGCCGTGGCGGCCGCCGCCGGTCTGGTGTGGGCGCTCGTCGGCGACGACCAGCCGAAGCCGGAGCCCAAGCCCGTGGCGAAGCCCCCGGCGGTGGCCCCCGCGCTTCCGTCGCCGGAGCCGCCCGCTCCCGAGCCGCCCGCTGCGGAACCGGAAGCTCCGGCCGCACCCGCCCCCGTACCGCCCGCATCGCCGGAGCCGGAGCCGCCCGCGCCCGATCCGGAGCCCGTACCGACGCGGCCCGAACCGGAGCCGACTCCGCCGAGCGCCGAGCCGACCCCCTCCCCCGAGCCGCCGGAGCCCGCGCCACCCGCGCCGAGCCCGCCGCCGTCCCCGGCTCCCACGCCGACGCCCACACCGAGCCCGAAGCCGCCCCCGCCCGCCCCGACCGTCTACCAGGTCAGCGAGCTCTCGCACTCCGTGTTCGGCGACCACACCGAGCCGGAAGTGGTGACGGGCCAAAGCAGCTGGGTCTGGCAGCGTTCGAACGTGTCGATCGCCGATACGCGGTACGCGCACGGGGTCACCGTGCACGCCCGGTCCTCGGTGACCATCCAGCTGAACCGGCCGTGCACCCGCTACGAGGCGATGGTGGGGGTCGACGACCTGACGATGGGGCTGGGCGCGGTCCGCTTCTCCGTGTTCGACGGGGACGGGACGCGGCTGTGGCGCTCCCCCGTCATGGCGGGCGGCGCCCCCGCCGTGCCGGTCAGCGTCGGGATCACCGGACAGTCGTCGATCCGGCTGGTGGTGGAGCCCGAGGGGCCGCTCGGCGGGGTCGCCCTGGCCGACTGGGCGGAGTCCCGGATCAGCTGTACCTGAGCCATCGGACAGGGGCGGTGCCACGTCACTGCCGGGGACGGTGCCACGTCACTGCCGGGGACGGTGCCACGTCACTGCCGGGGACGGTGCCACGTCACTGCCGGGGACAGTGCCACGTCACGCCCGGAGCGGTGCCACGTCACTGCCGGGGACAGTGCCACGTCACGGCTGGAGCGTGCGCCGGGACGGGGCCACGCCGCCCGCCACCGCGCGCTGGCGCGGCGCCGCCGTACCCGTCCAGCAGGTGCCCCGGCGGGCCAGCAGCCGGCGCAGCCACAGCTCGGTGGAGGCCAGCTCGGCCAGGCCGTCCAGCGGGAGCGGCTCGCCCTCCGAGGCGGCGCGCAGGGCCTTGCGTACGACACGCGCCTCGACCAGCCCCGCGTCGGCGAGGAGCGGTGCGTCGAACAGGGCCATCAGGTCCGGCAGCGCGGTCCGAAGGCCGATACGGGTGACGGCGGTGGAGGTGGCCTGGGAGGGGGCGCCCCAGCCGGGCGGCAGGTCGTGGATGCCCGCCCCGCCCAGCACCCGGCGCAGGATCGCGGCGCGGGCGCCCGGCTGGACCCGCAGCGACTCGGGGAGCGCGCGGGCGGCCCGTACCACCTGGTTGTCCAGGAACGGGGCGTGCAGGCGCTGGCTCCGGATCTCCGCCGCCTGCTCCAGGATGCGGTGGTCGGCGGCGGCGCGGGCGAGAGTGGCGCGGGCGCGGGCCTCGCCGGGGCGCTGTACGGAGGTGGGCCGGATCGCCGCTTCCTGGAGGCGAACCGATACTTCGGCCAGCGCCTCGCCCGTCAGCCAGCGGGCCGCCGGGCCCGGGCGCGACCAGGCGAGGGCGGCGAGCGAGGCGTCGGCGGGGGTGGCGAGGTCGGGGGCGTACCGGTTGGCGTCGGGGAGGAGTCCGGCGGCGGTCTCCAGGCCGGTGCGGTACGACGTACGGGCCAGGCGGCGGGCCGCGCGGTAGAGCGTCAGCGGGACGAACAGGGAGTGCGCCGAGGGGCCTTCGGCCTTGGTGAGGGCGGCGACGGGACGCAGGAGGTGGCGTCTGCGCCGGTCCATCAGGAGGTCGGCGAGGCGGGCCGGGTGGGCGTCCAGGACCTGCCGGGCGCCGTGCCCCACCAGATGGTCGGCGCTGCCCGCGGCGAGGCGGCGGCGGTGGCGTTCGGCGACGACGAGGGAGGGGCCCGGTTCGTCGGTGAGCGCGCCCGTGCCCAACGAGACGTAGGGGAGGGCCTCTTCGCCCGCCGCGACGACCACGTGGTGCAGGCGCGGGTTGGCGGCGATGGCGCGGGCCCGCTCCAGCTCGTCCTCGTGGCCCCGGGTGGTGAGGTCGTTGAAGGTGACGGCGAGCAGCCGCTCCCCCGCCCCGGTGCCGTGGCCGAGGAGGGTGCCGGGCAGTCCGGGCAGCCCGGCGGCGAGCAGGGCGAGGGTGGCGGAGGCGCTGCCTCCGGAGAGGTCGGCTCCGATGCCCGCCACGGGGCCGCCCCGGGCCGCGCGCCGGTCGGCGGGGCCCATGCCGGGGACGGGCCCCGGGTCCTGCGGCAGGGTCTCGGGGGCGTGCCGGGGGGCCGTGAGCCGGGCGCGTACGGCTTCGACGAGCGCGTCGCGTACGCCCTCCACCGCGTGCACCGGGTCGACCTGGGGCGCGGCGACGGCGAGGGAGGCGACGGCCTCGTACCCGGTGATCTCCCGCGAGCCCTCCCGCAGGATCAGCGCGTGGCCCGGCGGGACCCGCTTCACCCCGGCGTACGGGGTGCCGTCGCCGAGCGCCTCCGGCGTCTCCGGGCAGGCGAGCAGGGCGGCGAGGTGGCCGATGTCGAGCTGGGCCTCGATGAGGTCGGCCAGCGGCAGGGCGGCGGTGGCGTAGGCGGTGCCGTTGGCCCACGGGGTGTGGAAGACGGGCCGGGCTCCGGCCAGATCGCCCGCGACGGTGATGCGGCGGCCGATCTGGACGACGGCGGTGTAGCTGCCCGGCCAGGCGGTGAGGTGGCGCATCGCCCCGCCGCGCGCGGCGAGCAGCCCGACGCGCAGTTGCTCGTCGGTGGCCCCGCAGCAGCCGAGGACGGCGAGGCGGGCGGTGGGGGCGCCTTCGGGGGTGGCGACGCCGATGATCCGGATCTCGTCGGGGCGCCAGTCGCCGACCGCCCAGAGCGGATCGGGGTCGCCCCACAGGAGTTGGGAGCCCACGGGGTGGACCGTGCGCCCCTCACCGCTGTTCCCGACCGCGCCGACGGTGCCGAAGCTCGCGGCGATACTGCTCCATCCCACCAACCAACGCATCGCCGCCTCCACAGGCTGTGGACAAGCGGCGCACTGTCATGAACGAACCGCCGCTGCGGGACATGCTGCCACGACAGGGCCGTACGAGAGGGGGTACGGGCGGCGCACGGCGGAAGAGCATGCGCCCCTGGCAAAGGCCCGGCAGCGCTCCCGCCCGTCTCTTCACCTCGGCTCCGGCAACGGAAGCTTCAATTCCGGGAGTTAGGGGTGTCCGGCCGGGGGTGACCCCGCCTCCGGCCGCAGCGGACCGGCGGCGGGCCGGGAAGCGGAAGGAGTGCCACCGCCCGGGAAGAGCGGTGGAAATCCGGCCATAGCCGGACCGTTGGCCAAGTCCTCACCGGACAGTCGTTATTCAGCCATTCTCATGAGGCTCCGCCGCCCGCGCACACCCGTCCGCGCCCCCCCGCGGCGGGCCTCCACGCACAGTCCGGGAGGTGGGCCTCACCTCCCGGACCGGTCCGCCGCCCGCGGGGAATGGAGCGGCGGTATCCCCCAGCCCACTGAGTCCAGTGCAGTGGGCCGACCCACGCGGTACCCAGCCAAGCCCCTGCCGTACGGGCCGGGCCAGAGCGCACGGCCGGGCGCACGGCCACACACCAGGAGCACGCCGCACCCCGGTCCGCACACCCCCGGAGCGCGGAGCCGGCCGCCCGCACGGACAACAATCCCGCCATACGGACCTCTGCCCCTTAACGGTAGGGATGGGGAGAACTACGCTGTGTTTACTGGTGTTCTCGGCAGGGGGCATATTCCTCGGGGCTCGGCCACATGCGTGTGCAGGTGGAGTACGAGGGTTCGAACCTGGGGAGGCATCGGTACGAATGCCGCGCACCGTCCTCGGTGACGCGGCGGCTGTCTGTGTGTCGAGGGGTGGCGCATGTCCAGGGAGCAACGCGGGCCGAACGAGAAGCTCGGCACGGTTCTCGCCCTCGCGGGAATCAGTAACGCCGGGCTCGCCCGGCGGGTCAACGACCTCGGAGCACAGCGCGGTCTGACACTTCGCTACGACAAGACCTCGGTGGCCCGGTGGGTCGCCAAGGGGATGGTGCCGCAGGGTGCGGCACCCCATCTGATCGCGGCGGCGATCGGGGCCAAACTCGGCCGGCCGGTCCCGCTGCACGAGATCGGTCTCGCCGACGCGGACCCCGCGCCGGAGGTCGGCCTCGCCTTCCCCCGGGACGTGGGCGAGGCGGTCAGGTCGGCGACCGAGCTGTACCGGCTGGATCTGGCCGGGCGCCGGGGCGGCGGCGGGATCTGGCAGTCGCTGGCCGGTTCGTTCTCGGTGAGCGCGTACGCGACACCCGCGTCCCGCTGGCTGATAACCCCCGCCGATCCGTCGGTCGCCCGCGATCCGACGGCGGCACAGGCGGCGGTCCTCGGCGCCCGGGGCGGCGGCCAGGACGGTCCCGGCGCGACCGGTCCGCGCGGACCGCAGGGCGCACCGGAGCAGCGGGGCGCACACATCCTGCACACACCTGCGGGCTCCCCGGGCTCCGGCTCCGTGCCCGTACAGCCCGGTCCCGAGTCCGTCGCGGACGCCTCGCCGCTGCGGGTGGGCCACAGCGATGTGATGAAGCTGCGCGAGGCGGCCCAGGACGCCCGGCGCTGGGACTCCAAGTACGGCGGTGGGGACTGGCGTTCCTCCATGGTCCCGGAGTGCTTAAGGGTCGACGCGGCGCCCCTGCTGCTGGGCTCGTACACCGACGAGGTGGGCCGGGCGCTGTTCGGCGCGGCGGCCGAGCTGACCCGGCTGGCGGGGTGGATGGCCTTCGACACCGGCCAGCAGGAGGCCGCCCAGCGCTACTACATCCAGGCCCTGCGCCTCGCCCGCGCCGCCGCCGACGTACCGCTGGGCGGCTATGTCCTGGCCTCGATGTCCCTCCAGGCGACCTACCGCGGCTTCGCCGACGAGGGCGTCGACCTCGCCCAGGCCGCCGTGGAGCGCAACCGGGGCCTCGCCACCGCCCGCACCATGAGCTTCTTCCGGCTGGTGGAGGCCCGCGCCCATGCGAAGGCGGGCGACGCGCCGGCGGCGGGGGCCGCGCTCAAGGGGGCCGAGGGGTGGCTGGAGCGGTCCCGGTCGGGCGACGCCGACCCCTCGTGGCTCGGCTTCTACTCCTACGACCGGTTCGCCGCGGACGCCGCCGAGTGCTACCGGGACCTCAAGGCGCCCCGGCAGGTGCGGCGCTTCACCGAGCAGGCGCTCTCCCGGCCGACCGAGGAGTTCGTCCGCAGCCACGGACTGCGGCTCGTCGTCTCCGCCGTCGCCGAACTGGAGTCGGGCAACCTGGACGCGGCCTGCGCGGCGGGCGCCCGGGCGGTGGAGGTGGCGGGGCGGATCTCCTCGGCGCGCACCACGGAGTACGTACGCGATCTGCTGCACCGACTGGAACCGTACGGGGACGAGCCCCGAGTGGCCGAGCTGCGGGAGCGGGCCCGGCCGCTGCTGGTGACGCAGGTCTGAGGGGGCGGGTCTGGGGGGGCAGGCCTGGGGGGGCAGGCCGGGGGGCAGGTCTGAGGACGCAGGTTGGGGGCGGCGGGTGCGTTTGCGGTGACCAGCGGGTGCGTTCGTTTGCGGGTGACCGGCGGGTGCGTTTCCGGGCGCCCGCCGGTCACCGTGTGCGCCACGCCCTGCCCGGATGGGGTTTGAGCCCGTTGTCAGTGGGTCAGTGCACTATCGGGGTGGGAGGTGGCGTGATGATGACGCACGCGGCGTACGACTGCGATGTGCTGGTGATCGGCGGCGGGATCGTCGGTCTGTCGACCGCGTATGCGATCACCCGGTCCGCTCCGGGCACCCGGGTCACGGTCCTGGAGAAGGAGCGCGGCCCCGCCCGCCACCAGACCGGCCGCAACAGCGGGGTGATCCACAGCGGTATCTACTACCGCCCCGGTTCGCTCAAGGCGCGGTACGCGCTGCGCGGCTCCGCCGAGCTGGCCGACTTCTGCGCCGAGCACGGTATCGCCCACGCCACCACCGGCAAGCTGATCGTCGCCACCGACCGCTCCGAGCTGCCCCGGCTGCACAGCCTGGTCCAGCGCGGCCGCGAGCACGGACTGCCGGTGCGGGAGCTGGGCCCGGCGCAGATCGCGGAGTACGAGCCCGAGGTCCGGGGCCTCGCGGCGATCCGGGTCGGCACCACGGGCGTCTGCGACTTCGCGGCCGTCGCCGCCCGCTTCGCGACGGAGGTGACCGCCGCCGGAGGTGTCGTGCGGTACGGGGCGGAGGTCACCGCCATGGACCGGCGCCCCTGGGGCGTGGCCGTGCGGACGGCGGACGGCCTGGTGGTCCGGGCCAGGACCCTGGTCAACTGCGCGGGGCTGCACTGCGACCGGGTGGCCCGGCTCGCGGGCGACGACCCGGGGGTGCGGATCGTGCCGTTCCGGGGCGAGTACTACGAGCTGGCCCGCCCCGAGCTGGTGCGCGGCCTGGTCTACCCGGTGCCGGACCCGGCCTTCCCCTTCCTCGGCGTCCACCTGACCCGGGGGTTCGACGGTTCCGTCCACGTGGGGCCGAACGCGGTGCCCGCCCTGGCCCGCGAGGGGTACGGCTGGCCGGTGGTACGCCCCGCCGAACTGCTGTCCACGCTGAGCTGGCCGGGCACCTGGAGCATCGCCCGCAAGCACTGGCGGTACGGGGCGGGCGAGGTGCACCGCTCGCTCTCGAAGTCCGCCTTCACCCGGGCTGTGCGGAGGCTGCTGCCGGGGGTGCGGGAGGAGGACCTGCGCCCGTCGCCCGCCGGGGTGCGGGCCCAGGCGGTGCTGAAGGACGGCACGCTGGTCGACGACTTCCTGATCCGCGAGGCCCCGCACACCGTGCATGTGCTCAACGCCCCCTCGCCCGCCGCGACGGCGTCCCTGCCGATCGGGCGGGAGGTGGCGCGGCGGGCGCTGCGCCGGGCTCAGGAGACGGGGTGGAAGCCGCCCGCCGTAGAATCGGGGCATTGTGTCTGAGCAGCCCCTGAACCCCACCCCTGTCCCGGCGCCCGAAGCCGGGGCGGCCGAAGCGCCGGCCGATGTCCCCGCCGCGACCGGCTCGACGGCGGCCGACGTCCTGGCCGGACCGACGGCCACGGACGCCGTGGATCCCACGGACGCCACGGATGCCATGGATGCCATGGATCCCACGGATGCCAAGGTCGACTCCACCGCCGCCGACCTCACGGCCGACGAAGCCGCCGCGCTGCGGGCCGCCTCCTTCGAGCGCGCGCGCCGGCTGCGCCAGGAGCCCCGCTTCCCCGGCGGCCCCGCCGCCGACCCGGCCGGCTCGCACCACGAGCGCCGGATCCGCAGCTTCCAGCCGCGCCGCAGCCGGGTCACCACCGGCCAGCAGGAGGCCCTGGAGCGGCTGTGGCCCACGTGGGGCCTGGACATCGACGGCAAGCGCGTCCTGGATCTGGGCGAGCTCTTCGACGGCCTCCCGGTCGTCCTGGAGATCGGCTTCGGCATGGGCGAGGCCACCGCGCAGATGGCGGCCGACGACCCGGGCACCGGCATCCTCGCCGTCGACGTCCACACCCCCGGCCAGGGCAACCTGCTCGGCCTCGCGGACAAGGCGGGCTCGACCAACGTACGGGTGGCCAACGGCGACGCGGTGATCCTCCTCCGCGAGATGCTGGCCCCCGCCTCGCTCGACGGCCTGCGGGTCTACTTCCCCGACCCGTGGCCCAAGGCCCGGCACCACAAGCGGCGGCTGATCCAGCCGGAGTTCCTGGACCTGGTGGCCCCGGTGCTCAAGCCCGGCGCGATCGTCCACTGCGCGACGGACTGGGAGCCGTACGCGGAGCAGATGCTGGAGGTGCTGACCGCGCACCCCCGCTTCGAGAACACGGCGGCGGACGGCGGATACGCCCCGCGCCCGTCGTTCCGGCCGCTCACCCGCTTCGAGGGCCAGGGCCTGGACAAGGGCCACGTCGTCCACGACCTGCTGTTCGCCCGCGTCTGACCCGCACAGGCCAGGACCACATCCCAGCCACTCCTGACCCCCCACTTCCTGGCCGCTCCCGGCCACTCCTGGGCCGGTCCTGGGCCGGTCCTGGGCTGGTCCCGGCCACTCCTGGGCTGGTCCTGGCTGGGGTCTTCGCCTCTCCTGGCCGGATGCACCGTCGTCGTTTGTCAGTGCTCCTCGTTAGGGTCAAGGGGTGTCCGACGGTTCCGTGCAGTACCAGCAGCGGCAGCCGGCGGTCCCGGTCCTCCACGAGCAGCGGCTCGACGAGGTGCTGGGCGCCGTGCCGGAGCGCGGCCGGTGGAAGTACCGGCCGCGCCACGTCGGCATGGTGTGGCGCAGCAAGGTGTTCCGCGCCGGGGCCGTGATCGTGGCGCTCGCCCTGTGCGGGCTGGTGATCCTCGCCCTGGTCCGGGAGCAGACGGGCCCGGAGGGGTTCCTCGTCGGCCTCGGCCTCGCGGTGCTTCCGGTGCCGCTCCTGATGGCGGCCTTCCGCTGGCTCGACCGGGTCGAACCGGGCCCCTGGCGGAACCTGATCTTCTCCTTCGCCTGGGGAGCGTGCGCCGCCGCGCTCGTCTCGATCATCGCGAACTCGCTCGCGATGCGGTGGATAGCCACCGCCACCGCCGACCCGGCGAGCGCCGACGCCCTGGGCGCGACCGTGATCGCGCCGGTCGTGGAGGAGAGCGCCAAGGCGCTCTCGATCCTGCTGATCTTCATCTTCCGGAGACGGGAGTTCCGGGGCGTGGTCGACGGCATCGTGATCGCCGGCTTCACCGCCACGGGCTTCGCCTTCACCGAGAACATCCTCTACCTGGGCAACGCCTTCGGCGAGGACCAGCAGGTGGGTGGTTCGGGCATCGCCGCCACGACGGTGGGGACGTTCTTCGTACGGATCGTGCTGTCGCCGTTCGCGCATCCGCTGTTCACGGTCCTCACCGGCCTCGGCTTCGGCTTCGCGGTCATCAGCGCCCGCCACCACCGGGTCCGCCGGATCGCCCTGCCGCTGCTCGGCCTGCTGCTCGCGATGGGCCTGCACGCCCTGTGGAACGGTTCGGCGGTCTTCGGCGGGCTCGGCTTCTACGCGGTGTACGCGGCGGTGATGGTCCCGGTGTTCGGGCTGCTGACCTGGCTGGCGATCTGGTCGCGCCAACGGGAGCTGCGCACACTGGCCGCCGAGCTGCCCGCGTACGCCACGGCCGGCTGGCTGACCCCGGCCGAACCCCTGGCGCTGGCCTCGATGCGGGCCCGGGGCGTGGCCCGTGACCTGGCCCGCCACTGGCACGGTCAGCAGGACCGGGCCCGGGGCCGGGCGGCGGCGCGCACGGTCGCCGAGTACGAGTCGTTCGCGACCTCCCTGGCGGGCCTGCGCCGCCGCGCCCGCCACGACGCGGTGGGCCCGGACTTCGCCGAACGCGAGCGCGAACTGCTGCACCACCTCTGGCAACGCCGCGACATCGCGGCCCCGGCCCTCACCCAGGCCGCCCGCCTCACAGGCAGACCCCCGCGCCCGCACCCGTACCCCCGCCCCCCGATGCCGTACGGGCACGGCCAGGGATACGGGTACGGACAGAGCCAGGCATACGGCTACGGCTACGGCTACGGACAGAGTCCCGCCCCCGGATACGGCCACGCGCAGAGTCACGGCCCCGGATACGGCTATGGCTACGGCGCCCAGCCCCCGCCCCAGTACCCGTACGGCCACACCCCCTCCGGCTGGCACAGCAGCGGCACCCCCGCACCGACCACCCACCGGCAGCCGCCGCAGTAGCCCTCAGCACAGGGGACTGTTCCGTACCGCCTTCCTGAAGGCAGCGAACAGCTCCTCATGGGCCGCACGTGCTCAGCGCCGGACATCTCGTCCGAGCGGTCGAGACTGCCGAACTGAAGAAGCGTCGGCCGACCGGAGCACTTGACCGCTCCGCCCAGGCTTCACAGGGAGGTCGACGGAAGACCGGCTCAGGCCGACGCCTCCGTGAGGAGGGTCCGCTCCGCCTCCGTCAGCTCCAGGTCCGCCACGGCCAGCAGGGCCGGAAGCTGTTCGACCGTGCGGGCCGAGGCGATCGGGGCCGCGACCGTCGGGCGGGCCGCGAGCCAGGCGAGGGCGACCGTGGCGATCTCGGCGTCCCGCTCCGTGGCGACCTTGTCGAGGGCGGCGAGGACCTTGCGGCCGCGCTCCGACTCCAGGTGCTCGCCCGCCTTGGCCGAGCGGGCGCTCTCCACCGTCGTACCGGGGCGGTACTTGCCGGTGAGGAAGCCGGCGGCCAGCGCGAAGTACGGGACGGCGGCGAGTCCGGCGCGGGCGGCGGTCTCCTGGAGGGGGCCCTCGTAGGTGTGCCGGGAGACCAGGTTGTAGTGCGGCTGGAGCGCGATGTACCGGGCCAGCCCCTCGCGTTCGGAGAAGTCCAGGGAGGCCTGGAGGCGCTCGGGGCTGATGTTGGAGGCGGCGATCTGGCGGACCTTGCCGTCCTTCACCAGCTGGTCGAGGGCGGTGATGATCTCCTCGACCGGGACGGTCTCGTCGTCGAAGTGCGTGTAGTAGAGGTCGATGTGGTCGGTACCGAGCCGGCGCAGCGACTGCTCGGCCGCGCCCTTGATGGTGGCGGCGGAGAGCCCCTTGTAGTCGGGGTGGGCACCGACCTTGGTGGCCACGACGATGTCGGAGCGGTTGGAGCGCGAGGCGAGCCACTTGCCGATGACGGTCTCCGACTCGCCGCCGTGGTTGCCCTCGATCCAGGCGGTGTAGGCGTCGGCGGTGTCGATGAAGTTGCCGCCGGCGGCGACGTACGCGTCCAGGACGGCGAAGGACTGGTCCTCGTCCGCCGTCCAGCCGAAGACGTTGCCGCCGAGGGAGAGGGGGAAGACCTGGAGGTCGGAGCTGCCGAGCGGGCGCAGAGAAGTCATGTGGGTGTTCAACGGCGGTGGCGGATCCCGGTATTCCACCCGCTCGCCCGTACACGCCCGCGCGCGCGACGCAGGCACTCGCAACGCGCCCGCACAGACCGGCAGCCCTGACGTCGGGGGGTGAGCGTCAGGGCTGCCGGGGTTCTGGGTGGTGCCGAGGCTTCTGGGTGGCACCGGGGGTTCTGGGTGGTACCAGGGTTCTGGGTGGTACCGGGGTTTCTCTCCGGTACGACGACGAACGACGTACCGGGGTCTCAGACGTTGAGGCCCTTGCTGTTCAGCCAGGCGATCGGGTCCATGGCCGAGCCGCCCGCGGTGCGGACCTCCAGGTGGAGGTGGACGCCGGTCACGTTGCCGGTCGCGCCCATGCGGCCGATGGTGTCACCGGTGCTGACCTTCTGGCCGACCGAGACGTCGATCGAGGACTGGTGCGCGTACCAGATCTCCGTACCGTCCTCCAGCTGGAGGACCGTTCGGTAGCCGTACGAACCGGACCAGCCGGCCGACGTGATCGTGCCGCTGTGCACGGCCTTGAGCGGCGAACCGGCCGCCCCGGCGAAGTCCGTGCCGGTGTGCTGGCCGGACGACCACATCGCGCCGGACTGGCCGTAGGTCGAGGTGATCGTGTACCCGGAGGCGGGCAGGGTGAAGCTGGCGCGGAGCTTGGCGAGGCGTTCTTCCTCGGCCTTCTTCGCCGCCGCTTCCTCCGCCGCCTTCTTCTCGGCGGCGGCCTTGGCCTTGGCTTCGGCCTCCGCCTCGTCCTGCTGCTTCTTCGCGTCGGCGGCGGCCTTCTCCGCGGCCGCCTTCTCCTCGGCGGCCTTGGCCTCCGCGTCAGCGCTGGCCTGCTGCTGTTCGGCCTGCTGGAGGATCCGGGCGCGCAGGGCCTCGCCCGCGTCGGTCGTGCCCTCCTCGGCCTCGGCGGCCGTGAGGCTCACGGCCGTGAGCGGCGCGGCGACCGGCGCGGCCTCCGCGGGCTCCTCGGACATGAAGGCCCCGACACCGGGAAGGGACTTGGCGTCGGGGAGGTTGTCCACGATGGAATCGGGAAGGGAGATGGAGACCGGCGGCTTGCTCTGGGCGGTGGCCATGCCACCCGCACCGACGGCCGCTATGACGCCGACCCCGAGGACGGTGGAGCTACGGGCGAGGCCTCGCTGCTTGGCCACGCGGTGCTTGCCGCGCACGGGACGGATGGACTCCGCGGTGGGGTTCCATTCCTCCCACGTCCGCTCCGGGCCACCGAGACCGTCGGCAGTGAAGGGTGACGGGGCCTCAGGGGCAGGGTTGTTGGACGCCACGTGGGCGCACTCCTTTCCTTCCTTCTCGCCTACCGGGTTAGCTGACGGGTTCGGAGCAGGAAGGTCTCCTACGGGCCCCTCCGCCTCTCACGAGACGCAGGCGTCCGATTCACCCCATGTAGGTGGTTCCCCGGTTCCCTTGCGGGATTCGGCGCTCGCGCACGGCGCCGTCTCTGACGACGGCTGGGACGACCGCGCTGCGTTATCGAACGTTAATAGACAGGCGGGCCCGATTCCAAGCTGTTCCTGTTGATCATTAACGGCTTCGACGGGGATTTACCACCCACAAGCGGCCCGAATCGGACGACTTGACGACCCCTCGCCCACACCTCTTTTTCTGATGGTGTGTCAACTGTTATGCGGAGTGGTGCTCATCGGTCACGCACCGTGTCATCGCCCCGGCCGACGATCTTGACCGTCGTCCGCCGCGGCGGCTGCCCCTCCGCCGGCCGGCTCACCGCGAGCAGCGCCATGTCGTCCGTGGACCGGCCTCCGGTGTGCAGCCGTACGTCGTCGGTGAGCGCCGAGAGCAGTTCCTCGGGGCCGGGGAAGATCCGGCCGCGCAGCCGGGCCGCCGGATCGTAGAAGGCCCCGTTCGCGTCCCGCGCCTCGGAGAGGCCGTCCGTGAAGGCGAGCAGCGTCGACCCCGGGGGCATCTCCCACTCGTCGGACCGGTCGGGCCACACCCCGAGGTCCATCCCCAGCGGCATCGCGGGCACACTCGGCGCGAGGACCTCCAGGGCCCCGTCCGCGTACAGCAGGATCGGCTCGGGGTGGCCTCGGTTGACGAGCCGCAGCGAGGCCGAACCCGGCGGGATCTCGGCCAGTACGGCGGTGATGAACCCCTCCATGGCGTCCAGCCCGTACCGCCGCGTCCCCTCCCGTGCCAGCGCCCGCTCCAGCCGCTGCGCCACGCCCTCCAGGGACCGCTCCTGCTCGGCGGCCTCCCGGAACGCGCCGATGATCACCGCCACCGCCTCCACGGCGTCCAGCCCCTTGCCGCGTACGTCCCCGACGACCAGGCGTACGCCGTACGGGGTGTCCGCCACCGCGAACAGGTCCCCGCCGACGAACTCGTCCGCCTGCGCCGCCTCGTACCGCGCGGCCACCTGGAGCCCGCCGATCCGCTCCGCCGGGGTCGGCAGCACGGCCCGCATGGCGGTCTCCGCGATGACCCGGGCCGAGGCCAGCTGCTCGTTGCTGCGGCGTACGACCCCGTTGATGACGAGGGCCAGGGCCGCGGCGGTGAGCACGGTGATCATCTCGATGACCGGGACGACCTCGGTGGACGTACCGTCGGAGAGCCGCATCGCGATGACGGAGAGGACCGAGGCCACGCCCGTACGGATGGTGCTGGCGAGCGAGAAGAAGGGCGCGGCGATCAGCGGCGCGGCCACGAACAGGGGGACGGCGGTGAAGTTGGGCGGGGCGATCGAGTCGAAGAGGAGCCCGCCGCCGATCAGCAGCACCGGCAACAGCCGGACGAACCGCCGGGTCCCGCGGCTCTGCGCCACCACCGGCTTCCCCCGCCCGGTGGCCCCGGACTTCCCCCACCCGGCGGACCCGGACTTCCCCGGCCCCGCGGACCCGGACTTCCCCGGCCCGGCAGAACCGGACTTCCCGCGCCCCATGGCCCCGGACATGCCGCGCCCCGGGACGCCGAAGCTTCCCGTCACGCGTCCGCGCCCCTTCTCCGCCATCCCCACCTGTGCACTCCTGCCCGGTCCGGCCACGGCTGCGGACGGTACCGCGCCCCGTCCAGGCTTCCCGGAGCCGCGCCGTGCGGCGACTCGTCATCGGCCAAATAGGGGGAAGCGGTCCAGAACGCCGCGCCCTCCGCGGTCAGTCGGAGAGCCGCCGTTCCGCGTAGATCGTCAGTGCATCCCGTACGAAGGCGGCGGTGCCGTCTCCGTAGCGATCGTAGTTCTTTCCGAAACGCGGGTCGGCGACATACATCTCGCCGAGCCCGATCACGTACGAGCGGCCCGGCGCGCTGCGCGGCTCGTGGCCCGGCGCCCTGCCCAGCTCCTCGCCTGACGCCCTGCCCGGCCCCTCGTCCCGTGCCGTGGACGACGACAGCCAGGCGCAGTGCCGCCGCGCGATGTCCTGCGCCTCGTCACCGCCGGCGTCGAGCCCGGCCTGCCTGGCCCGCCCCCAGTCCCGCGCGATGGCCTCGTGCTCGTCCAGGAAGGCCTTCTTCCCCTCCTCCCCGAGCGAACGCCACCACCGGTCGCCCTCCTCGTACGCCTCACGCCCCCAGCGCTCGGTCACCTCCCGCTCATGAGCGGTGTGGTCGAAACCGTCGAACACTTCCTCGGCCATGAGTTCGATCCCCTCCTCCGTCTTGTGGAGAGTGGTCCGCACCGAGGCGATCTGCCGCCCGATGCGTGCCTGCTCCTGCTCCAGCAGCAGCAGATGGGCCCGCAGGGCCACGGCCGTGTCCCGCTGCCCTTCGAGCACACCCTTGATGACGGGCAGGGACAGCCCCAGCTCCCGCAGCAGCAGGATGCGCTGCAACCGGACGAGGGCGTCCTGGTCGTAGTAGCGGTAACCGTTGCTCCCGACCCGGCTCGGCGTCAGGAGACCGAGGTCCCCGTAGTGCCGGAGCGTGCGGCTCGTGGTGCCGGCCCTTCGGGCGATTTCCTGGATGGACCACTCCATGCCGGAAACGCTAGATCTTTACGTTGCGTCAAGGTCAACCCGGAAAAGCCGACGACTGAGGGCAACGAGGCCTGGAAACGCCGGGGAACGACTCGGGCCCGGCACGCAGTCTGCGTGCCGGGCCCGGATCTTCAGTAGCGGGGACAGGATTTGAACCTGCGACCTCTGGGTTATGAGCCCAGCGAGCTACCGAGCTGCTCCACCCCGCGTCGGTGAACACCACTCTACGCCATGGGAGCGACCGCTCCGACCACTTTTCCGAGGCACCGTCTCCGCAGGGCAGCAGGCCAGCGGGCCCGGTCGCCGCAGCGGGCGGTGTACAGGGCCGAGGCGATGTGCTCGCGTACGCGATGGACGGCGACCAGATCGTCGCCGTCGAGCGTGCCCACCGCCTCCTCCAGCCGGTCTGCCTCCAGCGCCGGCCAGGCCCGCGCCCCGGACACGTCCGCGATCAGTACGAGGAGGGCCTGCCACCGGACGCCCGCGCCTTCATCGCCCTGCGCCCGGAGGTGCCGGTTCGACACGGGCCACTTCGCCCTGGAGGACCAACTGTCCGCCGTCGCACCGCTGATCGCGAGGTTCCTGGACCGGGTGTGGGGGGGCGTCCGGGCCATGAGGGAGGGAGCGTCCGGACCGTGACGGAGGGGCAGCACCATCAGCCTCGCCGCCGAATGTCGGACGTATCGGCGAGGATGCCCGGCATGAACGAGTACGACGATCTGATCGAGCGTGTCTCGGCGAGGGCCAGGACGAGCAAGGAGCACCGGCCCCCCGTCTCCGCGGAGGCCCTCGCCACGGCCGAGAAGCGCCTCGGATTCCCGCTGCATCCGCTCCTCGCCGCGCTCTACCGCAGGGCCGGGGACGGCGGTTACGGCCCTGATTACCTGCTCTTCCCCCTCCTTCTCGGGGACAACAGCCCTCTCCACGGGACAACGGCCACCGAGGAGGACAGCGTGGTCGACGGCTATCTGGCCCGCATACCGCCGCCCGAGACGGACACCTGGTGGGCCTGGCCCAAGGCGGTCGTACCGATCCTCCACTGGGGCTGCGCCATGATCGCCGCCGTCGACTGCCTCAGCGAGGACGGAACGGTCCTGCTCTTCGAGCCGAACGCGATCACCGGCCAGGACGTCACCAGCGGCTGGTTCGTCGACGCGGGCAGCCTGGCCGAGTGGCTGGAGACCTGGCTGACCGGCTCCGGCTGGTACGAGGAGGGCACGATCTACGAGGAGTTCACCATGGCCCCCTGGCCCGACGCCGCCTCACGCCTTTAGCCGGGGGCCCGGCCCCGGCCCTTGCCCGGCCTGCCCGCTCACGCACAGGGCCCCGAACAGCGCAGTGCCCCGACCGGTCGGAACCGGTCGGGGCACTCCACCACAGGCCAGAGGGTCACCCCTCCCCTGCTGCCGGTAGGCCGTGTGGGACTCGAACCCACAACCAACGGATTAAAAGTCCGCTGCTCTGACCAATTGAGCTAACGGCCCCTGCAACATCACCCCCGAGCATAGCCCGCCCGGTCCCGGCAGCCGATCCGGTATCGGTGTCGGGCCCTGTCACGCGCCCAGCGCGTCCCTTTCGCACCGGTTCGCTCCCCCGGGGGACAGCAACAGGGCCCGTACGTCACCGAGTCGGTTCGGTGGCGTACGGGCCCTGCCGGTCTGTCAGGCGGGCCTGCCCGGCCGGGGGTCGGCCGGTGCGGGGTCAGCCGTTGCGCTTCCAGCGCGGCTTGTCGTCGCGGCGGCCGAAGGAACCGGTGTTGGTGCCGGTGTTGGCGCCGCGGTGGTCGTCACGACGGCCGGTCGGGCGGTCGCTGCCACCCGAGCGGAAGCCGCCCGCGGGGCGGTCGTCGCGACGGTCACGGTTGAACGGGCGGTCGCTGCCGCCGGAGCGGAAGCCGCCGGAGGGGCGGTCGTCGCGGCGGTCGCGGTTGAACGACGGACGGTCGTTGTCCCGGCGCTCGAACGGACGGCCACCACGGTCGTCACGACGGTCGCCACCGGAGCGGAAGCCACCGGACGGGCGGTCGTCGCGGCGGTCGTTGCCGCCTCGGTAGCCGCCGCGGTCGCCACCGCGGTTGTCGCGGCGCTCGTAGTTGCCCCGCTCGTCGCGGCGCTGCTCGTCGCGGGCGGCCGGCTGCTCGGGGACGGAGATGGCGGCCACCAGGGCGGCCTCCGCCTCGGCGGCGACCTCGGCCACCGCTGCCTCCGGGTCGTCGCCCCGCTCGCGCGCGGCACGGGCGACCAGGCGGTCGGCCTCCTCGCGGAGCTCGACGGCGCGGCGCTGGACGCGCTCCAGCTGCTTCGTCAGGTCGGCGGCCTCGCGCTCGGCCTGCTTGGCGGCGTTGTTCGCGGAGTCGGCCTGGACCTCGGTGAGCGAACGGGCGCCGGTGATCTCGGCGACCTCCGGCTCGAAGACGCCCGCGCCCTGGACGATGTGGCGCGAGGCGTCGACGCCCGCGTCCTCCATCAGGCGGAAGATCTGACGGCGCTGGTGCGGCAGAGCCAGCGAGACGACCACACCGGACTTGCCGGCACGGGCGGTACGGCCCGAGCGGTGCAGGTAGTCCTTGTGGTCACCGGCCGGGTCCACGTTCAGGACCAGGTCGATGCCGTCCACGTGGATGCCCCGGGCGGCCACGTCGGTCGCGACGAGCGCGTTGACGTAACCCTTCTTGAAGTCCTCCAGGACCCGCGTACGGGCGCCCTGGGTCATGCCGCCGTGCAGCGCGTCGGCCTTCACGCCGGACTCGATGAGCTGCTCGGCGATGCGGTCGGCGCCCAGCTGGGTGCGGACGAAGATGATCGTGCGGCCCTTGCGGGCGGCGATGGCGGCCGTGACCGGCGCCTTGTCCTTCGGCTTCACGACGAGGACGTGGTGCGACATGGTCGTGACGTTGCCCTGGGCGCTGTCGACCTCGTGCGTCACCGGGTTGGAGAGGTAGCGCTTGACCAGCGTGCCGATCTCGTTCTCCATGGTGGCGGAGAAGAGCATCCGCTGACCGCCACCGGGGATCTGGTCGAGCAGCTCGGTGACCTCGGGCAGGAAGCCCAGGTCGGACATCTGGTCGGCCTCGTCGAGGACGGCCACCTGGACGTTCTCCAGCGAGCAGGCGCCGCGGTTGATGATGTCGCGCAGGCGGCCCGGGGTGGCGACGAGGACGTCGACACCGCGCTCCAGCGCGTAGATCTGGTTGCCCATCGACGTACCGCCGCAGACGACCTTCATCTTGAGGCCGAGCACGTCGCCGTACGGCTGCAGCGCGTCCGCGACCTGCATCGCGAGCTCACGGGTCGGGGTGAGGATGATGCCGCGCGGCTTCTTCTTCTCGGTGTTGCCACCGGAGAGCGAGGCCAGCAGCGGCAGGCCGAAGGAGAGCGTCTTGCCGGAGCCCGTACGGCCGCGGCCGAGGATGTCCTTGCCGGCCAGGGCGTCCGGGATGGTCGCCGCCTGGATCGGGAAGGGGGCGGTCACACCGTTCTGCGCGAGCTTGCGGACGATGCCGTCGGGCAGGCCCAGGTCGCCGAAGGTGATGGTCGGCTCGGCGTCGGCCTCGATCTCGGCCTCCGCCTCGGGGGCCGTGTCGGTCTCGTCGGCCTCGTCGGCCTTCTCGGCCGAAGCCTTGGCCGGCTTGTCCTCCGTGGTGGAGGCAGCGGCGGTCTTGGTGTCGTCCAGGAAGTCGGCGACCGACTTCTCGGCCACCGGAGCCTTCTCGGCTGCGGCGGTGGCGCCGGCGGGGGCCTCGGTCACAGCGGCCTCGACGAGCTCGGTGAGCTCGGCGCTGTCGATGTTCTCGGGCATGACGGTGCGGTCAGAACTGGAAATTGACATGCGAAATGCGAAACCTTCCGGAGTCTCGGCACGCGCCCGTAACTCCGTGATTCGCAATTTCGACCGCCTCAATGCGGTCCAGCCACGGCAAGGGAGAGTACGCGCCACACGGCGCTCTTCTGTGTCGGCGCCGGGCAATGGGATCAAACGATCTACCACCATACGCACTCTCACCCACATTGCGCAACCCGCCTCCCGCTACACCGGTCCCACCTGCGGTGATGCCTCCGGCGTCCGCAACGGACGGCCCTCCTCCGCACCCCCCATCGCCTGGGTCCGGAACTGCGCCGCGGGCGACGCGGAGGGGGGCGGTTCGGAGGGTTCGGTGGGCTCCGGCTCGGGTTCCGGGTCCGGGTCCGGAACGGGCGGGGCCGACGGCTCCGGAGCGACCGGCGGCGGCTCCCCCGGGCCCGGCGTGGAGGGCGTCGGGGCCGGCGGCTGACCGGGGCGCGAGGGCTGCGGAGCGCCGGGTTCCGGGCGCACGCCCTTCGGTGTGTCCGACGGCACAGCGCCGGACGCCGTGGGGCTCGGCTTGCCCTTGGGGTTCTTCCGGTCGGAGTCCGCGTCGGAGTGGGTGTGGGCGTCGCCGCCGCCCCGGCGCGCTGCGCCCCCGGACACGGGCGCCGTCTCACCGTTCGGCTCGACAGCCCGGCCCTTCGGGTCGGAGGAGGCGGTGGGTCCCGGCCTGGCGGCGTCTTCGCCGACGCTCATACAGCCGGTGGACGCGGCGATCGTCAGCGCGGTGACGGCTGCCCAACGGGCAGGGACGGACAAGTGGCGCACGGGCGGCACCTCCGGGGCGAGGAGAGCGGGGACGGGGAGGGGAAGGGAAGGGAAGGGAAGGGAAGGGAAGGGAAGGGAGCGGGAGGGGCGGAGCGAGCCGTACGGGCGCGAGCGCGCCGTACGCGGATGGCGTGGTGCTGTGCCCAACTCCCCGGACCCCGCCGGAGACACGCCCGAAGCACCGACGTCCCGGGCAGCCCGGCCCGCAGCGCGTGCCGGGGGCCTGCCCGCGCCGCGTGTCGGGGGCTGCCCGCCGCACGTGACGGGGCCTGCCCGCAGCGCGTGTAGGACCCGGCTCACAGTTCGCCTCGGACCCGGGCCACAGCGCGCGTCAGGCCCAGCGCACGACAGCCCCGGACCACCCGGCCCCGCCCAGCCGCCCGAAAGCCCTCTACCCCCCGAACCCGCCCGCCAGTTCCGCCCCCAGGAACACCGCCCCCAGCCCCACCAGCAGCGACGCCACCACGTTCGCCGTGGCGAGGAAGGCGCGGCCCGTCTCGGCCAGGCGCAGGGTCTCGTACGAGAACGTCGAGTACGTCGTCAGCGCCCCGCACAGCCCCGTGGCCAGCAGGGCGTGCGCCGGGGCGGAGACCGCCGCGCCCGTGAGCAGGCCGAGCAGCAGGCTGCCCGCCGCATTGGCCGTGAAGGTGCCCCAGGGGAAGACGTACGCCACCCCCGCGCCCTGGTGCGCCTGCACCGCCCGGTCCGTCAGATAGCGCAGGGGCGCGCCGACCGCCCCGCCGGCCACCACCAGCAGCCAGTGCCCGTTCACGTGGCCCGCTCCCCGTCCCGTACGCCCCCTGCACCCCGGTCCAGCAGCCGCCGGGTCGCCACCGCGCCCGCCCAGACAGCCGCCAGCGCCGCCACGACCGTCGCGAACATGTACGCCACCGCCACCACCAGTTCCTGACGCACCAGCAGGCCGGAAACATCGGCCGCGTACGTGGAGAAGGTCGTGAATCCGCCGAGTACGCCGACCCCGAGGAACGGCCGGACCAGCGGGTGGGTCACCCGGCCCCGTTCGACGGTCAGGACCATCAGGGCGCCGATGAGGGCGCAGCCGCTCACGTTGACCGCGAAGATCGTCCAGGGGAAGCCGCCCTCGGTCGCCGGCCAGAGCACCAGGGCCCCGTACCGCGCGAGCGCGCCGAGCGCCCCGCCCGCCGCGACCGCACCCAGGACGCGGGCCTGCGGGGCGGCCGGGGGGCCGGGTTCCGGAGGCTCGTCCGGTACCTGCTCGCTCACCCGTAGCCCAGGGCGTGCAGCCGCTCGTCGTCGATGCCGAAGTGGTGGGCGATCTCGTGGACCACGGTGATCTCCGTCTCGGCCACGACGTCCTCGTGGGACTCGCACATCCGGAGCGTCGGCCCCCGGTAGATGGTGATCCGGTCCGGCAGCACCCCGGCGTACCACTCACCGCGATCGGTGAGCGGCGTGCCCTCGTAGAGCCCGAGCAGGTCGGGGTCGCCGGGCTCCGGTTCGTCCTCGACGAAGACCGCCACGTTGTCCATCAGCCGCATCAGCTCCGGCGGAATCCGGTCAAGAGCCTGGCTCACCAGCTCTTCGAACTGCTCCCGCGTCATCTCCAGCACCCCGCCATTGTCACGTACGGGGGCCCGCTCCGGGCAGGTGGCGGCGGGCCCTGATCCACTTCTCCTCCCCCTTCCCGCATGGGCGGGACCGTACCGGGGCATACGCGCCCAATGGTCCGCGTCCCGTTCCGTGCCGCAGCCGACCGCGTCCGGCACCGCCTCAGCCAGCTCGTCCGCCCGAAGTCCGCCGCGAAGTCCGCCGCCCGCACCCCGTCCGCCGCGAAGTCCGCCGCCCGCACCCCCGGCGACCCGGCCATGGGAAGCGCCGCCCCCAAGCCGTACGTACGCGCTCTCTCCATGCTCGCCGTCGTCGTGATCGGGGCCTGGCTCGGGCTGCTCGCCGTGGGGTCCATCCGTACGCCGGTCGGCCCCATGGACACCAACATGACCCTGCGCCCCTCCCTCACCGGCGGCAGCAAGATCAACGTGTCCCCGCTCGGCGCCCTGGAACTGGACTCGCACATCGCCCCGCTCCGCCTCGACGTGGACGTGGACCGCCTCGACCCCGCGCGCTCCCAGGCCCTGGTGGACCAGCCGGAACGGTTCTCCGGCCTCCAGGACGAGGTCACCCGGGATGTCGCCGCCGGGACCCGGGAGCTGGCCGTACGGTCCTGTGTCGCCGTGATCTCCGGGGCGACCGCGCTCGGCCTCGTCGTCTACCGCCGCCCGCGCCGTGCCCTGGCCGCCGGCGGGCTCGCGCTGACCCTGCTGGCCGCCTCGGGCGTCAGCGCGTACGCCACCTGGAACCCGAAGTCCGTCCTGGAGCCCAAGTTCTCCGGGCTGCTCTCCAGCGCGCCCTCCCTGGTCGGCGACGCCCGCTCGATCGTCACCGAGTTCGACATCTACCAGCAGGAGCTGGCCCGCCTGGTCACCAACGTCACCCGGCTGTACGACGCCACCTCCACGCTCCCCGTCTACCAGCCGGACCCCGGGACCATCCGCGCCCTGCACGTCTCCGACATCCATCTGAACCCGGCGGCCTGGCACATCATCGCCTCGCTCGTCGAGCAGTACGAGATCGACGTGATCATCGACTCCGGCGACACGATGGACCACGGTTCGGCCGCGGAGAACGGCTTCCTGGACCCGATCCGCAACCTGGGGGCGCCCTACGTCTGGGTGCGCGGCAACCACGACTCGATGGTCACCCAGAAGTACCTGGAGAAGTTCGGGAACGTACGTGTCCTCGACGACGGGCGGGCCGTCGACGTGGCCGGTCTCCGGATCGCCGGCACCGGCGACGCCCAGTTCACCCCGGACCGCTCCAAGCCGGTCGGCGGCAAGGCGGCCGCGGAGCTGGAGGGCATGCGCCTGGCCTCCGCCCTCCGCGACCAGGAACAGGCCGGCACCCCGGTCGACATCGCGGTCGCCCACGACCCGGACACCGCCCGGCAGACCGACGGCACCGTCCCGCTGGTCCTCGCGGGCCACTTCCACAACCGGACCAACGAACTGATGAAGGGCGGTACGCGGCTCAAGATCGAGGGCTCCACGGGCGGCGGCGGGCTGCGCGCGGTGCAGAACGAGAAGCCCGAGAAGGTGCGTGCGTCGGTGCTCTACCTCGACCGTCCGACCCGCCGCCTCCAGGCCTGGGACGAGATCACGCTCGGTGGCCTCGGGCTGACGACGGCCGAGGTCAGCCGCCATCTTCCGGAGGAGAACCTGAAGAAGCCGGAGGAGGGTCCCGAGAAGGACGCCCCCACTTCCCCGGCTCCCACGCCCTCCCCCACCGGCTCTCCGGGGCGGCCCACCCCCTCGCCCTAAACCGTTTTGGCGATAGCTCCATCCATCCCATATGCTTCTGACGTCCCCGACGCGCTGCAAAGCGAACCGGCGGGCCAATAGCCCTCATCGTCTAGTGGCCCAGGACGCCGCCCTTTCAAGGCGGTAGCACGGGTTCGAATCCCGTTGGGGGCACGTTTCACCGTGTGCGAGACTTGTTCTCGCACATTGCTTGGTCCTGTGGAGCAGTTTGGAGTGCTCGCCACCCTGTCAAGGTGGAGGCCGCGGGTTCAAATCCCGTCAGGACCGCTGCAGCCCCAGCGGCTGCGTGGCTGGGTAGCTCAGTTGGTACGAGCGATCGCCTGAAAAGCGATAGGTCGCCGGTTCGATCCCGGCCCCAGCCACCTCTCGAAGGCCCCGTCCGCTGGACGGGGCCTTCGCCGTTCTCACCCCTTCTCGGCGGCCTCCTCGACCGCCGGCTCGCGCCGCCGCCAGGCCCGTACGCCGAGAACCAGCAGCACCACCAGCACCACGGCCCCCAGCAGCACCGCGTCCGACACCCGTTCGCCGAGCCTCTGCGCCCACTGCTCCACCGCGAACGAGGCGTCGACCCCGAGGAGGCCGGGGAGCGCGGTCGTTCCGTCGTACGCGAGGAAGAGCACGCCCAGGCCGATGAAGAACAGGCCCGAGAGCAGCGAGGTCGTGTGCAGCTGGAATCTGCCGCCGAGCCGGACGGCCTTGCCGCGCAGCCAGGTGCGGCGGCCCAGGTCGAACCGCTCCCAGAGCAGAGCGAGTACGAAGAGGGGGACCGCCATCCCGAGCGCGTAGACCGCGAGCAGCAGGCCCCCGTAGACCGGGCTGCCGCTGACCGCCGCCACGGTGAGGACGCTGCCGAGGATCGGGCCCGCGCAGAAGCCCGCGAGGCCGTAGACCGCGCCCAGGGCGTAGACGGAGAACGCGGTGGTGGGGCGGATGCGGCCGCTGATCTCCGCGATCCGCTTCGACGCGAAGCCCAGGCCGACGATCTGCGCGACGCCGAGCGCGATGATCAGCCAGCCCGCACCCGTGACCAGGGCGTCCCGGTGGCCGTAGAAGAGCCTGCCCGCGTACGAGCCCGCCGCCCCGAGCGGTACGAGGGTGGTGGCGAGCCCGGCGTAGAAGATGCCGGTACGGGCGAGCAGGCGCGAGGTGGAGTCGATGGAGTACGCGAAGAAGGCCGGGAGCAGCAGCGCGCTGCACGGGCTGACCAGGGCGAGCAGCCCGCCGAGGAAGGCGGCGAAGTAGCCGATGTCCGCCGTCACTTGGCGGAGTCCTCGGTGGTCTCGGAGTCCTTGATGGTCTCGGAGGCCCCGGAGCCCTTGGAGTCCGCCGCGCCCTCGGAGGCCCCGGACGCGTCGCTTCCCGCCTTGCCGGTGGTCTTCGCCTGCTCCGCCGCCGCCTCGATGGCCCGGGTGAACGTCTCCTTGGGCTGGGCCCCCGCGATCGGGCGGCCGTTGATCAGGAACGACGGGGTGGACGTGGCGCCGATCCCGTACGCCTGCTCCTGGTCCTTCGCCACGGCCGCGCGGGCGTCCGGGCCGTCCAGGTCCTTCATGAACCGGGCCAGGTCCTTGACCCCGGCCTCCTGCGCGAGGGCCTTGACCCGGTCCTTGCCGAACCCCTTCTCCTTCGCCCCTTCGGCGTAGGCGGCCGCGTGGAACTCCCAGAAGCGGTCCTGCTGCCCGGCGGCCCAGGCGCCCCGCGCGGCGTTCTCGGACTCCTCGCCGAAGATCGGGAAGTTGCGCCACTCGATGCGCAGGGTGCCGTCCTCCACGTACTCCTCGATCAGTTCCGGCTCGGTGTCCCGGGCGAACTTGCCGCAGTAGCCGCACTTGAAGTCGGCGTACTCGATCAGGACGACGGGGGCGTCCGCGCGGCCGACCGCCAGCTTGTCGTCCGCGTCACGGCGGGCCAGCTTCGCGAGCTCCGGGTAGACGCCCTCCTGCGGATCGGCGGAGACCTCGGCGGCGGGGGCGGTGTTCCCGGAAGAGTTCCCGGAGGTGTTGCCGGGGGCGGTGGCCTTGTAGGAGGCGAAGCCGAGGAGACCGGCGGCGACGACGATCACGGCGCCGTAGGCGAGGGGCTTCTTCGACCCGGACGTGGACTTCTTGGGCGTGGGCTTCTTGGACGTGGACTTCTTGGGCGTGGGCATGCGGCACTCCGTGCTGGTGGTGCGGAAGGAGAGGTGAAGGTGCGGGTCAGGCGGGTCGCCGGGCCTACACCCTCAGCACGGAGAGCTCTACGGGGGTCGGTGTGGCGGGGACCGGGGCCCGGCCCCGTATCCCCGGCGGCGGCTCGGCCGGCAGGGCGCCCGTCGCGGCGGGCAGCCCCCACGGGGCGAGGCCGGGGGCCTGGTCGTACGCGGCACGGGCCCGGGTCGGCACGGCGGGCTCGCTGTCGTGGTCGCCGGGCTCCCGGCAGCCGGGGACCGGGGTGCCCGCGTCGAGGGCCTCCACGACGGGGTCCGGAGCGGCGGCCCGTACAGCGGTGGCCGTGGCATCCGCAGCGGCCGGGACCGTCGCCGTAACCGCCTCCCCAACAGTGATCGCGACGCCCTCAGAGGGTGCCGCGTCAGCATAAGAAGGAGTCGCGCCCAGCGGCCCGCACAGCAGCCCCATCACGATCGCGAGCAGCGCCGTCAGGCAGCACCACTGCGTACGGGACACGGGACCGGCACCTTTCGTGCGAGGAGACTGAGCGTTCGACTGCCCGAAATGGTACGTGGCACGTGACGCAGTCCGCCCGAAATGAGGTCGCCACTCCTCACGCCCGGGTGAGATCCTGGGATCCGTATGTCTACTTCCTTCGCCGATCTCCAGTCCCAGCTCGGACAGCTCTCGCTCCGTGACGCGAACCGGCTCGGCCGGCGCCTCGAAGGAGCGCGCCGCATCCGCAAGCCCGAGGCCCGCCAGTCCGTGCTGGACGAGATCGCGGCCGAGGCGGGCAAGGCGGCCGAACGGCTCGCGGCGCGCGCGGCCCGGCTGCCGGCCCTGTCGTACCCGGAAGAGCTGCCGGTCTCCCAGAAGAAGGACGAGATCCTGGAGGCGATACGCGACCACCAGGTCGTGATCGTCGCCGGTGAGACGGGGTCCGGGAAGACCACGCAGATCCCCAAGATCTGTATGGAGCTGGGGCGCGGCGTCCGGGGCATGATCGGGCACACCCAGCCCCGCCGGATCGCCGCCCGCACGGTCGCGGAGCGGGTCGCGGACGAGCTGAAGACGCCGCTGGGCGAGACCGTCGGCTGGAAGGTCCGCTTCACCGACCAGGTGAACCCGGAGTCGACGTATCTGAAGCTGATGACGGACGGCATCCTGCTCGCCGAGATCCAGACGGACCGCGAGCTGCTGGCGTACGACACGATCATCATCGACGAGGCCCACGAGCGGTCGCTGAACATCGACTTCCTGCTCGGCTATCTGGCCCGGCTGCTGCCGCGCCGCCCCGATCTGAAGGTCGTCATCACCTCCGCGACGATCGACCCCGAGCGGTTCGCGCGCCACTTCGGCGAGGCGCCGATCGTGGAGGTCAGCGGGCGGACGTACCCGGTGGAGGTCCGTTACCGGCCCCTCCTGGAGGAGGACAGCGAGGACTCCGACCGCGACCAGATCACCGCGATCTGCGACGCCGTCGACGAGCTGAGCCACGAGGCCCCCGGTGACGTCCTCGTCTTCCTCTCCGGTGAGCGGGAGATCCGGGACACGGCGGACGCGCTGAACAAGCGGAACCTCAGACATACCGAGGTGCTCCCCCTCTACGCGCGCCTCTCGCACGCCGAGCAGCACCGCGTCTTCCAGCGCCATACGGGACGCCGTATCGTCCTCGCGACGAACGTGGCCGAGACCTCGCTGACCGTCCCCGGCATCAAGTACGTGATCGACCCGGGCAACGCCCGTATCTCCCGCTACAGCCACCGCACCAAGGTCCAGCGGCTGCCGATCGAGCGGATCTCCCAGGCCAGCGCCAACCAGCGCAAGGGCCGTTGCGGCCGTACGTCGGACGGCATCTGCATCCGGCTCTACTCCGAGGACGACTTCGTCACCCGGCCGGAGTTCACCGACCCGGAGATCCTGCGGACCAACCTGGCCTCCGTCATCCTCCAGATGACCGCCGCCGGGCTCGGCGACATCGAGAAGTTCCCCTTCATCGACCCGCCGGACCACCGCAACATCCGCGACGGCGTGCAGCTCCTCCAGGAGCTGGGGGCGCTCGAACAGGGCGAGAAGTCCCCCCAGGAGGGGAAGAAGGGGCAGCGGCTCACCCCGCTCGGCCGCAAGCTCTCCCAGCTGCCCGTCGACCCGCGGCTGGCCCGCATGGTGATCGAGGCCGACAAGAACGGCTGCGCGCGCGAGGTCATGGTCATCGCCGCCGCGCTCTCCATCCAGGACCCGCGCGAGCGGCCCTCGGAGAAGCAGACGCAGGCCGACCAGCAGCATGCCCGGTTCAAGGACGAGACGTCCGACTTCCTGGCGTACCTGAACCTGTGGCGCTATGTCCGTGAGCAGCAGAAGGAGCGTGGCTCGTCCTCGTTCCGCCGGATGTGCAAGCAGGAGTATCTGAACTTCCTGCGCATCCGCGAATGGCAGGACATCTACGCGCAGCTGCGGACGGTCGCCAAGCAGATGGGCATCACCGTCGAGGAGCCCAAGGGCGACGAGTCCATTCCCGAGCAGGCGGTACACGTCTCGCTGCTGGCCGGGCTGCTGTCGCACATCGGGCTGAAGGACACCGAGAAGAACGAGTACCTGGGCGCGCGCAGCGCCAAGTTCGCGATCTTCCCCGGTTCGGCGCTCTTCAAGAAGCAGCCGCGGTTCGTGATGTCGGCGGAGCTGGTGGAGACCTCCCGGCTCTGGGCCCGGGTCAACGCCAAGGTCGAGCCCGAGTGGATCGAACCGCTGGCCCAGCACCTGCTGAAGCGCACCTACAGCGAGCCGCACTGGGAGAAGGACCAGGCGGCGGTGATGGCGTACGAGCGGGTCACGCTCTACGGGGTGCCGATCATCGCCCAGCGCAAGATCAATTTCGGCCGTATCGACCAGGAGGCCTCGCGGGACCTGTTCATCCGCAACGCCCTGGTCGAGGGCGACTGGCGCACCCACCACCAGTTCTTCCATGACAACCGCAAACTCCTCGGCGAGGTCGAGGAGTTGGAGCACCGCGCCCGGCGCCGCGACATCCTCGTGGACGACGAGACGCTCTTCGACTTCTACGACCAGCGCATCCCGGAGCACATCGTCTCCGGGGCGCACTTCGACTCGTGGTGGAAGCACAAGAAGCGCGAGGAGCCGGACGCGCTCGACTTCGAGCGCTCCATGCTGATCAACGAGAAGGCCGGGGCCGTCACCAAGGACGACTACCCGGACTCCTGGCGGCAGGGGAAGCTCAAGTTCAAGGTGACGTACCAGTTCGAGCCCGGCGCGGACGCGGACGGCGTGACCGTCCACATCCCGCTCCAGGTGCTGAACCAGGTCACCTCCGAGGGCTTCGACTGGCAGATCCCGGGGCTGCGCGAGGAGGTCGTCACCGAGCTGATCCGCTCGCTGCCGAAGCCGATCCGTCGGCACTACGTCCCCGCGCCGAACTACGCGGACAAGTTCCTGAACCGGACGGTCCCGCTCCAGGAGCCGCTTCCGGTCACGCTGGCCCGGGAGCTCCAGCGGATGGTCGGCGTGCCGGTCACGGCGGACGACTTCGACCTCTCCCGGGTCCCGGACCACCTCAAGATCACGTTCCGGATCGTCGACGAGCGGCGCCGCAAGGTCGCCGAGGACAAGGACCTGGAGGCGCTGAAGCTCCAGCTCCGCCCGAAGGCCCGCCAGGCGCTCTCCAAGGCCGCCGCGGCCACCGCCGGGCCCTCCGGCGAGTCCATCGAGCGTTCCGGCCTCACGGACTGGACGATCGGCACGCTTGACAAGGTCTTCGAGACCAGGCGTGCCGGGCAGCCGGTGAAGGCGTATCCGGCACTCGTCGACCAGGGCGACACCGTCGCCGTACGCCTCTTCGACACCGAGGCCGAACAGCAGCAGGCGATGTGGCGCGGGACGCGGCGGCTGATCCTGCTGAACATCCCGGTGAACCCGGCCAAGTTCGCCTCCGACCGGCTCACCAACCAGCAGAAGCTGGCCCTGTCCCGTAATCCGCACGGCTCGGTCCAGGCCCTCTTCGAGGACTGCGCCACCGCCGCCGCCGACCGGCTGATCGCCGCGCACGGGGGCCCGGCGTGGGACGAGAAGGCGTTCCGGACGCTGTACGACAAGGTCCGCGCCGATCTGGTGGACCTGACCGTCCGCACGATCGACCAGGTGCAGCAGGTGCTGGCCGCCTGGCAGGCCTGTGAGCGCCGGCTGAAGGCGACCACCAGCCCGACGCTGCTCGCCAACGTCACCGACGTACGGGAGCAGCTGGCCCGTCTCGTACCGCCCGGTTTTGTTACGGCGACGGGGCTGCGCCGACTGCCCGACCTGATGCGCTACCTGGTCGCGGCCGACCGGCGGCTCCAGCAGATGCCGACGGCCGTACAGCGGGACACCACGCGGATGGCGAAGGTCCACGAGATGCAGGACGAGTACGCGTGGCTGCTCGAACAGCTCCCGCAGGGGCGGCCGGTGCCGCAGGAGGTGCTGGACGTCCGCTGGATGATCGAGGAGCTGCGGGTCAGCTACTTCGCGCATGCCCTGGGCACCGCGTTCCCCGTCTCGGACAAGCGGATCGTGAAGGCGATCGACGCCCTCGCGCCCTGAGACAGGCGGGGCGGGGCGGTGACGGTGTCACCACCAGGAGTGAAGTCGACCTGGACCTCCCACCTCCTGTACAGTCTGGTTTCGCAGCAAGCCGCAAGGCAGCAGCGAAAACCTGGTCCTGTGGAGCAGTTTGGAGTGCTCGCCACCCTGTCAAGGTGGAGGCCGCGGGTTCAAATCCCGTCAGGACCGCAGTAAAGAGAAAGCCCGGATCATTGCGATCCGGGCTTTCTCGCGTTCCGATGGCCCCTCGCACTCTTGACGCCTCCTTCCGCCGCCGGTACCCCGTAGAGCAGAGGCTGTCCCTGTTTCCCTCGGCGCTTCCTACGGCAGGGGACGGCCGGGCTCACCGGGAGGTGGCTCGTATGTCCGCGTCCACAGCACGACACGAGACCCGCGCACTGCTCCGTGCCCATCTGGCGGCCGCTTCCGGCTTCGGTCACCTCACTCGCCACTGCCCGGTCTGCCACCGGCTGCTGCGCCTCGCCATGGAGAACGGGGAGGGCGGGGAGGGCAGGGAGGGCGGCGGCGGGGAGGCGCGGGAGTCCGCGACGACTCCAGGGTCCCCGTACGAGCCGCAGGAGCCCTCACGCCGCGCCGGGGCCGGGGAGCCGCCACGCCGCGCCGGGAGCCCCGCGGAGCCCTCACGCCGCGCCGAAAGTCCGGCCGCCGGTCGCGCCGAGGCGGAACGAGCCGCCGTTCCGCCGGACGGGGGCGAGGACCAAAGGCCCTCCTCGACATGACCATCGGCCGGATGACTCCGCATCCGTGCAGTGGCAGGCTCGTAGTTGGCAAGCATCAGGCAGTGTGACGGGTGTCACCGAAAGAGTTTTCAGACCGGGGTACTTTACGCCTCGCCTACAAGTGGCGAATTTAATATGTGCAATTGCACCTGGGTGAACGCTCTCCTGGACCGTTCCGTCCGGGGCTGTCCCACCGAGTCCGGGACGCTCACCCACACTCCCGCACAGACCCGCTCAAGGACCCACGAACGGCGTCGGGGCGGACGGGCGGCGCTTCGGCCCACGGGGTCCGGAATACGCGGAAGCCGACCGACCACCCGGTTACAAAGGTCTGCTCCAGGACCCCTCGGAGGGTGTACGAGCGGCCTACGGGGGCACGAGAAGCCCCGGCAGGGCGATGGCGTCCCAGGGGACCGGGACGGAAAGCAGAGGCCCGTGGAAAGCGCAGGGGGCGCGGAAAGCGCGGGGCCCCCGCAGAAAGCCCAGGGGCCCGGGAAAGCGGCGGCCCGGGGCATAAAAAGATCGCGCTGGACCCGGCGGAGCCCAGCGCGATCAAAAACGACGCACCTGTACA
Organism: Streptomyces sp. NPDC059452; assembly: GCF_042750035.1. Classification (NCBI taxonomy): domain Bacteria; kingdom Bacillati; phylum Actinomycetota; class Actinomycetes; order Kitasatosporales; family Streptomycetaceae; genus Streptomyces; species Streptomyces sp. NPDC059452. Next base: position 39,914 of record NZ_JBHYVE010000021.1, read on the forward strand.
CAGGTATGACGCCCGTTGGGGCAGGCGTCCGTCGAGTGGAGCTATGAAGGGGCGGCCTGGGGTTGGGGGACCTGGCGGCTGCCCGGTTGTGATGCTGCGTACTGCTGGTCGAGCTGCGTGACAGGGGTGTGTCAGGCCTCGCTGCGCTGCTGCGGAATACCCGCAAGCAGTGCGCGGACCTCTGCCTCGCGGTACCGGCGGTGTCCACCGAGCGTGCGGATGGACGTGAGCTTGCCAGCCTTGGCCCAACGGGTGACCGTCTTCGGGTCCACGCGGAACATCGTGGCAACCTCAGCCGGGGTCAGCAGCGGCTCGGCATCAGGGGTGCGAGCGGTCATGAGCGGCCTCCTCGGGAGAACCGAACCTTCTCGGTTCTTTCCTCTAAATTCTGCACCTTGACCCGCGTTGCCCGAAATGGCGGACGCGGGCCGAGTCGGTTATAGGACGAACGGCTTGTCCTCGGCACTACAACTACACCATCCGTCCAGCCGCGTCGGCCAAACCGATGGAATTGCCCTCCCAGGTGTTCATCAGCGACGGAAGCCGATGGACCATGCCATAGCGGACAGTCACACCACCGTGACGATCAGTCACAGAGCGATCAGGAGTCGTCAGACCCCCCATAGAGTGCAATGCTGAGCATTCCGCCCTTACTTGGACGGAAGGAGCCCTCCCCGGACTCCTTGTCCTATTTTGGCACGAGGAGCAGGGATAGGCGCAAGGGCCCCGTTAGTGCTATCCATCACGCTTGAGGCAAAGGCCCGGTTCGGGACGTAGGTCCTGGGGTGAACGGCGTACTCTTCCGCCCCACCCATCACACGTGGCTCACGGGTCGCAGGTTCACGGCCCGTCAACTTCCCTTCGCCGGCTCAGCCCAGGCGATCCGGCCGGCTCCCTCGCCGGGCTTCGGCTCCTCCTCCTTCCCGCCCGCTCGGCCTTCCGGTCCGTCCTGGATGAAGGATGCCCCGGTTCCGTCACGTTGATGCCGCTGTGGGTCTTTTCACGTCAATTGGTGAACGGGGCGGGCCGACGGGCCGGTCAGTTGGTGAACTGGCGGTCGCGGACCGCCCGCCACCGCTCCGCGAGCCGCGCGTACGCCGCTCCGGCGCCCTCGCCGTCGCCGTTGCCCAGCGCGGCGAGCCCCTCCGCCACGTCCGCGGCCGACCGGTCCCCGGCGAGCTGCTCGGCGGAGAGCGCGTGCACCAGGCCCCCGTAGTCCAGCTCCACGAGCGAGTGCGGATGGAACTCCTCCAGCCAGCGCCCCACGTCCACCAGCCCCTCGGTGAGCGGACCTTCGGCGACGTTCTCGCGCAGCGTCCGCAGGGCCCGGGCCAGCCTGCGCCGGGCCTCCACCATCGGCGTGCGGTAGCGCAGCACCGGCCCCGCACCCGCAGCCGTACCGCCGGAGCCCTCCGGACCACCCGGTCCGCCCGCCCCTTCCGCCCCGCCCGACCTGGCTGCCCCGCCCGACCCGTCCGGCGCCGCCACGTACTCCCGCTCCTCGTCGCGGAAGAGGACGAACCAGCGCACCGGGACCTGCCACACCGTCGTACGGATCCACGGCCGCGCGTCCGGGTTCCGCTCCCGCCAGCGCTCGTGGTCCGCCCGCGCCTGGCCCCGCACCACCGAGGGCAGCAGAGCGTCCAGCACGTTGGCCGGAAACATTCCCCCCGCCGCCCCCGGCCCCTCCAGCTCCTCCAGGGCGAGCCACCCCCGCAGCCGGGTCCGCCACGGGCAGACGCAGACCACCCCGTAGAGCTCCGCCACGAACGCGTCACCGCTCTCGTGCACGGGCACTCCGACCGGCGGGGTCGGCACCAGGTCGGCCAGCGAGCGGCGCAGTTCGTCCTGGGCCGTGGGCAGCACCGGGCGCTCGGCATAGCGGGCCCAGTGCGTGCGCTCGGGCTCCGCGAAGGCGGCGAGCGGCTCGTACACCCGGAGGTAGGACGTGTAAGGGACGACCACTGAAGACACCACCGACATGGAGCGCATCGTGCCACGCGCGTACACCCCCATGGGGTGATCCTCCGCACGGGGGCAGATCCGCGCCGCCGGAGGACTTACGCTCTTGCCCATCGGACCCGTCGTGCCGGCCGGTCCGTGGCCCTCCCCACCCTTAGGAGGGTCTTCCGCCGCTTCGTACTTGGGAGTCACCACAGTGACCGATGTGACCAGCGCGCCTGTCGATGTACTGCACACCCTGTTCCACTCGGACCAGGGGGGCCACGAGCAAGTAGTCATCTGCCAGGACCGTGCCACCGGCCTCAAGGCTGTCATCGCCCTCCACTCCACCGCCCTGGGCCCCGGCCTCGGCGGCACCCGCTTCTACCCGTACGCGACCGAGGCCGAGGCCGTCGCCGACGCGCTGAACCTGTCGCGCGGGATGTCGTACAAGAACGCCCTGGCCGGACTCGACCACGGCGGCGGCAAGGCCGTCATCATCGGCGACCCCGAGAAGATCAAGACGGAGGAACTCCTCCTGGCCTACGGCCGGTTCGTCGCCTCGCTCGGCGGCCGGTACGTCACCGCCTGCGATGTCGGCACCTACGTCGCCGACATGGACGTGGTCGCCCGGGAGTGCCGCTGGACCACCGGCCGCTCCCCCGAGAACGGCGGCGCCGGCGACTCCTCCGTCCTCACCGCCTTCGGCGTCTTCCAGGGCATGCGGGCCTCGGCCCAGCACCTGTGGGGCGACCCGACGCTGCGCGGCCGCAAGGTCGGCGTCGCCGGGGTCGGCAAGGTGGGCCACCACCTCGTCGAGCACCTGCTCTCCGACGGGGCCGAGGTCGTGATCACCGACGTCCGCGAGGAGTCGGTGCGCCGCATCACCGATCTGCACCCCGAGGTCACCGTGGTCGCCGACACCGAGACCCTGATCCGCACCGAGGGCCTGGACATCTACGCGCCCTGCGCGCTCGGCGGCGCCCTGAACGACGAGACCGTCCCGGTGCTGACGGCGAAGGTGGTGTGCGGCGCGGCCAACAACCAGCTCGCCCACCCGGGCGTCGAGAAGGACCTGGCCGACCGGTCGGTTCTCTACGCCCCCGACTACGTGGTCAACGCCGGTGGCGTGATCCAGGTCGCCGACGAACTGCACGGGTTCGACTTCGACCGGTGCAAGGCGAAGGCGACGAAGATCTTCGACACCACGCTGGAAATATTCGCACGTGCGAAGGCGGACGGGATTCCGCCCGCCGCGGCGGCCGACCGGATCGCCGAGCAGCGGATGGCGGAGGCGCGCAACCGCTGACGCGCACGGCTGACGCGGACGGGCGGCGCGCGACCCGGCCGCCCACGCGGACGGGCGGCCCGGCGGCCGGCGGGAGACAAGACTCACGCCGGTCGGCGGGTCGTCCGCGCAGAAGAGGTTAAAATCGCAGTTGACCAGCGGGGACGGGGCTCCTCACTGGCCCTGCACCGGGGCGCAAGACGCGGGCGGCGTACCGTATGGCCACGGAAGCAGGTACCGTTAAAGCCCTACGGGCGCGGTCTCTCTGTCGAGAGTCCGTCCTGAAACATGAACGCGTGTCAAGACTCTGGGGCCGTCGAGCCCCGTCACCGAGGGGGTCGAGCCATGGGGCGCGGCCGGGCAAAGGCCAAGCAGACCAAGGTCGCCCGCCAGCTGAAGTACAGCACTGGCGGGACGGACCTGTCGCGTCTGGCCAATGAGCTGGGCGCATCGCCTTCGAGTCAGCCACCGAACGCCGAGCCGTTCGAGGACGACGACGAGGAAGATGACCCGTACGCACAGTACGCGGATCGCTACAACAAGGACGATGACGAGGATCAGGACGATCAGTCCGGTCCGTCGTCACAGCGCCGCGGCGCTTGACCTCGCGCTGACACATCAACCCGGTCCGGGCCTGCCCCGGGCCGGGTTCTGTGTGTCCTGATCCGGTCCGGATGCGGTTCCCCCGGTGTGTGCGCCGGGCGGATTCGGCCTGTTCGGCCCGCCCGGCGCACACACCGGCGTACGACTGCTCAGCGTGCGTAGCTGCCGGTCAGCTCGGCGCCCGTGGTGTGGTCGCCGCGCTCGGTGATCTCCCCGGCGACCCAGGAGTCGACCCCGCGGTCGGCCAGCGTCGTCAGGGCGGCGTCCACCGAGTCGGCCGGGACGATCGCGATCATGCCGACGCCCATGTTCAGCGTCTTCTCCAGCTCCAGCTGCTCGACCTGACCGGCCTTGCCAACGAGGTCGAAGACCGCGCCGGGCGTCCAGGTGGAGCGGTCCACGGTGGCGTGCAGCCCGTCCGGGATGACCCGGGCCAGGTTGTTGGCCAGGCCGCCGCCGGTGACGTGGCTGAAGCCGTGCACCTCGGTCGTCCGGGTGAGGGCCAGGCAGTCCAGCGAGTAGATCCGGGTGGGCTCCAGGAGCTCCTCGCCGAGCGTCCGGCCGAACTCCTCGATCTCGCGGTCCAGCGTCCAGCCGGCCCGGTCGAAGACCACGTGGCGGACCAGTGAGTACCCGTTCGAGTGAAGACCGGAGGACGCCATCGCGATGACCGCGTCACCCGTGCGGATACGGTCCGGGCCCAGCAGCCGGTCGGCCTCGACCACGCCCGTACCGGCACCGGCCACATCGAAGTCGTCCGGGCCGAGCAGACCCGGGTGTTCGGCGGTCTCGCCGCCGACCAGGGCGCAGCCCGCGAGGACGCAGCCCTCCGCGATGCCCTTCACGATCGCCGCGACACGCTCGGGGTGCACCTTGCCGACGCAGATGTAGTCGGTCATGAAGAGCGGCTCGGCCCCGCAGACGACGAGGTCGTCCACGACCATGCCGACGAGGTCGTGGCCGATGGTGTCGTACACGCCCATCTGACGCGCCAGGTCCACCTTGGTCCCGACACCGTCGGTGGCGGAGGCGAGGAGCGGACGCTCGTACCGCTTGAGCGCCGAGGCGTCGAAGAGGCCGGCGAAGCCGCCGAGCCCGCCGAGGCCCGCGACCTCGGGGCGCTGCGTCTTCTTCACCCACTCCTTCATCAGCTCGACGGCGCGGTCGCCGGCTTCGATGTCGACGCCGGCCGCCGCGTAGGAGGCACCTGTTGTCTCAGACATGGCCTGGGATCTTTCGTGTGGAGATACGGGGCTGGGGAGGAAGGGGCGCGGAACCGGTCCGGGTCACGGACGGCGCAGCGCGTCGGCCGCGGCGGTGGCCGCCGGCCCTGCCGCCAGCTCGGTCTCCAGCAGCTGCTTGCCGAGCAGCTCCGGGTCCGGCAGCTCCATCGGGTACTCACCGTCGAAGCAGGCGCGGCACAGGTTGGGCTTGTCGATCGTCGTCGCCTCGATCATCGCGTCGATCGAGATGTACGAGAGGGAGTCGGCCCCCATCGAGGTGCAGATCTCGTCGACGGTCATGCCGTTGGCGATCAGCTCGGCGCGGGTCGCGAAGTCGATCCCGAAGAAGCAGGGCCACTTCACCGGCGGCGAGGAGATCCGGATGTGGATCTCGGCCGCACCGGCCTCGCGGAGCATCCGGACCAGGGCGCGCTGGGTGTTGCCGCGGACGATCGAGTCGTCGACGACCACCAGGCGCTTGCCCTTGATGACTTCCTTCAGCGGGTTCAGCTTGAGCCGGATACCGAGCTGGCGGATGGTCTGCGAGGGCTGGATGAAGGTCCGGCCGACGTAGGCGTTCTTCACCAGTCCGGCGCCGAACGGGATACCGCTGGCCTCCGCGTACCCGATCGCGGCGGGGGTGCCGGATTCCGGGGTCGCTATGACCAGATCCGCCTCGACGGGGGCCTCGGCGGCCAGTCGGCGGCCCATCTCCACCCGGGAGAGGTAGACGTTCCGGCCGGCGATGTCGGTGTCGGGACGGGCCAGGTAGACGTACTCGAAGACACAGCCCTTGGGCTTCGCTTCTGCGAAGCGGGAGGTGCGCAGACCGTTCTCGTCGATGGCGATGAGCTCGCCCGGCTCGATCTCGCGTACGTAGCTGGCGCCGCAGATGTCGAGTGCGGCGGACTCGGACGCGACCACCCAGCCGCGCTCAAGACGGCCCAGCACCAGCGGGCGGATGCCCTGCGGGTCGCGGGCGGCGTAGAGGGTGTGCTCGTCCATGAAGACGAGCGAGAACGCGCCCTTGACGTCGGGGAGCACCTTGGCGGCGGCTTCCTCGATGGTCAGCGGCTTGTCGTTCTCGTCGCGCTGCCCGGCGAGCAGCGCGGTCACCAGGTCGGTGTCGTTGGTCGCGGCGACCTGGGTCGCCCGGCCGTCCTTGCGGGGGAGGTCGGCGACCATCTCCGCGAGCTGGGCCGTGTTGACCAGGTTCCCGTTGTGACCGAGGGCGATCGAGCCGTGCGCGGTGGCACGGAACGTCGGCTGCGCGTTCTCCCACACCGAGGCACCGGTGGTGGAGTAGCGGGCATGACCGACCGCGATATGGCCCTGGAGGGAACCCAGAGAAGTTTCGTCGAAGACCTGCGAGACCAGTCCCATGTCCTTGAAGACCAGGATCTGGGACCCGTTGCTCACTGCGATGCCCGCGGATTCCTGTCCGCGGTGCTGCAGGGCATACAGTCCGAAATAGGTGAGCTTGGCGACCTCTTCACCCGGAGCCCAGACACCGAAGACGCCACAAGCGTCCTGGGGGCCTTTCTCTCCGGGGAGCAGGTCGTGGTTGAGTCGTCCATCACCACGGGGCACGGCACCGAGTGTAGGCGAGATCGACCACTGGTCCGAATTGGGGACCGGTCGGCAAAGCCGGGGCGGAGCACGGGGAACGGCTCCGCCCGCCGCGCCGGGCGGGCGATTCGCGGGACTTCGGCCGGTCACGGTGGGTGACGACCGGGCAGGCGTTACGGGCTCCGAGGAGCGGACGCGGGGCTCACTGCCGGGCCGAGAGGCCGGTTACCGGCCGGTAGGGGCTGTTGGTGACGGGCGGGCGGCGACCGTCCGGCCGTGGCGCTCGGTGAACCTGCCCCGGGCCCGCTCCCGCCGTCGGCCGAACGCTCGTTTCGTGGTGAGCCTCACACCGGTGTCTCACGCCGGGAAGGGGTTCACCCGGCTTGTCGGCGGGTCACCCGTGCTCCTGGGGGTCCTCGGTGGTTCCGGTGCTCCCGGTGGTCCCGGTGCCCTCGTCGGTCTTCTCCGGTGTGGCAGTGGCGCCGATGCCCTTGCCGTCGTCCGCGGTGATGGTGAGCGTGCGGCCCCTGATCGTGTACGTCGCCGGGCCGTCCAGGGCCGCGAGGACCGCGCGCTCCGTCTCCATCTCCGCCTCCGGGCACAGCTTCTTGGTGCCCATCTGCGGCCCGAAGGTGATCGTGGAGCCCTTGACCTCCGCCTTGCCGCCGAAGGAGTTGCAGCCGTAGTTCCCCTGGACCGTGCCGTCCTCGGCGAAGGTCAGGTGGGGCACCCGGTCCTTCGGCAGATCGGCCGGGACGGCGGTCGCGGTCTCGCCGCTGATCAGGGTCTCCACCGCCCACCGGATGCCCACCAGGTCGGCCGTCGGCTCCTCGCGGAGCGCGAAGGTGTCGCCGCTCCCGGTGGTGAGGGTGAGCTTCTCGCCGGAGAGCTTCGCGATGAGTTCGCCGTCGAGCGCGCCGACGGCGGCCTCCTCGAACGCGTCGACGGTCTTCCCGCACGCCATCTGCGTGTACCCCTGCTCGCTCAGGGTGATCCGGTCGCCCGCCACCCGGGCCTGGGCGCCGATGTGGTTGCAGCCGAAATAGGCCGTGGCCCGGCCCTTCGGGTCGATCTCCAGCCGGGAGCCCTCGGGGGCCTCGGTCTTCTTCCCCCCGACGGTCAGGGAGTCGACGCGCCACGCCACCCCCGTGACGGGGACATCGCTCTGCACGGTGTCGCTGCCGCCGTCACCGGAGCCGGAGCCGGAGCCGGAGCCGGAACCCGACTCCGTACCGCAGGCGGCGAGGGTGAGGAGGGCCAGGACGCTGACGCTGACAGCCATACGTTGTGTGTGCATGGCGATGTGACGGAACGGGCCCCCGATCCGGTTCCGTCCGTTACGCCAAGGGACGGACGACCGGTACGCCGAGGGGCGGGGCCGTTACGCCGAGGAGCGGGGCCGTTACGCCGAGGAGCGGGGCCGTTACCCCGAGGGCGGGGCCTTACGCCGAGGGGCGGCGGACCGGCTCAGCCCAGCAGGGGCAGCAGCTCCGCCAGGTCGGCGCGCTCGCCGCTCGCGCTGACCTCGGCGTCCGCCAGGGCCCGCGCCCACTCCGTACGCCCGGTGGCGAGCCGGACCCAGGTCAGCGCGCCGGTCTCCACGACGTTGGGCGGGGTGCCCCGGGTGTGCTTGGGGCCGCCGATGCACTGGACCACCGCGAACGGCGGGATGCGCACCTCCACCGAACCGCCGGGCGCCCGGTCGGCGAGGGTGTCCGCCAGCAGCCGGGTGCAGGCGGCCAGCGCCTGCCGGTCGTACGGGATCTCCAGGCCGAGTGCCTCGTTCAGGTCGTCCGTGTGGACGACCAGCTCGACGGTCCGGGTGACCAGATAGTCGGCCAGCCGCATGGAGCCGACCCGGGTGGCCAGCAGCCGCTCCCCCGCACCGGAGGCCGGGACGTCCGCGAGGAAACCCGCCTCCACCTCCCCGTACAGCGCGGGGAGGTCGGGGCGGGCGCCCGCCTGCTCCTCGACGTCCTCCGCGATCCGGGCCGCGTACGCGGAGGTGGCGGGCGGCCACTCCAGGAGGGTGAGCCCGGGCCTGGGCCCGGGCGGCTCCGGCAGGGCCAGGGACCGGCTCACACTGCCCAGGCCCATCGCCATGTGCGCGGCGAGCTCGCGGACCGTCCAGCCCCCGAGCCGGGTCGGCCGGGCGAGCTGATCGGGCGTCAACATGGCGACGGCATCGCGGACATGGGCGAACTGGGCGAGGACCGCCGTCCGGGTCCTGAGGTGGTCGTAGGCGCGCGGGCGCTTCTTGGCCGGGGGCATGGGTGCGAGCGTATCCGGCAGCACTGACATCGCCCGGTCAGACCGGTGCGACCTGCTCCCCGACGCTGAACGTCTCGCCGCCTCCGGGGAGTCCGACGCCCCGCCAGGTGAACGGGATGCCCCGGGCGGTGTCGAGGTCCGGGTGGTCCATCAGCTGGAAGTGGAGGTGCGGTTCGGTGCTGTTGCCGGAGTTCCCCACGCGCCCGATCTGCTGCCCGGCCCGGACCGTGTCCCCGGCCTTCACCTTCATCGAGCCGCGCTGGACGTGGGCGTAGGCCGCGTACGTACCGTCGCCGAGGTCGAGGACCACATGGTTGCCGAAGATGCGGTGCGCGCCCAGGACCATGCGGATGTTGCCCTCGATGAGCATCAGGAAGACAAAAGCCGGCAGCGAGTTGCGGCTCAGGTGGTCACGCTGCCCGTCGCTCACTCGTACGACCGTGGCATCGGCCACCGCGAGCAGCGGGACGCCGAACGCCGGGAAGTCGCGGTTGCGGCGGACCACCGGCCAGAAGAAGCGGAACGGCGGGCGGGCCGGAGGCTCGTCGGCGCCGGTCTCCGGCTCCACCACGATGTCGACCGCGTACGTCTGCCCGTACACGTGCGTCCCGTGGCTCGGCGTCTTGTCCGCCGGGCTGTTCAGCGCACTCCAGCGGCCGGTCACCGGCGGCTCGACCTCCACCGGGTCCCTGGGATCGCCCTTCGGTGCGGCGGCCCTGCTCTGGAGCGCGAGCACGGTCAGCAGGAGGACCGAGACGATCCCCGCGGGCAGCAGCGTGGTCGTCCACCTCGGCCCGGGCAGGTCGGTGAAGAACTCGGCGGTCACCAGCGCGAGCAGCACGACCCAGGAAACCCGGTGGGCGGTCTCCACGGCTTTGCGGACAGATGTGATGGATGTGACGGACGTGGTGGGTGTGGCGGATGTACGGACGGACATGTTCGGTTTCCCCCTGTTTTCCCGTTGGTCTACGGCGTCGCCGCCGTCAGGACCACCAGCAGTGGCACCACCCGGGTGCCCGGCACCTCGTACCGGCCGCGACCGGTCGTGTGGAGCCAGCCCGCGCCGGTCAGCTGGCGCAGGTGGTGGTAGATCTGGCCGGTGGTGCCGACCGCGTCGAGCGCGGCCAGCTCGGCGGCCGTTCGGCGGCCGCCGAGGATCTCGCGGAGCAGGCGCAGCCGTACGGGGTGGCCGAGCGCGGCGAGCGAATCCGCCGTCGCCGGAGCGTCCGGCGCCGCGTCACCGCCCTCGCCCTCTCCGTCGCCCTCGTCCAGGAGGGTCCCGGTGAAGGCGCCGTACTGCCACTCGTACTGCTCGCCGGTGGGCAGCCGGACCGCTCCCGTGAAGAGCACTCCCCCGTCGGCCCCGGCCTCCCCGACGTCGGCGAGCTGCTGTTTCAGCCCGTTCAACGCCCAGAAGTCGCCGTCGCCCAGGCGGGGGGACTCACGGTCCTGCCGCTCCAGCGCCGTGAGCCGCCTCTCCAGCTCGGCGACCCGCTGCTCCAGCTCCATGACACCAACCTTACGTAGTTACGTAATTATTGACAACAGGTGTGGGGGGGGGAAGGCCGAAGCCCCCGCCCGGAGGACCCGGTCGGGGGCTTCGAAAAACGCCGGTCGGCGCGCGGCTCAGGCGAGCAGCGCCGGGATCGTCGCCTCGTGCGCCGTACGGAGCTCGCTCAGCGGGATGCTGAACTCGCCCTGGATCTCGATCTCCTCGCCGTCCACGACACCGATACGGGCGACGGGCAGACCCCGCGCGCCGCACATGTCGTTGAAGCGGAGCTCCTCGCTGCGCGGGATCGCGACGACCGCGCGCCCCGCCGACTCGGAGAAGAGGAACGTGAACGCGTCCAGGCCGTCCGGCACGACCAGCCGGGCGCCCTTCCCGCCGCGCAGGCAGGACTCGGTGACCGCCTGGATCAGGCCGCCGTCGCTCAGGTCGTGCGCGGCGTCGATCATGCCGTCGCGCGAGGCCGAGATGAGGATCTCCGCGAGCAGCTTCTCGCGGCCGAGGTCCACCTTGGGCGGCAGGCCGCCGAGGTGGTCGTGGACGACCTCGGACCAGGCCGAGCCGCCGAACTCCTCGTGGGTGTCGCCCAGCAGGTAGAGGAGCCGGCCCTCTTCCGCGAAAGCGACCGGCGTACGCCGGGTGACATCGTCGATCACGCCGAGCACGGCCACGACCGGCGTCGGGTGGATCGCCGTCTCGCCGGTCTGGTTGTAGAGCGAGACATTGCCGCCGGTGACCGGGGTGCCCAGCTCCAGGCAGCCGTCCGCGAGACCGCGCGTGGCCTCGGCGAACTGCCACATGACGTCCGGGTCCTCGGGGGAGCCGAAGTTGAGGCAGTCCGAGATGGCGAGCGGCTTGGCGCCGGAGGCGGCGACATTGCGGTACGACTCCGCCAGCGCGAGCTGCGCGCCGGTGTACGGGTCGAGCTTGGCGTACCGGCCGTTGCCGTCGGTCGCCATGGCCACGCCCAGGTTCGACTCGGCGTCGATGCGGACCATGCCCGCGTCCTCGGGCATCGCCAGCACGGTGTTGCCCTGCACGAAGCGGTCGTACTGGTCGGTGATCCACGCCTTGGAGGCCTGGTTCGGGGAGGCGACCAGCTTCAGGACCTGGTCCTTCAGCTCGGCGCCGGTCTGCGGCCGGGGCAGCTTGCCGGCGTCGTCCGCCTGGAGCGCGTCCTGCCAGGACGGGCGGGCGAACGGGCGGTGGTAGACCGGGCCGTCGTGGGCGACCGAACGCGGCGGCACGTCCACGATCTGCTCGCCGTGCCAGAAGATCTCCAGCTGGGAGCCCTCGGTCACCTCACCGATGACGGTGGCGATGACGTCCCACTTCTCGCAGATCTCCAGGAAGCGGTCCACGTGCTGCGGCTCGACGATCGCGCACATGCGCTCCTGCGACTCGCTCATGAGGATTTCCTCGGGCGAGAGGGAGGAGTCGCGCAGCGGCACGGTGTCCAGCTCGACGCGCATACCGCCGGAGCCGGCGGAGGCCAGCTCGCTGGTGGCGCAGGAGAGCCCGGCGCCGCCGAGGTCCTGGATGCCCGCGACGAGCTTCTCCTTGAAGATCTCCAGGGTGCACTCGATGAGGAGCTTTTCCTGGAAGGGGTCGCCGACCTGGACGGCGGGGCGCTTGGCCGGGCCGGTCGACTCGAAGGTCTCGCTCGCCAGCACGGAGACGCCGCCGATGCCGTCGCCGCCGGTACGGGCGCCGTACAGGATGACCTTGTTGCCCGGGCCCGAGGCCTGCGCGAGGTGGATGTCCTCGTGCTTCATCACGCCGATGCACCCGGCGTTGACCAGCGGGTTGCCCTGGTAGCAGGAGTCGAAGACGACCTCGCCGCCGATGTTGGGCAGGCCCAGGCAGTTGCCGTAGCCGCCGATGCCCGCGACGACGCCCGGCAGGACGCGCTTGGTGTCGGGGTGGTCGGCGGCGCCGAAGCGCAGCGGGTCGACGACCGCGACCGGGCGGGCGCCCATGGCGAGGATGTCGCGGACGATGCCGCCGATCCCGGTGGCCGCGCCCTGGTAGGGCTCGATGTACGAGGGGTGGTTGTGCGACTCGACCTTGAAGGTGACCGCGTACCCCTGGCCGACGTCGACGACGCCCGCGTTCTCGCCGATGCCGACGAGCATGGCGTCGGACTGCGGCTTCTTCTCGCTGAACTGGGCGAGGTGGACCTTGCTGCTCTTGTACGAACAGTGCTCCGACCACATCACCGAGTACATGGCGAGCTCGGCGCCGGTGGGACGGCGGCCCAGGATCTCGCGGATCCGGGCGTACTCGTCCTCCTTGAGGCCGAGCTCCTTCCAGGGCTGCCCGGCGTCCGGGGTCTCGGCCGCGTGCTTGACCGTATCCAGGCTCATGCGTTGACCAGCTTCTTGATGATCGAGGTGAAGAAACCGAGGCCGTCGGTGCGGCCGGTGCCGATGAGCGGCTCCACGGCGTGCTCCGGGTGCGGCATCAGACCGACGATGTTGCCCGCCGCGTTGGTGATGCCCGCGATGTCGCGGAGCGAGCCGTTGGGGTTGCCGTCCAGGTAGCGGAAGGCGACGCGGCCCTCGGCCTCCAGCTCGTCGAGCGTGTGCTCGTCGGCGGTGTAGCGGCCGTCCATGTTCTTGAGCGGGACCCTGATCTCCTGGCCGGCGCTGTAGTCCGAGGTCCAGGCGGTCTCCGCGTTCTCCACCCGCAGGGTCTGGTCCCGGCAGATGAAGTGCAGGTGGTTGTTGCGCAGCATCGCGCCGGGCAGCAGGTGCGCCTCGGTCAGGATCTGGAAGCCGTTGCAGATGCCGAGGACCGGCATACCGGCCTTCGCCTGCTCGATGATCGTCTCCATCACCGGCGAGAAGCGCGAGATGGCTCCGGCCCGGAGGTAGTCCCCGTAGGAGAAGCCACCGGCCAGGACGACCGCGTCGACCTGGTGCAGATCCTTGTCGCGGTGCCAGAGCGATACGGGCTCCGCGCCCGCGATCCGGACCGCGCGCAGGGCGTCCTGGTCGTCGAGGGTGCCGGGAAAAGTGACGACGCCGATACGGGTGGTCACTTCTCCTCCTCCACCTTCACGGTGAAGTCCTCGATGACGGTGTTGGCGAGGAAGGTCTCGGCCATCTCGTTAATACGGGCGAGGGCGGCGTCGTCCACCGGCCCCTCGACCTCCAGCTCGAAACGCTTTCCCTGACGAACGTCCGCGATTCCCTCAAAGCCGAGACGGGGCAGCGCACGCTGCACCGCCTGTCCCTGCGGGTCGAGGATCTCCGGCTTGAGCATGACGTCGACTACGACGCGTGCCACTGGCACTCCCGGTGTGGTGGTGTGGTGCGGCTGTCTCTCCGGGGGGTTCCCCAGACCCCCGCGGGTCCACTCAGCGTACCTGGCCGAAAATTCTACGCGGGTAGATATCGGACGGAACGGACGCGGCGGGGAGACGCCCCGCGCCCGGACCGGATCACGCCGGGATATCGGCCGCGACAACGTACGGGAAAAGTCCTGGGAAAAAATCACGCCCCGGATTGCGCACGGACACGCGGATGTAATTGGCTGGGCTTCACAATGCGGTACCCACCGCTGTACAAATGATTACCGGGGAAAGCAGCATTGCCCCGGGAACACCGGAACAGTCGACATCAGTCGATCCGTATCCGCCTAACAGCCGGAAGGCCGGCCCACCGGCGCACGCCCGACGCGCCGACGCCGTAGGAAAGGACCGATATCCGTGGCCCAGCGCGTAGTGGTTACGCTCTCCGACGACATCGACGGGGGAACAGCGGCGGAAACGGTCACCTTCGCCCTGGACGGGAAGACGTACGAGATCGACCTCAATCCCGCCAACGCGAAGAAACTGCGGAAGACCCTGGCGCCTTACATGGCAGCGGGCCGAAAGCAGACAAATGCCAGCAAGCACGGCAGGACCCCCGCCACGTACCACCACACCTCCCTCGCCCCGGACCCCGCGGCCGTCCGCGCCTGGGCCCGCTCGCACCGGATGGAGGTGCCGGCCCGGGGCCGCATCCCGAAGAAGGTCTACGAGGCGTTCAACGCGGCCGACTGACTCGGCCGGCTGAGGAGCGGGGCGCGAGCGTCCGTCCCACGGGCGGACGCTCGCCGGGTGGCGGACGCTCCGTCAGGCGGGGTGCGCGGGGCCGCGACCGGGCCCCACCGGGAGCCGACTTGCGCGACACCCCCGCAGGTCGGCTAGAGTCTGGAGCACGCCGAGGGGCGAGGCCGAAAAGCCGAAACCCCCAGCAGCGTGCGGGTGTAGTTCAGTAGTAGAACATCCTCCTTCCAGGGGGAAGGCGCAGTGTGCAATTCCTGTCACCCGCTCTGCACGACTCTTCGACCACTCCGGTGGATCAGGTAGAGTAGTGCTCGCTCCACCGGTGAAAGCCGAGTGGGTGCACTGCGGACGTAGCTCAGTTGGTAGAGCGCAACCTTGCCAAGGTTGAGGTCGCCAGTTCGAACCTGGTCGTCCGCTCCAGAAAGGCAAAGGCCCTGACCGATTTCGGTCAGGGCCTTTGCCGTTGTCCGAGTCCTCTCCCCTCATGCCCGTCATGTCATGAGGGGCATGACATGACGGGCATGACGTTTGTCATGAGCAGTGGTGACAGCGCGCACTGCTCGCGGGCCCGCTGCGGCGGAAAGCTCGAAGCATGACCAGCGACGACTTTCTCAGCGACCGACCGCACGGAGACGGTGGCACGACCGACGCGGGAACGACGGTGATCACGGGGGCGGCGGCCACGGAGACCGTGATCGCGGCGGACGGGGTCCGCCGCAGCTACAAGGACGGCTTCGAGGCCGTCTCCGGCGTCTCCTTCTCCGTGGCCCGCGGCGAGCTGTTCGCCCTGCTCGGGACGAACGGCGCGGGCAAGACCTCCACCGTGGAGCTCCTGGAAGGCCTGGCGCTCCCGACCTCCGGGACCATCCGGGTCCTCGGCCACGACCCGTACCGCGAACGCGCCGCCGTCCGGCCCCGGACCGGGGTGATGCTCCAGGAGGGCGGCTTCCCCTCCGACCTCACCGTCATGGAGACCGCGCGGATGTGGTCGGCGTGCACCACCGGCGCCCGCCCCGCCGCCGAGGCCCTGGAGATGGTCGGGCTCACGAGCCGTACGGGGGTCCGGGTCAAGCAGCTCTCCGGCGGGGAGAAGCGGCGCCTGGACCTGGCGCTGGCCCTGACCTCGCGGCCCGAGGTGCTCTTCCTGGACGAGCCGACGACGGGGCTGGACGCGGAGGGCCGGCGGGACACCTGGGAGCTGATCCGGGCGCTCCGGGACGGCGGCACGACCGTACTCCTGACCACGCACTACCTGGAGGAGGCCGAGGCGCTCGCGGACCGGCTGGCGATCATGCACCAGGGGCAGATCGTGACGTCCGGGACGACCGCCGAGGTCACGGCGTCGCAGCCCGCCCGGATCCGGTTCACGCTGCCCGACGGCGTACCGGCGGGGCACCTTCCGCTCGGGCTGCGGGCCGCGGCGGAGGGGCAGCGGATCGAGATCCGCACCGCCACGCTCCAGGAGTCGCTGCACGAACTCCTGGGATGGGCAAAGGAGTCGGGCGTCGCGCTGCTCGGGCTCGACGCGCGCTCCGCCTCCCTGGAGGAGGCGTTCCTCCAGATCGCGAACACCCAGCTCCGCTCCCGGGCCGACGACCCGCGCCGGGCCGGGGCGGAAACCGGGGCCGCCGGCTCCACGGACACCAAGTCCTCGGCCGCCCGCTTCATGGACAAGACGAAGAAGAAGGTGACGGCATGACGACGCCCACCGCCCTCGCGAACGACCGCGTGGCGCCCCGCCCCGCCCCCTCGAAGGCGTCCGCCTCCGCACGGCGGCTCACCGCCCTCGCCCGCGCCGAGCTGATCCTGCTGATCCGCAACCGGTCCGCGATCTTCGTGGCCCTGGTGCTGCCGGTCGTGATGATCTTCGCGATCCGGTCCTCGCTCCAGCAGATCGACCTCGCCGGCACCGGCTTCTCCATCGCGGGCGTCGCCCTCACCGGGGGGATCGGCATCGTGCTGGTCCAGGTCGTCTACATGACCCTGGTCACCGGGTACGTCACCCGGCGCGAAGAACTCGTCCTCAAGCGGCTGCGGACCGGCGAGATCACCGACCGCGAGATCCTGACCGCCACCGCGCTGCCCGCCATCGCGCTGGCGCTCCTCCAGTGCGTGCTGCTGGTCGGCGCCGGGGCGGTCGCCTTCGACCTGACCGCGCCGAAACGCCCCGAACTGTTCCTGCTGGGCCTGGTCGTGGGCCTCGTGATGATGTCCGCGCTGGCCGCCGCGACCTCCGCGGTGACCCGGACGGTCCAGACCTCGCAGCTCACCACGTTGCCGCTGTTCTTCGTCTCGCTCTTCGGCTCCGGGATCTTCGTCCCGCTGGAGATCTTCCCGGACCGGCTGGCCTCGATGATGGAACTGCTGCCGCTGACCGGTGTGATGACCCTCGTACGGCACGGCTGGCTCGGCGGCGCGGAGAGCGGCGACCTGGTCACGGCCGGGGTGGCGGCGCTGGCCTGGACCGCGTTGGCGGTGTTTGCTGTGCAGCGGTGGTTCCGCTGGGACCCGCGCGGCTGAGCACCGGGCCACGGCGAAAGCGCTAGTCACAGTCACAGTCATGGTCACGGTCATGGTCACGGGGATGAGATGAAGGAGCTGGACGAGGTGATCGGGCTCGGTCGGGTACGGGGCTGGCGGCGCGGCTGGCAGGAGCGGACCAAGCTCCAGCGCATCGACCTCTACACCCGGGTCACCCTCTGCACCCTCCCCTGGGCCTTCCTGCTGTCCTGGGGCCTGATGCCGCTCGGCACGGTCCTGGGCCAGGGGCCGGTGCCGGTGGCCCTCGGCGTGGCGTTCTTCGCCGTGAACGCCCTCCAGTGCGTGCTGAGCAACCGCAACGTGGGGCCCGCCTTCGCCCACTACCGGGGCGCGGAGCCCTTCCCGCCGCGTCGGCTGCGGCTCCCGCTGGCGCTCCTGGCGGTGCTGACCGGCCTGCTGGTGGCCCTGGCGGCGGTGGACGCCATCACCGAGGCGGGGCTGGCCCTGCTGGTGCTGGACCTCCCCCTGGCGTTCGCCACCCCGTACGTGCTCCTCGTCCCCGTCCGGACGTACCTGCTCCGCAGCGCGGCCTTCGCGGCAGTCGTGGTGGGGCTCCTGGCAGCCGTCGGGGTGCCCGGCGGCCTGCTGTTCGGGGCGGCCCTCTCGCTGCTCGTCGTCATCCTGCTGGTGCTCGTCTCGGCCCGGCCGAGCGCCTGGAGCCTGACGGTGATGTGGCAGGCGGAGGAGGCGCGGGACATGCAGGCCCGGCTGGCGGTGGCGGAGGAGCGGCTGCGGTTCGGCCGGGACATGCACGACGTGCTGGGCCGGAACCTCGCGGTGATCGCGCTGAAGAGCGAGCTGGCCGTGGAGCTGGCCCAGCGCGGGAACGCGGCGGCCGTGGACCAGATGGTGGAGGTGCAGCGGATCGCCCGCGCCTCGCAGCAGGAGGTACGTGATGTCGTACGGGGCTACCGCGAGGCCGACCTGCCCACCGAACTCCTGGGCGCCAAGGGCGTGTTGGAGGCCGCCGGGATCACCTGCACCGTGGAGGGCGCCGACGGCCCGGCGGGGGTCGGGGCGCCCCCGGCGGTCCAGGCGGCCCTCGGCTGGGTGGTCCGCGAGGCGGCGACCAACGTCCTGCGCCACGGCGACCCCCGGCACTGCGTGATCCGGCTCACGACGACGGCGGGCGCGGTGGTGCTGGAGGTCGAGAACGACGGGGCCGTCTCTGCGGGGACCGACCCGGCCGGAGGCGGCGGCTCCGGCCTGGCCGGGCTGCGGGAACGGCTCGCGGCCCTGGGCGGTTCGCTGGAGGCCGGGGCGGTCGGGGACAACCTGTTCCGGGTGACGGCGACGGTCCCGCTGACGGCGACTCCACAGGACCGCCTCTCCCCCGCCACGTCCGCGCCTCCGGAGGAACGATGACCGCCGCCGGATCTACGGGCCCGTCCCCCGCAGCCCGGGCCCTTCCCCCGGAGAACCGATGACCACCACCCGTACCGCTCTCCCCTGGATGACCACCACCCGTACCTCCCTCCCTGAAGGAAGGCGATGGCCACGGCCCGCCCTCCCCAAGGGAAGGACATGACCACCGCCCGGCCCGCAACCGCCGGGAACCCACCGCCCAGCTCCCGGACCGCACCGGCCGGGACCCCACCACCCAGCTCCCGGCCCGCACTGGCCGAGAACCCGCCCACCGGCCCCCGTACCGACCCTCCAGAGGAACGATGACCGCCGAAGGTTCCGTGACCGCCGAAGGTTCCGACCGCCCCCTGCGGGTCCTGCTCGCCGATGACGAGCACCTGATCCGGGGCGCGCTGGCCGCGCTGCTCGCGCTGGAGGACGACCTCGTAGTGGTCGCGGAGGCGGCGAGCGGGCCCGAGGCGCTCGCGATGGCCCTGGCCCACCGGCCCGATGTCGCCGTCCTCGACCTCCAGATGCCGGGCGCGGACGGTGTGAAGGTCGCCACATCGCTCCGCGCCGAACTCCCCGGCTGCCGCACCATGATCGTGACCAGCCACGGCCGCCCCGGACACCTCAAGCGGGCGCTGGCCGCCGGCGTACGCGGGTTCGTGCCCAAGACCGTCAGCGCCCGCCGGCTCGCCGAGATCATCCGTACCGTCCACGCCGGAAACCGTTACGTCGACCCGGAGTTGGCGGCCGACGCCATCTCCGCCGGGGACTCCCCGCTGACCGCCCGGGAGGCCGAGGTGCTCGAACTGGCGGCGGACGGGGCGCCGGTCGCGGAGATCGCGGAGCGGGCCTCGCTCTCGCAGGGGACGGTCCGCAACTACCTCTCCTCGGCCGCCGCCAAGATCGGTGCGGAGAACCGGCACACGGCGGTGCGTCTCGCACGCGAGCGGGGTTGGGTATAGTGGGCACCGCACTTCGGCGCACGCGGACGTAGCTCAGTTGGTAGAGCGCAACCTTGCCAAGGTTGAGGTCGCCAGTTCGAACCTGGTCGTCCGCTCCAGAAAGGGAGAAGGCCCCGGTCCTCAAGGACCGGGGCCTTCTCCGTTCTCATCCGCTGCCCGTCACGCCCAGGTGGCGCCGGTCAGGACCTCGTACGCCTCGATGTACTTGGCGCGGGTCGCGTCCACGATCTCCTGCGGGAGCGCCGGGGGCGGCTGCTCGCTCGCGCGGTCCCAGCCGGAGGCCGGCGAGGTCAGCCAGTCGCGGACGAACTGCTTGTCGTATGAGGGCTGCGCGCGCCCCGGCTGCCAGGTGGCGGCGGGCCAGAACCGCGAGGAGTCCGGGGTCAGCACCTCGTCGGCGATGATCAGCCGCTCGCCGCCGTCCTCGGTGGTCTCATAGCCGAACTCGAACTTGGTGTCGGCCAGGACGATCCCGCGGTGGTGGGCGATGTCCCGGGCGCGGCGGTAGACGTCGAGCGTGGTCCGGCGCAGCTCGGCGGCGGTCTCCACGCCGACCTGGTGGGCGACCTCCTCGTACGTCACGTTCTCGTCGTGGTCGCCGACGGCCGCCTTGGTGGCCGGGGTGAAGATCGGGCCGGGCAGCTCGGAGCCGTCGACCAGGCCCTCGGGGAGGCCGATGCCGCAGACCGTACGGGAGGCGTTGTACTCGGTGAGCCCGGAACCGGTCAGATAGCCGCGCGCCACGCACTCGACCTGGACCATCCGCAGCGACTTGCAGATGAGGGTGCGCCCCTCCCAGTCCGCCGGGGCGCCGGGCGGCAGCTCGGTGGAGAGGACGTGGTTGGGGACGAGGTCGGCAAGCTGGTCGAACCACCAGAGCGAGAGCTTGGTGAGGACGCGGCCCTTGTCGGGGATCTCGGTGGGCAGGACCCAGTCGTACGCGGAGATACGGTCGCTGGCGACCATGACGAGGTCGCCCGCCTCGTTCCGGTACAGGTCACGCACCTTGCCGGTGTGCAGGTGGGTGAGGCCCGGAACCTGTACGGGCTCGGGCTTTTCTACAAAACCGGACACGGTGCCTCCGCGTAGATTGATCCAGGAGCGGTTCCGATTGTCCCGTACGGAGGGGGCAGGGCGCGCACGGGGCCCGGAGGGGCGTGCGGACCCGGGCCGCCACCCGGCCCTCCCGGCCCACCACCGGCCCTCCCTTCCGCCCTCACACGCCCGTACTCAGCGGCGCAGCGCCTCGGCGGGCTCGATCCGGCTGGCCCGCCATGCCGGGTACGCCCCCGCGAGCAGCCCCGTCACCAGGCCGATCAGGGGCGCTGCGAGCAGCGTGGTGGGGTGCACGACCGGTGTCCACTCCCGCGCCACCGCGACGGCCACCACCGTCAGTGCGCCCAACGCGGTCCCCACCAGCCCGCCCACCGCTCCCAGGGCCGCGGACTCGGCCAGGAATTGGCTGGTGATGTGCCCGGCCCGCGCTCCCAGAGTGCGACGCAGACCGATCTCTCCCGTCCGCTCAAGCACGGCCACCAAGGTCGTGTTGGCGATACCGACCGCCCCGATGACCAGGCACACGACAGCCAGCAGCAGGAAGAGCTGGTTCAGGTCCGAGCCGACGGTGTCCCGCAGCGCCTTGGGGTCCGGCGGCGGAACCGCCTTGAACCGCTCAGGGTGGGCCGGGTCGAGGGCCAGGGGCGCCTGGTCGGCGATCTGGGCGGCTGCGCCCAGCTCCGTGGATATCAGCATCCTGGCGGGGGATTCCGCGCCGGGCTCGCCCCACTCGCGGGCGGCGACACTGCCCGGTACGACGACGGAGAGCAGCAGATCGGCCTTGCGCCGCACGTCGCCGATGATGCCGATGACCGTGAAGGGCCGGTCCCCGATGAACACGACCGGACGGCTCTCCAGCGTGGTGATGCCGAGCCTGGCGGCCATCCCGGAGCCGACGACGGCCACCGGGACGGCTTCCTTCTCGTGGTACTCGTCGAAGAGCCGCCCCGCCTTCAGCGTGGGCTGCGCCGCGCGCAGAACACCCGGGCCGGCGGCCGCGACCTGAGTCTCCTCCTCACCCACGGTGGCACCGACGGGGGAGGCCCGGACGCTGTCGCCGTCCGGCAGGCTCACCGGCCAGTAGACGCCGGCGTCCGAGACGCCGTTGAGACGTTCGATCCGGTCGGCCGCGTCATCGGGGAAGGAGACGCCGATGGCCGATCCGTCGGCCGGGCCGATGTCCTCGACCGTGACCTCGGTGGCGGTCAGCGCGTTGAAGCGGCCGTCGATCTGGGATGAGGTCGTCGCCGTCAGACCGAGGACGGCCACGAACGACCCGATGCCCAGCACCGTGCCCAGTGCGGTGAGCGCCGAGCGCGTCGGCCGCTGGAGCACGCCCGCGACGGCCTCCGACAGGAGGTCGCGCAGCGCGAAGCGGGAGACGTCGGCCCGGTCGGTCCGGCGGCGTCCGCCCCGACGGCGTCCGGCTCGCCGGGCTCCGCGACCCGGGGGCCTCACGCGCCGGACCGGTGGTCGGCCGAGGCGTGGAGCGGGGCGGGCGTCGCGTCACGGGCCGGGCGCGGCTCGGTGAGCCTGCCGTCCCGGATGGCCAGGGCGCGGCTGCCGCGGGCCGCGACCGCGGCGTCGTGGGTGATGACGACGAGAGTCATTCCGTCCTTGTGCAGATCATCGAGAAGTGCGAGGACCGAGTCGGCGGTCGCCGTGTCGAGGTTGCCTGTGGGCTCGTCGCACAGCAGGAGGGAGGGGCGTCCCACCAAGGCGCGCGCGATGGCCACGCGCTGCCGCTCACCACCGGAGAGCCTGGTCGGCATGGCGTCGATGCGGTGGCCCAGCCCCACCCTCATCAGCGCGTCCCGGGCGCGGGCGGCCCGTTCCCGGCGGGGAACCCCGCCGTAGACCATGGCGAGCGCCACGTTGTCCAGGGCACTGCGGTGCGGCAGCAGGTGGAACGACTGGAAGACGAATCCGATGCGACGCCCCCGCAGCCCGGCCCGATCGGAGTCCGGAAGGCCGGTGGTGTCCATGCCGTCGAGCAAACAACGCCCCTCGGTGGGCGCGTCGATGAGGCCCGCGATATTGAGGAACGTCGACTTGCCCGACCCGGACGGCCCGGTGATGGTGACGTACTCACCGCCTGTGATGACGAGGTCGACGGGAAGGAACGCGGGGACGGGCGGCGGGCCGGGATAGGTGAGCCCGGCGCCGCGGAGCTCGATGACCGGCGCGGGGGTCATCGGACGCTGACCTCGCCACCGGGCGCCTTGCCGACGATGACACGGTCACCCGGCGCGAGGGCGTCCTTCGGCACCGGGGTCACCTGGACACTGCCGTCGCCCTCCAGGCCGGGGCGTACCCGTATCTGACGGCGTTCTCCGTTCCGGGCGAGGACCGTGACGACGGTGCTGCCGTCCGCGGCGGACGATACGGCGGAGAAGGGGACGACCAGGACCTTGCCCCGGGAAGCCTTGATCTCGATGGTGAGACGCACCTCCTGGCCGACGAGCGCCGCGTCGATCTTCTTGTCCGGTGTGACGTTCAGGGTGGCCAGGGCGCCCGCGCCGTCGGCTTCCCCCTCCCCGCCGCCTTCCGACTCGCCGTCGCCCCCCTCCCGCCGCACCGAGCCGCCCGGTTCGGTGACCGAGGTGGTCGTGCCGTCGAACTCGTCGCCGGTGGCCTCGGCGAGGATGCGCACCTTCTGCCCGGACCGCACCGCGCCGCGCTGACTCGGCGTGAGCGCTCCCCTTATGCCGAGCGAACCGGAGGAGATCGTCATGACGCTGCCCGGAGCCCGGTCACCCACTCCAGCGGTGACCGATTCGACCCGGGCCGGAAAGCGGTCCAGGAAGACGACTTCCGAGGCGGGGAGCATGGCACCGGCCTGGAGACGCGCCGCGGCCAACGCCTTCTCGGCCCGGCCCAGGTCCTCCTGGGCCCGGACCACGGTCTTCTCCTCCTGCCGGTCCGCGGCCCGGACGTCCTGCAAAGCCCTCTCGGCGTCGGTGACGGACGTCATGGCCGCCTCGACCTGGGCGGCGCCGTCCTCGGCGACCGGGCGTGGGTCGTATCCGAGGGACCGGTAGAAGGCGTCCAGGGCGGCCTGGGTTCCGGCGCCGAACTCACCCGCGGAATCGGCGGTCGAGGGAAAGCCGCGCCCGGCCAGCGCTTCGCGCAGCTGGGTCACGTCCGGCCCGCGGGCCCCGGGCCTGAGGTCGCGGTAGGCGGGAAGAGAGCCGGGCAGCGCGAAGACCGGGCGCCCCGAGATCTCCACGAGCACGCTCGCCGCCTTCACCCGGTCGCCGGGCCGCAGCGGCGCCTTGGTGACCAGAGGTTCGGCCCCCTCCGCGGCGCTCACCGCCGCGGAGACGGTGAGGGTCCGCTCGGCGGCGACCTGCCCGCGTACCACCAGCGAGGCGCGCAGCACGCGGTGCTCGACGTCGGCCGTGAGCACGTCCCGCTCCGGGGCTCCCGCCTCCGCAGCGGCCTGAGCCGGTGACTTGATCATCGTGGAGGCCCCGAAGCCGACGCCTCCTGCCACCAGCGCCCCCACGACAACCGCGATCAGTACGCGCCTGCGACGGGCCAGGGCCGGTGGCGGCGGTGGCGGTGCACCGTGCGCCGGACCGCCGACGGACGTACCACGGTCAGCGTGCTTCGATCGCTTGGTTCGCATTCTCGATCCACCTGGCGGTCTTGTCCTTGGCGTCCTCGAGAACTTCGGCGCTCTCTTCGATCACCTGTTTCTCGTAGGCCGTCTCCACGGCGATGCCCACGCCCAGGTAGTTGACCTTCTTCTTGCAACCCATGTCGGCGACCGCGACGGCGATCTCCTGCTTCCCGGCCCGGGTGGCGTCGGACCACTTCTTCTCGTTCCAGGCGCTGCTCGGGGAGTCGTAGTCGTAACCCTGCTTCTTCATGCAGTCCGACCAGCGCTCGGAAGCGTCGAGGAAGCGGCTGTCCTCGCGGACCTCGGCCATGGCCTTTCCCCTCGCGGAGGCGACCACCATCTCGGCGAAACCCTCGCCGAAACCTCCCTTGCCGGCACCGGCCGCCGAGCCGTCCGGCAAGGTGACCTCCTCCGAGGTCGCCGCTCCCGCCGTGATGGTCCGCAGGGCTTCGCCCTCGCAGCCCCCCGCAGGAACCTTCTTGCCATTGAACGTGGAGACCCTGCCGCTCAACAGGTTGCCCTGTACGTCCGTCACGTTCTTGGCGTACAGCGACTCGGCCCCTGACCCTCTCTCCCGGTCGGGGGCGGGCGGCGGCTTGTAGCCGTACTTCTCCGCCTGGGCGATCGGCACCACCAGAAACTCGGAGTGCTCCAGATACGGCTTCCCGCTGAACCGCGCCAGCGGCTGCGGGTTCTGCTCGTAACCCAGGCTCCGCATACAGGCGTTGACCAGCAGCACACGCGCCTTCTTGAGCGTGTAGTTCTCCTCCGGTGTCGGGAGGTAGGCGTCGAGCGGCGTGGTGATCTGCGCTGCGTCGAGATGGCCCGGGGTGGGGACGGAGCCGATCTCCGGCTCTCCGCCCCCTGCGCCCGGGGAAGAGCAGGCGCACATCGCAAGAGCGAGCAGGGCGGTCGCCCCGACGACGCGCGGAAGTCCGGTCACCTTCGTCAGCACCCGGTCTTCCGGAACGAGGAGAACTCGTTGTTGTTGTCGTAGAAGGTCAGATACCGGAAGTTCCGGCTGGCGAAGTAACTCGTACCGCCATAGCCCGTGTGCCAGTAGAAGGTGAATCCGGCACACGAGGTGGGCGCCTTGGCGTCATTCGACGCGGCACCGATCGAGTCACCGAGATACGCGCGCTTGATGAGGTAGTACTTGCCGTGGAAGTTCGGGTGCGGGTCGTTCAAGTCGTAGTAGCCCTCGGTGTAGCTGGTGGGCTGCTGGTAATTGAACACGCAGATGTTGCCAGTGTTCGTGCAATCGCCGTCGCCGTCGGCCGTAGCCGTCGAGGTGGCGGAGGCAAGCAGGGCGACCGACACAGCGGCCACCGTGGCGGCGCGCGTCAGCACGGGTCTCTTGGCACCCATTTCGTCATCTCCCCATGGTGCAAAACCGTTCGAGGGCCTTGGCTTCGGATTGGAGAACACCAGGGATTCCCCCCTGGGCAGCGCGGCTGTTGATGATGCTCAACTCGCCGCAGACTAAACGAACTTACACGTAAACTACACACGGAACAAGATCTTTTGAATAGGGGCTCGCGATCAGGCGGCGTGAACGCCACGGGCGATTCCGGATCGTTGGCCGCGTCGGTAAATCCGGCCGACCGCACCGGCAGACCGGCCAGCCGCGTCGTACCGGCCCCGGTTCAGTCGCGCTTGCAGATCCGGTCGAGGAGGTTGGCCGTGGCCTGCTGGATGCGGGAGTCGACATGGCCGGGGCGGTCCAGGGCCGGGGACCAGGCGAAGGTGCCGGAGGCGAAGACGAGCGCGCCGGAGGGGGCCTGGTAGAGCGAGGTCTCCTGGTGGCGGGTGGCGCCCTCGGAGTCCTGGTACGGGGAGTGGGCGAGCAGGATGCGGTTGTCGTGCTCGGGCAGGCTCGTGCGGGGGAAGTAGCGGTCGGCCTCCCCGGCGACCAGGCCCGCGATCTCGTCGCCGTCGACCGCGCCCGTGGCGTCCCAGAGCCAGTGCTCGGCGTTGCGCACGACCATCGGGCTCGGCTCGGGCACCCGGCCCGCGTACTGGATGCCCAGCAGCTGCTGCTCGGGCCGGTCCACCTCGCGCCAGAGGGCGGACTTGCCGGGCCCCCGGCGCTTGCGGCAGGTCAGCAGCCGGTCGGGGATGCCGGAGGCGGAGGGGGCGAGGCCCACCTGCCAGTACATGGTGTTGGCGGAGAGGAAGACGAGCGAGGTGCCGGAGTCGCGGGCGCGCTCGGCGGCCCGGCGCATCGGCAGCGACCAGTACTCGTCGTGGCCGGGGAAGACCAGGCCCCGGTAGCGGCTGGGGTCGATGCGGCCCGCGTGCAGGTCGCGGGCGTCGGCGTAGGCGAGGTCGTAGCCGTACCGCTCGGCCCAGCGGATGAAGTCGTACGCGTGTCCCACGTGCAGGGGCAGGCCCGCCCCCGCGTACGGGCGGTCGAAGGAGATCGTGACGGCGGCGTCCTCCTCGCCGAGCAGCCGCCCCCGCTCGTCCCACGCGTGGTAGAGGCTGGCACCGGTCCGGCCGTCCTCCGGGTAGAGGTTGTACGCCTGCCAGGTGATGTCCGGGAGCAGGAGCAGCAGGTCGGCGGGGTGGTCGTGGCGGACGGTGAACGGGATGTGCGAGCGGTACCCGTCGGCGGTCGTCAGGACGGCCACATACGCGCCGACCGACCAGTAGCTCGGGATCTGGAGCCGCCAGGACATCCACCAGTGGTGGCAGGAGACGGTCCGGTCCGCGGCGAGGGGGGCGGGCTGGACGATGCCGGAGAGGCGTGGGCTCGTGGTGATCTTGGCGGCGCCGTCGCCGCCGTAATGACCGATCCGGTAGATGTCCACGGAGAACTGCTGGGGCGGGTCCACGGTGATGTGGAAGTCGACGGCTTCGCCGGGAGCCGCCGCGCCGGGGGAGGCGAAGCCCTTGATCTGCCGGCGCACGTCGTCGGCGGTGCGGGTGCCGCCGCCGGTACCGCTGCGGCCGAGGTCGGGGTCCGCGTACCAGGGGACGACCTGGCCGGTGTCGTCGAAGTAGTTCTCACTGCCGCGCAGCCAGGGCAGCGGGCCCTGTCCGAAGGGGTCGCTCACCGCGTGCGCGAGGGCGCCCGACTCCCATCGGCGAATCTGCTCCGCCCCCATGCCGCGCCCCTCCCTCAGGTCCCCCGGACAACTCCGGCGCGCTCCGTATCAGCGCCGGTCCCCAGCACATCACATAACGCACGCACTCCGTCACCCTTCGTCGTTAATTGACGTGAACGGAACGTTCCCTTCCATGGCCACGGCTCCGTGGTCACGACAGCGATGCTGGTACGTGAAGTGCTCGTGCGTGCGCGGTGCTCGTGCGTGAAGTGCTCGTACGTGCAGTGCTCATACGTACGGTGCTGGTGTGCGCGGTGCTCAGGTACGCGGTGCTCACCTTCGCGCTCACACCAGCCGTACGGGTTTGTCGGAGCGGACGCCCACCTCGGCCAGCCAGGAGCGCAGCGGGTCCGGGTCGCCGTCCTCGACCAGGCTGAGGACCGGCACCGCGAGGTCCGCCCGGCGCTCGCCGTCGACGAGCAGGGCGGGGCCGTCCAGCCAGTCGAGGCCGGGGGCGGCGCCCGCCGTGTCCACGGCCGCGCAGCAGACCATGGCCGCGACGTGATCGGCGAGCAGCTCCGTGCCCGTACGCGGCGGCTGGAGCGGGAAGAGGGGCAGCGGGTCGGGGCCCCAGAGGTCGAGGGGGTCCGGACCGGCACCGGGCGCCTTCTGCTGCTGCGCCGCCGGGCCGGTGGCCGGGGCCTGGGCGTCGTCGCGGGCGACGGCCGCCCCGATGCCCGCCGCGAGCTCCTCCCCGGGCCCGCCGGGACCGGCCAGGTGCTCCATGACACGGGCCAGGGTGGGCACCGCCGGATCGGCAGCGGAGGCCGGGGGTACGCCCATGGCGTCGAGCACCCGGTGCAGCCGGGCCGCCTCCGTACGCCACTTCCGGTCGACGACCTCTTCCGGATACTGCTGCCAGTCCACCGGCGCCCAGCCCGGACCGCTCTCGGCGGGGCCGCCGTGGAAGAGCCGGGCGGCGAGCAGGGAGGTGGCCTCGTCGGCGACGCCGGGCTCTTCGAGGAGGTCGCACGCGGGACGCTCACCGAGGCGCGAGGTGAAGCCGTCGGCCAGCCGGTCCCGGCGGGAGAGCTCGGTGAGGGCGGAGACCACCCCGGCGTCCAGCCGGGAGGGCCAGCGCCCCATCCGCCAGGCGGGCAGCGCGACCCGGGTCAGCAGCCGGTCCCAGCCCGCGTAGGCGAGGCCGACCTGCTCCTGGGCGGCGATGCGGAGCGCGTAGTCGACGCTCTGGGCGCGCATCGAGGCCGTGGCCGCCACGCACCGCTCCATCTCGGCGGCGTGCTCCCGGCAGGCGCGCAGCAGCAGCCGGGCGACCCAGCCGGTGAAGGTGACCGGCGCCCCGCGCAGCACGCCCCGGCCGGGGGCGGCGGCGTCGGCCACGGCGGCGTCCAGACCTCGGACGAAGCGCCGGGCGGCGGCTATGTCGGGGTGCGCGGAGGAGCCGGTGCCCGCCACGACGGGGGCGAGGACGGCACGGAGCTCGGCGACCCGCATCCACCACAGGAACGGCGAACCGATCACCAGGACGGGTGCGGTCTCCCTGGCCTCCCGACCCTCCCGGTCCTCCCTGCCCTCCCTGCCCTTGGTATCCCGTCCCCCGGCCTCCCCGGCCGCCTGATCGGCTTTGGGCGCCCCGCGGTGCGTACGGTGCGCGCGGTGTGTCCGGTGCGTACGGTCCTCCAGCCAGCTGTCGCAGTCCGGGGTCAGCGCTATGGCCGAGGGCGCGGGGACGCCGAGCCGGTCGGCCAGGTCCCGGACCAGCCGGTAGAGATCGGGGGCCCCTTCCTCCGACACGGGGACGGTCGGGCTCACGGCGGGCCGGGCCCGCGCGACGGCCACCGCGACGGCGGCGGCCACCAGCAGCACCACGACGGCGACCCCGAGCACCACCCAGCGCACGCCGTCCCAGAAGGGCCCGCCGAGATGCCCCTGGGCGCCCGCGGCGAACAGCACGACGGCCACGGCCGCGGGCGTGATCACCGCGGCCACCGCCCTGCTGCGGATCCGCAGCAGGGCGAGCGCCCGGGCCTGTGCGGCCCGCGCACCCAGCTCCTCACCCACGTCGATACCGGACACGGCCGGATGTCACCCCCTCTGCTCCGCGACGGTGTTGCTCACTCCCCCACTGTGGCACCCGTCACTGACATCGCAATGCCGGTGGGCCAAGTGCCGGAACGCTTGCGCCGCACCCTAGTTGGGGCCTCGGCGGGCGTCATCCGTCTGGCCCAGTCGTCACCCGATGGAATGGCTTTGGGCAAAGCTGCTGACGTGTTCGCGTCCGTAGGGCAGTGCTGAAGCACCTGAGGAGCTCCACGCAAGCGCCTGGGGGCCTTCGCGCGAGCGGCCGGGGACTTTTGCGCGCGGCCGGACTGGCTTACGCACGGCCGGGGACTGGTTACGCACGGCCGGGGACTGGTTACGCGGCAGCCCCTCGCGCCTGCCTGCGTACGCCAGTGGCGTTCAGGGGGGCGGGAGGGGCTGCGGGGGTTACGGCGGTTACGGGGAGGCGAGCCGGGGCTGATCAGCCTCCGGCGGCCTTCAGGGCGATGTCGGTCCGGTGCTGGGAGCCGTCGAGGCGGATGCGGCCGAGCGCGGTGTAGGCGCGCTCACGGGCCGCGGCGAGGTCCTTGCCGGTCGCGGTCACGGAGAGGACCCGGCCGCCCGCGCTGAGGACCGCGCCGCCCTCGGTACGGGTCCCGGCGTGCAGGACGTACGCATCCGGCGCATCCTGCGCCGCCACATCCGCGAGCCCGTCGATCGGGTCGCCGGTGCGGGGGGTGTCCGGGTAGTTGTGCGAGGCGATGACGACGGTGACCGCCGCGTCCTCGCGCCACTTCAGCGGCGGGAGCACATCCAGGGTGCCGTTGGCGGAGGCGAGCAGGACCCCGGCCAGCGGCGTACGGAGCCGGGCCAGCACGACCTGGGTCTCCGGATCGCCGAAGCGGGCGTTGAACTCGATGACCCGGACCCCGCGCGAGGTGATCGCGAGGCCCGCGTAGAGCAGCCCGGAGAAGGGCGTGCCCCGGCGGCGGAGCTCGTCGACGGTCGGCTGGAGGACGGTTTCGAGGACCTCGTCGACCAGCTTGGGGTCGGCCCACGGGAGCGGGGAGTAGGCGCCCATGCCACCGGTGTTCGGGCCCGCGTCGCCGTCCAGGGCGCGCTTGAAGTCCTGGGCGGGCTGGAGCGGCAGCACGGTGGTGCCGTCGGTGATGGCGAAGAGGCTGACCTCGGGGCCGTCGAGGAACTCCTCGATGACCACGCGGTCGCAGGAGAGGGCGTGGTCGCGGGCGGCGGCGAGGTCGTCGGTGACGACGACGCCCTTGCCCGCCGCGAGGCCGTCGTCCTTGACCACGTACGGAGCACCGAAGGCGTCGAGGGCCTCGTCGATCTCCGTGGGGGTGGTGCAGACGTAGCTACGGGCAGTGGGCACTCCGGCCCCGGCCATGACGTCCTTGGCGAACGCCTTGGAGCCTTCCAGCTGGGCGGCTTCGCCGGAGGGGCCGAAGCAGGGGATGCCGGCCGCGCGCACGGCGTCGGCGACCCCGGCGACGAGCGGTGCCTCCGGGCCGACGACCACCAGCTCGGCGCCCAGCCCGGCCGCGAGGCGCGCGACGGCGTCACCGTCGAGCGCGTCGACCGGGTGCAGTTCGGCCACCTCTGCGATGCCGGCGTTGCCGGGGGCGCAGTACAGAGCGGTGACATCGGGGTCGAGGGACAGAGAGCGGCACAGGGCATGTTCGCGGGCGCCGCCGCCGATGACGAGGACCTTCACGGGGTGCAGCCTAACCGCCGGGCGGCACGGGCCAGGACGGCCACCGGTCCGTGGACGGCCTGGCGGTCTTCCCGGGCCACCGCCCGGACGGCCTGACCGCCCGTCCGGGGACTCCAGCTGGTTCGACGACGGCTCGGGGCGGCCACTTCTCGGAGCGGCCACTCCTCGGCCGACGACTGCCCGCGGGGCTGCTCCTCACGTACTGCTCGCGTGGCTACCGACCATGGGGGGCTACTGCTCGTTGTTGAACTCCTCCACCACGGTGGCGCCCAGCTCGCGGACGATCAGCTCATGGCCGGAGAGGGCGGAGTCGACGAGATCCGGATCGTCGGCCTCCGGGGTGTCGTCCTCGGGGGCCACGGAGCGCGGCGGCTCCGACGCGTACCCACCGTGAGAGGGCTCGGGGGCGGGCGGTGGAGCGGTGTCCCGGCGCTGCTGCTGGGGCTGGTGGGTCTGCTGCGAAGCGGAAGGGGACGAAGGCTGCTGGGACTGTGCCTGCCCCTGGCCCTGTGACTGAGGCTGGTGCTGGGTGTGCTGCTGGGGGGCGTGAGCCGGCCTCCCTTCGTACGCCGTCGGGGTCGGGGCGGCGGGTGAAGGCGTCGGGGCGGGCTGGTACTGCGGGGCCGGGCGGCCGCCGCCGAGGGACGGGGGCGCCGCACCGCCGCCGGAGGCGTCGACGACCGCTTCGACGCGCCACTGGGCGTTGAACCGCTCGGCGAGCGCCTGCTTCAGGACGTCCTCGCTGCCGCTGCTCGTGAAGTTGTCACGGGCGCCCGCGTTGAGGAAGCCGATCTGGAGGGTGGTCCCGTCGAACCCGGTCACCTGGGCGTTCTGGCTGAGCAGGATCCAGGTGAAGCGGCGCCGGTTCTTCACCGCCTCCAGGATGTCGGGCCACATGCTCTGGACCTGGCCGGCGCCCTGAGCCATGCCCTGGCCCTGGCCCGCCGGGGCGGCGGCCGGTGCGGAGGGAGCCGCCGGGGCCGGGGCGGCCGGTGCGGGTGCGGCGGGGGGCGGGGAGGCGGGGCCGCTGCCGGGGGCGGAGGCGGTGGGCCAGCCACCGGGGCGCCGGGCCTGCTCGCCCGCACCGGCGGCGGTGGGCCAGGACCCGGGCCGCTGCCCGGGGGCCTCGGCGGGGGGCTGCTGGACCACGGGCTCGGCCGGGGCGGCGGGCGGTGCGTAGGCGGCAGGCACGGAGGCCGGCGCCTCACCCCGTACGGCAGCACGGGCGACATCGGGACCGGCAGGGGCTACGGGGACGGCCTGCGGGGCGTGGGCCTCCGTCCCCGGTACGTACCCCATCGGAACGGCTCCGGCGGGCGGCACGGCGAACGAGGCGGCAGCGGCGGCGGACGCACCGCGCTCCAGCCGGTCGAGCCGGGCCTGCATCGACCGCTCGTCGTCGAAGGCGGCGGGAAGCAGGACCCGGGCACAGATCAGCTCCACCTGGAGGCGCGGCGAGGTGGCGCCGCGCATCTCGGTGAGCCCGTCGTTGACCAGGTCGGCGGCGCGGCTGAGCTCGGCGGCACCGAAGACGGAGGCCTGGTCCTGCATCCGCTCGACGACATCGGCGGGGGCGTCGATGAGCCCCTTGTCCCCCGCGTCGGGCACGGCGGCCAGGATCACCAGATCGCGCAGCCGCTCCAGCAGATCGGCCACGAACCGCCGGGGGTCGTTACCGCCCTCGATCACCCGGTCCACGACCTCGAAGGCGGCGGCCCCGTCACCGGCGGCGAAGGCGTCGATGATCGAGTCGAGCAGCGAGCCGTCCGTGTACCCGAGGAGCGAGGTCGCCATGGCGTATGTCACACCGTCGTCGCCCGCACCGGCCAGCAGCTGGTCCATCACGGACATGGAGTCACGCACGGACCCGGCCCCGGCCCGCACGACGAGCGGCAGGACACCGTCCTCAACGGGGCTGTTCTCCCGGCCGCACACATCGGCGAGATAGCTGCGCAGGGTCCCCGGAGGAACGAGCCGGAACGGATAGTGGTGCGTACGCGACCGAATCGTCCCGATGACCTTCTCGGGCTCGGTGGTGGCGAAGATGAACTTGAGGTGCTCCGGCGGCTCCTCGACCACCTTCAGCAGGGCGTTGAACCCCGCTGGGGTGACCATGTGGGCCTCGTCGATGATGTAGATCTTGTAACGACTGGAGGCGGGCCCGAAGAACGCCTTCTCGCGCAGATCACGGGCGTCGTCCACACCACCGTGCGAGGCGGCGTCGATCTCGATCACATCGATGGACCCCGGCCCGTTGCGCGCGAGGTCCCGGCACGACTGGCACTCCCCGCACGGGGCCGGCGTGGGCCCCTGCTCGCAGTTCAGACAGCGGGCGAGGATGCGCGCACTGGTCGTCTTCCCACAGCCACGCGGCCCGCTGAACAGGTACGCGTGATTGACCCGGTTGTTCCGCAGGGCCTGCTGGAGCGGGTCAGTGACATGCTCCTGACCGATGACCTCGGCGAACGACTCGGGGCGGTAGCGGCGGTACAGCGCAAGGGACGACACATCTACGAGGTTATCGGGGCGGACTGACACCCGACCCCACACGCCCCGAGCAGAAGCCCCCGCCCCAGCTCAGACACCCCGGAACACAGCCCCGCAAGCCCACCGCACCCCACCACCCCCGGAAACGCAAAGGGCCCCCCACGCACCCGCCAGAGCCAACCTACCCTTGCTGCCTTCCGGCCCTGGGGGAGTTCAGTCAGATAGCGCCACGTGAGGGGCTGACGCCCACCTTAGCGGATCCCCACCCCCTCAGGTCCACCCGCCCACCCCCGCCGGACGGCCCGCACACCCCCCGAAGACGATCTCCGGCGAACGTGTTCGCGAGCACCCTCCAACGTCTTGTATTGTTTGCGGCGGAGGATTCGCCTAGTGGCCTAGGGCGCACGCTTGGAAAGCGTGTTGGGGGCAACCCCTCACGAGTTCGAATCTCGTATCCTCCGCCATTGCTCTCACCGGGCAATACGTCTAAGGCCCCCGCAGCTCGCTGCGGGGGCCTTCGACGTTGGTGGCTGCAGTCTTGGTTGCAGTTCCCGGCTATCGCGCGTTGAGGACGGACCGGCACACGTTGCAGTACATGGCGGCGTTCAGCCCGTAGCGCCGCATCATCTGGCCGCAGCCGGCGCACAGCCCGAGCTCCCACGGCGGACACCCCAGCGCAGCGGAGGCGGCGGCGCGTTCCACGGTGGTGATCCGCAGCGGGCCGCGGGAGTGCTGGACCGGCATGCGGGAAAGCGTGAAGCCGCCGGTCGGCTGGTCGAGGTCACGGATGGGCCGGCCGTCGCTGACGAACCAGCCCTCCTCCCCTGCTCGGCAGGCGCGGTCGATTTCCTGCTCGGCAAAGCTGATCACGTCGTCCTCCTCTTCGGCCGGGGCTGCGGGGAGAGGCGTCCTCTCGCCGATGAGCTCCTGCCACAGTGCGCAGTCGTCGGCCGAGACCCACATGTGCCGACCGGCACGGCCGCTTCCTCGGTTGGGCACGTAGACCGGGACGCTCTCACCTGTGGCGCTCTGCAGGACCAAGTCCTCGATGAAGACCGGCTTCTTTTCCGGGAGGCACAGCGCAGGCACGAACCAGTCCGCGTGAATCGCGCCACAATGGCCGGCACCCTCGCTGATGAGGCAGTGGCGCTCGCTGCTCGCTACGCACTTCCAGACTTCGAGGTGCCGGTACCCGCCGCGGATCACCATCTCCTTGCCGTCGGCGATGTCCTTCCACGGCATGTCGTCGACCCGTGCCCACGGCGCCCGGTCGATCAGCGAGGCTGTCCGGTCCTTCGCTACCCAAAGAGGAGTGATGCCGTGCTCGACGGCGTTCACCGAGCGCCGGTGCACGCTGCTGGGACTGAGGTGGTGGTACTGGATCTCCCAGCCGATCCGCGTGCCGCCGGGTCCGACGACTACGGCATCCGAGACGCTACGCCGATTGCCGATGGGAACCTCGGCCTCGGCGTCCAGGCCGTACCGCCCGGCGGTCTCGACGATCCGCTCCTTGGTGGCCTTGTGCTGTGCGCTCTCCGCCGGCGTCGCCTTGTGCGTGATCGGCAGGTGCGAGGCGACGAGCGGCCGTCGGCCCCCCACGCGCCCTCGGCGGATGAACATCCAGGGCGATTTGCCGCCCGACTCCGACTGGCACTCGCGCTTGTCGTGGTGCGACAGGCATTCGAGCAGCTGCGGGTCGCGCTCGGAGACGCTGGCGGTGATCTCCTGGAGCAGATCCGGACGGTCCGGGTGACCGAGACCGGGCAGGGACAGATTGATCTCTATGTCATATCCGGTGTGCCATACCCCATTTGCCATATCTCAACGGTAAGGACAACGACTGACGTTCAACAGGGCGCCACGAGTCCAGCGGGCCACGCGGCCATCGCTCAAACCGCTGGCCTGCGCACTCAGCCAGACAAGTGGTGCCAGTTCTGCAACTACCTTGGCTGGTGGGGTTCTTCGACCGAGTCTGCCCCAGGAGCCATCACTATTGGCAGAATCCCGCCCTGCCGACGCCCGGGGTGCGCCACCATCCACACATGGACCAGGGACAGACACGTGGGTAAGCGCGAGCGCCGCCGCAAGCGGGAACGGGCCAACAAGCACCAGTCACAACAACGAGCAGCTACTCCGCAGCCGATCATCTGGGCATTCCCGGAAGACGCTCCCCGCATCCGCGTCGTGATCAAGCACGACGCTCCCGAAGATGCCCAGAGGATCAGCGTCCTCTACTGGGAGGTCAAGGGCGACGGAACCTGGGCGCGGACTGTGAGCAGCATCGGCGTCACCAGCAACATCGGTGCGGTGGCCACGGCACACTCTCACGCCGTCCTGCTCAACTGCCCCTGCGTGAACTGCTCCGAACCGATCAGCGTCACCAACCGGTCCTGGGCAAACAAGGTGGGCGGCAAGTACCTGGATGCCGAGGCTTCCTCGTACCTCTGCGGGGATTGCACGGTGATCCAGAGACGCGAGGAGATCGAGCGACAACAACGCGCCGCTGAACAGAGGCGTGTCGAGCAGGAGCGCGTACAGCAGGAGAGCGAGCGCTTCAAGCGCCTGATTGCTGGTGTGATCAAGGATGAGGATGGGAAGAGCGAACCAACCGGCCCCCTCGCGGTGGAAAATCCTCTGGCCCTAGCCCTCTACGTGGCGTTGATCAGCTACGCCACGAGCAACCCCGGCAAGGCAGTCCCCAGCCTCACGAGTATCGGTCCCATGGGGTGGACCGGCGATGGAGAGCAGGACAGGGAACTCCTCCTGGCCCTCTACTACGCCGGTCTGCTCGCCATCGCACCGGAGAGTCCGACGCAGGCGTTCGCTCGTTCTCAGGATGGCGACGGCATCGCCTTCGTTTCCACAGAAGTCGCATGGCGGGTCATCGGCGGTCTGGCTGCCGCGCAGGAACGCGCCAGGGAAGTCAAGTACGTCCTCCAGACGCAGCCGGGACCCCGGGGAGCCTCAGCGCGTGATGCCTTCGCAGCTCTGATGGACCGGATGGAGATCGCGGACATCGCGGCCTACCTCAACAACCTGCTCACGAAGAAGTACGGCTATCCCGAAGTACCCGAAGCTCGACGCGAGGAGCTCACGGAGGTCATCCGGAAGGGCTTCAAGCACGGGTACACGCCTGGTCAGATGATCTGCTTCGCCTGGCGAGCTGCCGACTCCGCCGCAGCCTGGAAGGAACGCAATCCTCGTATGGGGCCGCCGGAGGCAGCATCCGCCTCGGTGACCAGCCTCAACGGAAAGATCGACAGGGCGATCGAGCTTCACCACTCCATCCCCGAGTACGAGACGCCCCGCTGGCACGAAGCGCCTCTCGCACTCGGCAGCTTCCGGCGGCTGCACGCCGACATCCGCTGGGTGTACAACCGTGAAGTCATCGGCTCATGTGCCCAATGCGACCACCAGGGCCTCAAGGAAACCGTTCGCACCGAGTCCGGGACGAGGGCCCTGTGGCGCTGCACCCATCCCGTCGATATCCCAGCACAACAACAGGAGCCGGAGGAGATGAGCCCCCAGGACGGGGAGCCCGACCCTGCTGGCGCCTGATCCGTCGCCCTATGACTTCAGCGCTCCGCTGCTTCGGGATCGGAAGCACGGAGACGCCGTGCAGCGGGGCGCAGCCTCAACCGGCTGAGCCCTGCTGCACGGATCACCTCAACTCCGGTGCCGACACACCCCACCTCGACACCACCGCCCAGGCCGTCCTGACGCGGCCCGCCGCATGGAGGACGCCACCGACGCCCTACTCGCCCACCGGGACAGTGGACCCGCCTCATGATCCCCCGCATCCACAAAACGCGGCAGCGAGACGATCGGCCTGATCCGCTACCTGTACGGACCCGGCACCCATGAGGAGCACACCGACCCCCACCTGGTGGCCGCCTTCGACCCGCTCACCCCCGACCCCGGCCGCGCCCCGCAGGCCACCTACGGGCAGCTGCAGCTGCTGCTCGACCAGCCCGTCAACGCCCTGCCCGCCGGCCGGCGCCCCGAGAAGCACGTGTGGCATCTGTCCGTACGTGCCGGCCCCGAAGACCCAATCCTGTCCGACGGCGACTGGGCAGCCATCGCCCGCCGCATGGTCGCCGCCACCGGCATCGCCCCCGACGGCGACGACGCCGGCTGCCACTGGGCGGCCGTCCGGCACGCCGACGACCACATCCACATCATCGCCACCCCGGTCCGCGAGGACGGCCGAAGGCCCCGCCTGCACAACGAGGCCCGCCGCGCCCAGGCCGAGGCCCGCCTCATCGAAGCGGACTACGGCCTGCACCGGGTCACTCCGGGCGATGGCACCACCGCCAAGCGCCCCACCAGCGCCGAACACCTGCGCGCCGCCAACCAGGCCTCCGCCGAGTACCCCATGGCCATGCTCA
Organism: Streptomyces sp. NPDC059452; assembly: GCF_042750035.1. NCBI lineage: Bacteria > Bacillati > Actinomycetota > Actinomycetes > Kitasatosporales > Streptomycetaceae > Streptomyces > Streptomyces sp. NPDC059452. The sequence continues at coordinate 77,628 of NZ_JBHYVE010000021.1, forward strand.
ACCACCAGGGCCGACGCCTGGCTCCAGCCTGGCAACGCCACCACGCCACCGCCGTAAGCCAAGCCCTGCCCGAGCCGGCCGCCCGAATCCTCGCCGAACCCGGCTGGCCGGCCCTCACAGCCACCCTCGTCGAGGTCCAGGCAGCCGGTCACAGTCCCGCCACCCTGCTCGCCCAGGCAGCCGCACGACGGGAGCTGGGCACGGCGGAACGCGTGAGCGACGTGCTCGTGTGGCGACTGCGGCGGATGGCCGACCTCCCCGCCGGCCCCGACAACTCCCAGGGCCAGCGCGCCCGAGGAACGTACGCGGTCACCTCACCGAAACAGGCAGCGCAAACCGGTACCAGGCTCGCGAACAGTTCGCCGTGGCGACGCTGACCGCAAAACCGAGCCGCGGAACATAGCAGACAATTCCCGGTTTAGGTAAACCGTGAATTCTCCGCAACATAGAACACGCCGGCACCCAACCCGCCCCTTCAAGAAGAATCCGTATGCCCATGCCCCAGACAGAAATCCGGCCCCACGTCATGGCCCTGCTGTTCGACACGAACTTCAACCGGCCTCCGGGCACCCGCACTTTCCGCCACCTCGACGGACGCCCTTTCACCGACGAGGAACAGGCCCTCGCCGATGACGCCACCCTCGAAGAGTTCCAGGCCGCCGGCGTTCACGTCCACAACCCCGAGGCTGGAGCCGAGGCCCAGGCAGCCGCGTACGAAATGGCCGAGCTTCTGTTCAAGTACGTCATCCCGCACCGTGAAACCCTCATCCTCTTCATGACGCACGAGGACATGCTCGAGTACGGCCGGCTGGAGACCGTCGTTGCTGCGGGCGCCGGCAGCCTCCGCCGGTACAAGGACTGAGCGCAGAGGCACGGCCCCAGCCACAAAACCCCCGACGGCCGGTGGTCGGCAGTGGTCCCCACCACCGGCCGCGACCCGTCGTCCACCGGACAGCCCCGCACAAGTCAGACCGCGAGAGTCGGCAGTCGGCGCACAGAACCCTTCCGGCCGGCTATAGCCCGGTTACGCATCCGACAGATCGAACATGCGAATAGCGCGGTTCCTGGGACCGAGCACACTCACACGGCAACCGACTAACGTACGGGCCGAATCGCCCCCACAAGCTCGCACGACATCACACCCGAACAGGAACAGCCACATGCCAGTACGCCCCGAGCTGCCAGAGATCTTGAACCGGGCCGATTTCGGTGGTCTCGCCAAGCGGGAGCCGAAGAGCGTCGCGAAGATGGCCAGCCGTGGCCTCCTGGCCGAACCGACCCACCAGCACCAGGGCAAGCCCATCTGGGAGAAGTCGGTGGCCATGGACTGGTTCCGCGCACTGCACGACCACGCGGTCGTCGTTCCGGGCAACGAGCTGGCCTTCGCCGAGCTGCGCGACCACGGCATCTACATGTGCCCGGCGACCAGCAACCACCTGAGCCTGGCCCGGCCACGACTTCTGGTCATGTACACCCCTGGCGGCGGCGGTCTCGTATTCGAAGTCACGGCCGTCGAGACCGTCGAGCAGGAGCTTCCCGGAACCCGGGCCACGACTCCCGAGACCGTGGAGATCACGCGCACGAGAGAAAGCGAGGATCGGACCACGTACCCGTGGACGATCTTCTTCCTCTCCGAGGTGGGAAGCGTCGAGATGATCACTCCAGTCATCCAGCAGGGACGCTATGTGACCATCCACGATGCCCAGCAGGCCATGGAGTCGGGCAAGCTCCTGGTGCCACCGCTCGACAATGCGTTCCCCGTTCGACAGTGATTCACCTGCCGGAGGCGGTAAAGGGAGTAATCGGGCCCCGGTGACGCCGGCAAAAGCCAGGCGAGAGCAGCCGGGGCACGCCCTTAGAATGGCCGCCGTGACCGACAACACTCAGCAGCAGACAGCGCCCACCACCGAACTGCCGACGCAGTACACGCCGGCCGAGGTGGAGGGGCCGCTGTACGAGCGCTGGGTGGAGCGCGGGTACTTCGAGGCGGACGCGAAGAGCGAGAAGCCGGCGTACACCATCGTCATCCCGCCGCCCAACGTCACCGGCTCGCTCCACCTGGGCCACGCCTTCGAGCACACGCTGATCGACGCCCTCACCCGCCGCAAGCGCATGCAGGGCTTCGAGACGCTGTGGCAGCCGGGCATGGACCACGCCGGCATCGCCACCCAGAACGTCGTCGAGCGCGAGCTCGCCAAGGAGGGCAAGTCCCGCCACGACCTGGGCCGCGAAGCCTTCGTCGAGCGCGTCTGGGAGTGGAAGGCCGAGTCCGGAGGCCAGATCGCCGGCCAGATGCGCCGCCTCGGCGAGGGCCTGGCCTGGAGCCGGGACCGCTTCACCATGGACGAGGGCCTGTCCCGAGCTGTCCAGACCGTCTTCAAGAAGATGTTCGACGACGGCCTGATCTACCGCGCCGAGCGCATCATCAACTGGTGCCCGCGCTGTCTGACGGCCATCTCCGACATCGAGGTCGACTACCAGGACGACGACGGCGAGCTCGTCTCCATGAAGTACGGCGAGGGCGACGACACCATCGTCGTCGCCACGACCCGCGCCGAGACGATGCTCGGTGACACCGCCGTCGCCGTCCACCCCGACGACGAGCGCTACGCCCACCTGATCGGCAAGCAGATCAAGCTGCCGCTGACCGACCGTACGATTCCGGTCGTCGCCGACACGCACGTCGACCCGGAGTTCGGCACCGGTGCCGTCAAGGTGACCCCGGCGCACGACCCGAACGACTTCGCCATCGGCCAGCGCCACGACCTCGAATCCGTCGAGGTCCTCGACGAGCGCGGCGTGATCACCACCCACGGCCCCTTCCAGGGCCTGGACCGCTTCGAGGCGCGCTCCGCCATCGTCGCCGCCCTGCGCGCCGAGGGCCGGATCGTCGCCGAGAAGCGTCCGTACGTCCATTCCGTGGGCCACTGCTCGCGCTGCAAGACGACGCTGGAACCGCGTCTGTCCCTGCAGTGGTGGGTCAAGGTCGAGACGCTGGCCAAGGCCGCCGGTGACGCGGTCCGCGACGGCCGGGTCACCATCCACCCGGCCGACATGTCGCAGCGCTACTTCGACTGGGTCGACAACCTCAACGACTGGTGCATCTCGCGCCAGCTGTGGTGGGGCCACCGCATCCCCGTCTGGCACGGCCCGAACGGCGAGCTGGTCTGCGTCGGCCCCGACGACGAGGCGCCCGCGGGCGAGGGCTGGACGCAGGACACCGACGTCCTCGACACGTGGTTCTCGTCCGGCCTGTGGCCGTTCTCCACGCTCGGCTGGCCGGAGCAGACCCCGGACCTGGAGAAGTTCTACCCGAACTCCGTCCTGGTCACCGGCTACGACCTGATGTTCTTCTGGGTCGCCCGGATGATGATGTTCGGCCTGTACGCGATGGATGGCCAGCCGCCGTTCCACACGATCGCGTTCCACGGCATGGTCCGCGACGAGTTCGGCAAGAAGATGTCGAAGTCGTTCGGGAACACGGTCAACCCACTCGACTGGATGGACAAGTACGGCTCCGACGCCCTGCGCTTCACCCTGGCCAAGGGCGCCAACCCGGGCGTCGACGTCCCGATCGGCGAGGACTGGGTCCAGGCGTCCCGGAACTTCGCCAACAAGATCTGGAACGCGACCCGCTTCGCGATGATGAACGGCGCCACGGTCGAGGGACCGCTGCCGGACACCTCCGCGATGTCGGCGACCGACCGCTGGATCCTGTCCCGACTGAACAAAGTCGTCGCCGAGGCGGACACCTACTACGACGACTACCAGTTCGCGAAGCTGGCCGACGCGCTGTACCACTTCGCGTGGGACGAGGTCTTCGACTGGTACGTCGAGCTGTCGAAGACGACGTTCTTCGCGGGCGGCGAGCAGGCCAAGGTCTCGGCACGCGTACTGGGCGAGGTCCTCGACGTCACCCTGCGACTGCTGCACCCGATCGTTCCGTTCGTCACGGACACCCTGTGGACCACACTGACGGGCCGCGAGTCGGTCGTCATCGCCGAGTGGCCGAAGGACTCCGGGTTCCGCGACGAGGCCGCGGAGAAGGAGATCGAGCTGGTCCAGCGGGTCGTCACCGAGGTCCGCCGCTTCCGCTCGGACCAGGGCCTCCAGCCCGGCCAGAAGGTCCCGGCCCGCCTGGAGCTGGCTGACACCGCGCTCGCCCCGCACGAGGCGGCCATCCGTCAGGTGCTGCGGCTCCAGCCGGAGGGCGAGGGCTTCTCCGCCACCGCTTCCCTGCCGGTCGCCGGCGCGACGGTCTCGCTCGACCTGTCCGGCACGATCGACGTGGCCGCCGAGCGCAAGCGCCTCGCCAAGGATCTGGCCGCCGCCGAGAAGGAGAAGGCGCAGGCCGAGGGCAAGCTCGGGAACGAGGCGTTCCTGGCCAAGGCCCCCGACAACGTCGTGGACAAGATCAAGGGTCGGCTCGCCAAGGCGGACGAGGACATCGCCCGCATCCAGGCCCAGCTGGACCGGCTGCCGCAGCAGTAGGCGCCGAAACATGCCCGGAGGGGGCCCAGATCGTCTGGTCTGGGCCCCCTCCGGGTTCTTATGCCTCCGGGACGGCGGATCGTGCTTCAATCCGCTCGGTCGGTCCGGCGAAGGCCAGATACAAGGACCGAGAACTGAGCAGCCAACGGCCTTCGACCTTGAGGAACGTGTCCTCGTAGTGGCCGACCTGCGTCGGGGCCCGCGGGGGCACGAAGCCGCCGGCATGTCCGTCGACACGGTACGTCGTGAAGTAGGTGGTCGCGATGGCCGTCGACTCCGACGTGACGGTGACCAGGATGTTCGTGCAGATCCGGCGCGAGATCCGGTCCGCGGGCCGACCGGCGAAATACGCCCGAAGTGCGTCACGGCCCTCAATCCGGCGGTCGCCTTCCGCCCACTCCCAGACCCCGACGTCCGTGAAGAGATCGGCCACGTCGCCCGGGTCACCGAGGTCGAGCTTGTGGACGAACTCGACGATAAGGCGTTCGCACGCCCGCTCTGCAAGCAGACGCTCTGTGGGACTCAGCGCTTCGCTATCCACCCCCATGTCGTATCAGGATGATCAAGAGCGCCGCGACAGCTTTCCTGGAGAGTGACACGCCACTCCGGCAGTGGCCCTACGGAATCCCCAGCGCCTCGTACGGGCTCGACAGAGAGAACTCGCGCTGTTGCGCGACGATCTGGGCCTGGTGGAGATCGAACTGCGCCATGTACAGAAGGTCGTCGAGGCGTGTCGGCTTCTGCCCCAGTACGTCGAGGGCGATCGCGGCAGCCCCATCGTTGCGGTCCAGCCGGTCCCGGAAGAAGTCGAGGTTCTTCTCCACGACGAGACGAGTCATGTCGAGCTCCGAGACCTCCGCGTCGGACACTCGGTCGACTCGCGAGTGCACCCGGTACTCGTAGAACGGGCCGGCGACGCAGTGGATGTTGTTGGCCGCCCCTCGCCTGAACCGACTGGCCAGCAGGTTGACGGCGAAGGCCCAGTCTCCCCACTTGAGCACCCTCGGGTCGTACAGGCTGCAGTCCAGGGCATCAGCCCGCCGACAGACGATCGACGTCGGCACGTGGTGCTTGCGCACCACCAGGTCCTCGCGGCACGGGTACGAGGAGATGGTGAAGCCCTCGAAGGCGCCGAACATCCACGACATCGTGTGCACGAACGCGGTGCCGGGGTCGGATTCGAGGATCTCCACCGCTCTGTCCGGGTAGGACCCGGCCGCCAGGAGGAACGGCTCGGTGGCCAGCCGGTCGTCGGCATCCACCTGCATCACGTACTCCAGCCGCGCGGCCGCCAGTCCGGCGTTCCTGGCAGCATGGTGCCCTTGGCGCTGTTCGAGGCGGACGACGCGTACGCCGGGCAGCTCGGCGCAGGTGTCGATGGCCTTCCGGGCCGTGTCGTCGTCCGACCCGTCGTCCACGATCACCACCTCGTACGGACGCCGAAGCGGCTGCCCGACAACCGACTCCACCGCCTCGACGAGGTAGTCGCCCGCGTTGTGGCAGGGGATGACGAAGCTGATGCCTCCATGGCCCGTGGTCGTCACGAAGCGTCCCGTCCCTTCGTGGTCGTGGTGCCGGCCGAAGCGTGGCATCTCCGCACCGCGGTGACGGTCGCGCGAGTCGCTTCGAAGTAGGTGCGCCGCGAGCGTGTGTCCTGCTCGGCGTGGTCGTCCCAGCTCACGGTCACGTCCCAGCCCTCGTAGATCCGCTCCAGCGCGCGGCTGAGGGTCTCCGGCGTGTAGCGAGCCTCGCCCTCGATGTGGATCTGACCGCCCTGGGCGTCCGTCCGGGAGATCCCGGTGAAGACCTCCAGGTAGTGCACGTTGACCGACCGGGAGCTCTGTACGGCCTGGGTGAGCACGGCTTCGATGTCGCGCCGGGACAGGTAGTGGAGCACGTCCTTGGCGACGAGCAGGCCGAAGTCCCCCTCGACCACGTACTGCTCGATGAGGGACTCCACCACTGTGACGCGCTCCGCCAGGTCCTCGTGCGGCGAGAGTCGCCGGAGCAGCGGTTCGGCCGGGGCCTGGTCCACCGCGACGACGGTGAAGCCGGCCTTCGCCAGGGCGATGGTGTAGGCCCCGGCGCCGTATCCGAGGTCGAGAGCGCGACGCGGGATGTCGGCGGGGAGGGACGTCAGCAGGGCGCGGAACCGCGCCGAGACGGGCGCACGCAGCTGCTCTCCGGTGCTTCGACCGTTCCGTAACGCGTCCGCGTAGAAGGCGTGGAGGGACGCCTTCGAGTGCTGTACAGGCACGGGGCACCACCTGAGGCTGGAGGGATGAGCGAGGGGAGGCATCTAGAAGTCGGCGATCTCGACGGGCCGACCGGGCGTGAGCAGGGAGGTCGCCAGCGCTTCGGTGACCTGCATCGGCAGCAGGTGCGCGGCGAGCGAGCTCCTGTTCTCGGTGCCCCGCAGCCAGTTCTCCATGAGCTGCCGGTTGCTGTCGCTGTGGAACAGCCCGTCGAACGTCCTGACCGACGTGTAATGCTCGTCCGGCAGCAGGGAAGCGTTCGCCCTCGTGGTCAGCCGGGCGAAGGCGTCGATCCGGTCCGCGTTCTGCCCTCGGGGCACGTCGTAGCAGTGGACGTGCGCGGAGTAGAGGGTCGACAGCTGCGCTTCGAGGTCGACGCTGGAGGTGCGGCCGTTCTTGTTGTAGACGTCGTCCGGGAGGTCACGCCAGCTGCGGACGGACGGCGTCGTCTGCTCGAAGGACAGCGTCCCGACGGTCAGGGTCCGCTCCGACTCGACGTCGACCAGGCGGAACGCTGCGGTGATGTCCGTCTCGCCGAACACGTTCTCCAGGATCGCGGAGTGCGGCCAGCGGGGGTGCCCGTCCTCGAACCGGCCGGCGGCGGGCTTCGGGATCCGGAGGTGCTGATCGGCGGGGAAGGCTCCGAAGGAGCTGACTTCGAGCCGGAAGCGGCGATCGGGGAACACGAGCTTGTTGAGGGACAGGCACTGCACGGCGAGGTCAACGTAGTGGTAGGCGCCGTGCATCACCATCCCGTAGCCGTACCGGTAGGGGTGATCGTCCCGCGTCTCGTACTCGTGCTGGAGGTTCCACACACCGCCGGCGGCGCGCAGGTGGAACGAGGTGACGGGGGCCTGCCAGTCCCGCACCCGCTCTTCGAGCGAGCGCAGCACCTCCCCGTTGTAGATGCGGTGGTACCGGCTCAGCGTCATCACGGAATGCTTGGCACCCGTACGACCGGCCTGAGCGATCAGCTCCCGCATGACCTCGGTGATCCGGGACGGCGCGAACCAGCCATCCGCCATGGGCGCCAGGACCGGCTTCTCCACCAGGGAGTCGATCCCGTTCTCGACGCAGTAGCGCAGGTACGCCTCGTGCGCCCGCACCTCGGTCGCGATGTACACCTTCGTCGGCAGCTCGGGCAGGCGGAGGCGCTGTAATGCGGCTCCGATCAGCTCGGGCTGCGTCTGCTGCGCGGTCGGGCCACGGCCCGACTCCGGGAGGTAGACGACCTCCCGGGGCTTCAAGTCGACGCCCTGGATGCGGTCCTCGATCGTCGGCCGCTCCGACTCCAGGTCGATGACGGAGTACGAGTCGACGTGGCCTGCCTCGATGGCGTCCTTGATACAGGGCAGGTACTTGTTGGCGACGATCTCGTCGAAGCCGACCACGACGAGGTTGTGGCGACGCGTGTCGGGGCGGGGACCGGGAGCAGCAGCTCGTCCCCCGGGCTCCTCAATAGAGCGGAGGGTCGGCTGCATGGGGATCGGCGTCGATGTCGCCGGAGACGTTCGAGAGTCGGTTCTCATCCGCGTTGCTCCCACTCGTGCTGTGACTGTTCGGAGCTGTTCCGAAGCAGATCGGACGTTGATGGCCCCGGCCGTGATCGCCTTCTTCTGAAGATCGCGAAGGTGGCGTACCAGCCGGAGACGGAGCTGTCCTCCCCGGCGCCAACGAGGAGGCGGCGGGGGCTCGTGTTCACACCACAAGGCTGCTGTCTGGTCCGCCCCGTCGGAACGTCCTCCCACCGCCCCAGGACCGAACTTTCACCGAACTTAGGTGCCCTACCAGGCCGTTCATGGCTGAGAGGCGTGAACCAGGTGGCACGCTGGCCGCATGGCAGAACTCAACGGAGAACCGGTCGAGCCGGCCCGGCTTCAGAACCTAGCCCTGACCAACTACGGCCACTTCACCTCCATGCGAGTGGACGACGGGCGCGTACGCGGCCTGTCCCTGCACATGGAGCGACTTCAGCGCGACTGCCGAACGCTCTTCGGCACTGACATCGACCCGCAGCGCGTACGCGAGCTGGCCAGGCGTGCCGCTCCCTCCACCGGATCCACCACGGTCCGCGTCACCGTCTTCGACCCCAGCCTCGACCTCGGCCACCCGGACAAGGCCGACGACCCGCACATCCTGGTGACCTCCCGGCCGGCGGGCTCCCTCCCGCTGCCACCGCTCAAGGTGCAGTCCACGACCTACGTACGCGACGTACCGAGCGTCAAGAGCGTCGGCCTCTTCGCGACCCTGCACCACCGCCGTCAGGCACAGCTGAACGGATTCGACGACGCCCTCTTCGTCGACCAGGAGCACGTGATCTCGGAGGGAGGCACCTGGAACATCGGCTTCTTCGACGGAAGCCGCGTGATCTGGCCGAACGCCGACTGCCTCGTCGGTGTGACCATGGACCTGCTGAAGGCCGCCCATGACCACGAAACCCGCTCGGTCCACCTGGCCGACCTGACGAACATGCGGGCCGCATTCGCGACCAACGCGGCGATCGGCGTCCGCGCCGTCAGCGCGATCGACGGAATCGAGCTGCCCGAATCCCACGCGATCATCGACACGCTCCGCAAGGAGTACATGGAGATCGAGGGCGACTTGTTGTAACGCTCCGAAGCCGGGCTCCCACTGGCTAGGCTGAACGGGACCGGCCAGCAACAAGGAGTCCTGGAGTGGCGACAGTTGAGCGATGGTCCGGACTGGAGGTCCGGGCCTTACGCGAGGCATCGCGGATGAGTACGGAGGAGTTCGCGGCACGACTCGGTGTCAGCGACCGCATGGTGTCCAAGTGGGAAGCACGCAAGGACACGATCCGGCTCAGGCAGGTGAACCAAGCGGCTCTGGACACACTGCTCGCCGGCTCCGCACCCGATGTCCACGAGCGGTTCGCGAGTCTCGCCCGCTCGCTGGGCACGGTGCTTCCCACCCAGGAGACCCCAAGCCCTGGCCTCCAGCCACAGCAACACCAGGTCCGCCACCCCCGCGACGGCAAGAAGATGGCCTTGGTCGAGGCCGGCACGTTCCTGTGCGGCGAGAAGAACGAGCCCGTCTGGCTCCCGTCCTTCTACATCGACGTCTTCCCGGTCACCAACAACGACTACGCGCGCTTCGTGACCGCCACCGGCCACGAGCCGCCCCAGCACTGGCACCGCGGCAAGTGCCCGGAGGCCACCCTCGATCACCCGGTGGTCTTCGTGACCTGGCACGACGCCTCCGCGTACGCGGCTTGGGCGGGCAAAGAACTGCCGACCGCCCAGCAGTGGGAGAAGGCGGCCCGTGGCACGCGCGGCGACGCATACCCGTGGGGCAACAACGCCACCCCGGCCAAGTGCAACTCCCGCGAGAGCGGCATCGGCTCCACGACCCCGGTGAGCCGCTACCACAGCGGAGTCTCCCCGTACGGCGTCTACGACCTCTGCGGCAACACCTGGGAGTGGTGCTCGACCCGCTCCGAGCCTGGCCGCTACGAGCTCAAGGCCGGCGCCTGGACCAGCCCCTTCGCCCGCGCCACCCCCGCCGTCTTCAACGACGCCTCCATGGAGATGCTCGACGACGACACGGGGTTCCGCTGCGCGATTCCCGCGACAGCGGTGGAGATGCTGCTCGACACCTGACTCAGACAGGCGAGGGTGGGAATGTCGGCGTTCCGCTTGTGAGCGCTCGGTGGGGCCGGTACGACGGTCACCATGTACCGATGGTCGCCGCTCAACGATCGACAGTTAGCCATGCTCACCCGGATCGAAGCGGGAACGGATCCCGTTACCTCCGGGAGCCCGGAACTCGCCGTCACCGCCCGTGCTCTCAAGAGTCGGGGTCTCGTCACCATGCCCAAGCACGGTGGGAGGTGGCAGGCCGAGATCACCGATGACGGTCGCTTCTACCTGGAACACGGCCACCACCCGGATCGGCCCGAGCCATCCCCGCGCAAGCAACGACCGGCAGCCGCCAAGCCGAAGCCGGAGACCACGGCACCTCTCCGTCAGCGGGTGACGCCCCCGCCTGCTGAGGCAAAGCCGGGGCCAGCGCGCCCTGCGAAGCCGCCACGCCAGTCACCGGCGGAAGTCGGCGCGGCCTTGATCGCGGAGGTGCAGAAGGCCGGCCGATTCCTTCGGATCCCCGATCCAAGTGCCGAAGAGCGAGCCCGCTATCGCCGGGCATTCGACGCCGCTCGGCAGTGTGCCCCGGACGGCTTCCACCTGAAGTACAGCGGGCGAGCGAAGGGAGACTTCTTCCTCGGCCTGCTGCGGGTGACGGGCGAGGACGACACCGAGTGGAACCGGATCCGCCTGGCCCGCAGCCGCGTGATCACCGACGTCGAGGACGTGATCGCTGCGGTCACCGCGGACCACAGCGCCTTCGAGATCTCGGACGAGGTACTCCCACGGGTGCTTACCCTCCTTCGGCTCCTCGCCGAGCAGGCCCTCGCGCGGCACGGCGATATCGCGGTGTCGAAGAAGCGCAGGCAGGTAAGGCCGCTGCTCACAGTCCACGGCAGAACGTACGAGATCAGCTTCAAGGAACGGCAGAAGCAGGTCCGATACGTGCCCACACAGCCGGGTCGGCGGACGTACGAATGGCAGCGGGTCACCCCGGCCCACCGGCTCGAACCGTCCGGCGAGCTGGAGTTGCAGGTCGCCCAGCAATCGGCGTACAGCTACGGCTACCGCCACGGCTGGACGAAGGAATGGTCCGACACCGCCAAGAAGCCGTTGGAGGACCAGATCGACTCCGTCCTCCGAGCGCTGAAGGCCCGCGCGGAGGAAGAGGAGCAGGCCCGGCTGGCGCGAGAGGCGGAACAACAGCGTCAGCGTGAGGAGCAGGAGCGTCAGGAGGAGGAACGCCGCCTGCGAGAGGTCCAGGAAGAAGAGGAGCACCGCAGGCGGAAGGCGGAGAAGAAGGAGCGCACGCGGCGAGATTGGGAAGCGGCGGTCAGCGTCGCGACGGTCAAGGCAGTGGACGCCGTACGGGTCGACCGGTTCGGCACCGCCCTGGCGCAGTGGCGGGCCGCAGGGGAGATGCGGGCCTTCTGCGCCGCGCTCGACGAGGCCGCCTCCACCTCGGACGACGCCCACGAAGCCGAGCGGCTTCGCGAGTGGTCAGCGTGGGGGAAGGCGGAGGCAGACCGGCTCGACCCGACCGTGGCCGGCAGGAGCCTGACCGGCCACAGCCTCCACGCGGAACCCACGGACGACCAGCTAAGGCCCTTCCTCGACGGCTGGCACCCGCAGCGGCCGGAGAAGGAGAAGCCTCCGAAGCAGGAAGAGCCCAAGGCGGAGGCCGAACCGCCCGAGCCGGAGCCAGAGCGGTGGCGCGGCTTCACCGACGAACGTCTGGACCAAGGCTGGAGATATGGACCCCAAGGTCGCGCTCAATGGTGGAGGCGATGACGCCGTGCCCGCGGTCACGTAGGGCCTTCACCGACTTCTCCACGAGCTTCCCGAGCCGGACAACCTCCTCGCGCAGGGCGACCAGCTCGTCGTACCGCTCGGCCTTGTCCTGACCACACCACTCCCGGACGGTCCGCAGGACGGCCGCCTCCGCGTCCAGCTTGCGGTCGTCCCGGCGGCTGTAGGAGTACCAGGAGGACTGCGTGCGCTCCTGATCGATGGCCTGCTGCCTACGGTCCACCTCCGGAAGGATGTCCTCGGCAAGACGGCCGGCCACGAGGCGTGCGATGCGCTCGGTGACCGGCCACCCTGCCAGACACCTGCCGTGGCGGTTCTCGTAGACCATCGGATCGCCTCGCAGCTCCGCGGGATCCATGCCGACAAGGGGAGCGCTGCCGTCGAGACTGCCCATCTCCAGGATCCCTGCGTCCGCGACACTGCGCCGCAGCCGCAGCTTGCTCTTCGGGCGGACGAACCCGAGGATCAACCGTGCGGCCTCGAAGTCGGCACTCCCCCGTACATGCCGCGACGCCTCGGCCAGAGCGAGCTCGCTCGCGTCGTCCGCACGGAACGCCTCGACGTGCTCCCAGCGCGCCACGAGGGACGTCGCGTCGACCCACTCCTGCAGTCCGGCGTCGTCACCGTCGAGGAACCGCACGTGGAGCCAGTCAGCCCGGCCGCGACCGCCTACCCGTACGACCTCGACCCGACGAACCGGGCCGCCCAGCTCCTTCGGCCTCGCCCGGTAGGCCCAGTGCTCACCAATCTCCATCTGTCCATTGAGCCAGGTCCGCTGATCTCCTTGCCCGGCGATCGCCGAAACCAGCACGGAACTGAGCGCCAGGAAGGTTTCTTCAGGGGCGATCCGGGGCCAATGCCTCTGTCATCTGCGGTCGAGCGACGCGTTGAATCTTCCCGGCGTGTGCTCAGCGTCCACACGTCCCGATCTGAGTCGACCATCAGCGGTCAGGTGCTCGCTGGCCTATTCGCGTCCGAGCTGGTGGAAAGACGAAGGATCTTGTCCCAGGTGACCACTAGCCCCGCCGCGGCAGCCGTGGCCAGGGCGACGCCCACAGCTGACGAAGCCAAGGCAAAGACGATGCCGGCGAGACACAAGGTGAACGCAGATCCCCGCAGCACCTGCTGCCGCCACGCTCTGCGCTCGCGGTGGCTGTGCAACAGCCCGTCGGCGGATACGTTCCCAGGTGCGAGATCTTGCAGTCGGCCGCTGGCGAGCACTTTCAGGATTCGCTCCACTTCGAGCAGAGCACGCTTCGCACCGTCGATCCGATCAAGCTCAACCCCGTCCCGAAGCTCACGCACGAAGGCAGCAGCTGTAGCGAACCGGGCCACAACCTGAGGCATGGGGTTGCGGCCGTCAGGAAGCGCACGTTGCACGGCATACCTCTCCAGCGCGATGGCGAAGTCTTCCAACGCTTGGACTGCCGCAACGTGCGGAGAGTTGAAGGGCGATGCCGTCGGGGGCTCCTTCCCCGTTACCTCCAAAGGCTGGAGGAGTGCCTCATAGGCCCTACGTACCGTGACCGTCACCGCCTCGGTTGTCCACCGTTGCATGCCCTGGTTCGTGACGAGCGAGGCGATCACAGCAGTGATCAACATAGGCGTCACCATGGCCCCCAGGGCGACGGCGTCGCGCCAGACATGCCAGCTTGTGCGTTGGATGGTTGCTGCAAGGGCACCACCCGCTGAAACGGACATCGCGACGGGGACGACCCTCTTGAGAGCGAGTGCCCTCCGGGACGCCTGATACAGGACGTCTTCGCGCTGCAAGTAGTCCAGCGTCGGACGGTCTGGACTCGTTGCCAAGGAGCTGTCGCGGACCTGGCGCACCAGGTGAGCGCGACGGCGTCTTGCGTATGCCCGCGCGTGAGCCCAGCAGATCCGTTCCAAGAGCGTTCTGTTACGTCGGCGCTGCGATGTTGCCGTCATGGTCAGGGCCCACAGCGACAATGTCCAAGCAGCAAAGATGAGCGCCCCGAACTCGGCTTCCGACACGTTCTCCCCTCCGGAACATCAAGGGCTCAGCCCCATCACCAATCCCTATGCCCCGGGGAGGTTCACCAACGCCTCACTGTCGGTACGAAGCCCTGTGCGAGCCGAGTACCGTCGATCTGGCCACCGCAGGCCCGTGACCAGCGACGGGATCGCGCTGCCGCCCTGACAGGCGACCCAGCTTCGTGGTCTCAGTTCTGGTCTCATTCGCCCCCGTCCGGCCCCATCCAGACAAGGCCACCCCGAACGCTCCCGCCGCAGGTCAGGATGCCCCCGACCCCCGCGGGACCCCCGTACGAACATGTGGAAAGCGCGTTGGGGGCAACCCCTCACGAGTTCGAATCTCATATCCTCCGCAGCCGCCTGACCAGGCGAAACGAAGAACCCGGACCGCTTCAGCGGCCGGGTTCTTCGGTATTTCCTGGTCTCAGTTCCAGTCTCGTTTATCTCGGGTACTCGCGACATCTCGCGCGGTGTGCCAGGATCGCCCGCACTCCATCCCCGTCGACAAGCGCCCTCTGCGGGTGAACTCCCCACCGGATGACGACGGTGGACCCGTCGAATGCGCGATTCTTGGCTTCGCTCGGGGCCGCCCCGAGCGAAGCCGTGTTCCCCGACCTCGCGAGGTGTTCCCCATGACGTCCCGGTCCACGCTGACAGCCTGGCTGGCCGGCCTCGACGCCCCACGACTGTCGCGCGTACTCGGGATACGGAAGGACGCCGTGGCGTCACCGGAGCCACGTTCCATGGAGGAGTTGGCGGAACGTCTTCTGCGGCCAGGCTCGGTGGCGCTCGTCCTGCCACAGCTACCGCTGCCCTGCCTCCAAGTGGCCGAGACCCTGGCCGCCTTGGGAGCTCCCCTGTCACGCGGCGCCCTGGCGAAGGCACTGGGAGCAACGGCACCCACCGCCTCTCGGGAACTGAACGCCGTTCTGGAGGCTCTGGCCGATCGCGCACTGGTCTGGTCGGACGGCGACGGGAACCTCCGCATGGTCGCCCCCTTGCGGCAGGCGTGGGACGCGCCCCTCGGGCTGGACGCACCGTTGGGGGAGCTGCTGGAAGGCGTGACCTCCGAGGAGCTGCGCGGCATGCTCGTGGCGCTGGGCATCAAGCCGCCCGGCACCAGGCGGCAGCGCACGGCCGCCGTCCTGGAACACCATAGCGATCCACAGCGCGTCGCCGCGGTGATCGCGAAGGCCCCTTCGGCCACCCGGCAACTGCTGGAGCGACGGGCGAAGTCCGCACCACAGGACACGGAATTCGTCGTGTTCGGAGCTCCCATGGCCAATGTCCCGCTGGGTGAGCGATGGGCCCTGGACAGGGGATTCCTGATCCGCGACCTCCACGGATACGGGCCGGGCCGCATACCCGCCGAAGTGACACTCGCGCTGCGCGGGCCGGGCTGGAGTGCGCCGTTCGATCCCGTACCGCCCGTGGCGGAGCTGGTGCCCGTCACCGCGGTGGAGGTGGAACGGGAGGCGACCGCAGCTGCCACGGCCTTCGCGATCCACGCCGCCTCGGTCCTGTCGGCCTGCTCGGCGGCTCCACCGGTCCGGCTGAAGTCCGGCGGGATCGGCGCGCGTGAACTGGGGCGGATCGGCAAGGCCGCGCAGGCCGACGACGCGGTGGTACGCATCACCCTGGAGGTCGCCTACTCGGTCGGTTTGCTGGGCGCCGACGGCGACCGCATCGCACCCACCGCGGTATACGACACCTGGGCGGTGCAGGAACCTGCAGCGCAGTTCGCCGACCTGCTTCATGCATGGTGGAACCTGCAGCTCACTCCTTCGCAGTCCCGCGACGAGGACAACAAGTCGCTTGCCGCCGTGGCCGGGGCCCCTCGCTGCGGCGCCTGCCTGCAGGCCCGGCGCGGGCTGCTCGCAGCGGCGGCAGCGCTTCCGGAGGGCCAGGGTGTGCGGGTCGGCACCGATCTGGGTCCGCTCGTGGCCTGGCACCGTCCGCTCGCCCATCCGTCGTTCCAGGACGAGACGCCCTTCGCCACAGCGGTCCGCGAGGCCGAGCTGACGGGCGTCATCGCCCGAGGCGCCCTCTCCCGGATCGGTGCGGCCCTGGCGACCGGTGACCGGGAGAAACTGGCCGTCGCATGTCGGCAGCTGCTGCCGGAGGCCACGAGAACAGCCCGGTTCGGCGGCGACCTCACCGCCGTCGTCACCGGCACGCCCTCCGTGTGCCTGGCCGAGCTCCTGGATTCGGCCGCCGACCGGGAGAGCAGTGGCACGGCCTCGGTATGGCGGTTCAGCGGTGACAGCGTCCGCCGCGCCCTGGACACCGGTCGCACTCCGGACGAGATCTCGGCCGAGCTGGCCGCCGTCGCCGACGGGCCCCTGCCGCAGCCCTTGTCCTATCTCGTCGCCGACGCCGCCCGCCGTCACGGCCGCATGCGCATCGCCCCCGCCGCATGCGTCATCCACAGCGACGAACCCGCGCTCCTGGCCGAGCTCGCCGCCCACCGGGCACTCGCCGCACTCGGGCTGCGGCAGCTCGCCCCGACGGTGCTCGTCAGCGGCAGCTCGCCCGACAAGACCCTCGCCTCACTCCGGAGCCAGGGCTATGCGCCCGTCGCCGAAGCCGCGGACGGAACCGTACGCATCGAGAAGGCGCCGTCTCGACGGGCCGCCGCCGCTCCGGCCCCTCGGAAAGCCACCACCAAGGCCGGCACCGGACGCTCAGCACGCCGAACGGCGGAGGCGCCTGCCGCAGTCGATCCGTCCGCGCTGGCGGTCCGGTTGCTGGTCACCCCGCCGACCGTTCCGGAGCCCGATCCATTCGGCACCGGGGTTCTCCTCGGCACGGACACCGAGGAGATCGTCACCGGATACGCAAAGCATCTGACGTACACCGACATCCGCCAGCTGGCCCACGCCATCGACACGGGCACCGCCATCACCGTCGAGTACGTCGCCGCCTCGGGCAACCGCACCGTGCGCACCCTCGGCCGCCTCGAACTCGACCCGCCCTACCTGGAAGCGTGGTGTCACCTTCGGGACGCCGAGCGTGTCTTTACCCTCTCCCGTATCCACGGCGTCATGCCGGCGTGGGCAGACGACCGGGCGTAACGCCCACGCCGAGGAGCGGCGGCATCACTCCCCGACGGAATCCGGGACACCTGCCATCCATCGAGATATATTCGATGGCATAGGTGATATCAGGAGGGATGCCCCATGAGTCGAACCGTGATCGACCTCGACGACGAGCTGCTGGCCGATGTCGCCCGAGCGCTCGGCACCAGTACCAAGAAGGAGACAGTCAACACCGCGCTGCGCGAAGTACTGGAAAACCGGCGGAGGGCGCTCGCACTCGCCCGGCTGCGCGCAGCCTCCGCCGACGGAGCCTTCGACCTGGAGCTCTTCCAGGAGAAGGGGCACTACCGTCGGTGAACGCCGCACAGTTCCTGATCGACACCAGCGCCCTGGCACGCTTCATGCTCACCGACGCCGAGCAGTTCGGCTGGGACCAGGCAGCCGCCGCCGGACTCATCGCGACGTGCCCGATCACGGAGCTCGAATTCTTCTACAGCGCCCGCTCCGCGGCAGACCGCGCCCAAGGCATCGAGGACATGCGTCTGCTGTTCGGATGGGTGCCGGTCGATGACCGCGCCTACGACCGCGCCTGGCAGGTACAGGAAGCGCTCACCAAGCGAGGACAGCACCGCAGCGCCGGAGCCGTGGATCTGGTCGTGGCCTCTACGGCGGAACTGCAGGGGCTGACGCTCCTGCACTGCGACCGCGACTTCGAATGCATCGCGGCGGTCACCGGCCAGGCCCTTCAGTGGTACGGACCGGACACCGGCAAGTAGGCAGGAAGACGCCAAGCTTTCTCTGTTCGCAGTCTCACTTCTGGTCTCATCCACCCCCGTCCGGGGCCGTCCGGGCGGGGCCACCCCGAACGCTCCGCCGCAGGTCAGGACGGGTATGACCCCCGCCGGACACCCGTACGGACATGTGGAAAGCGTGTTGGGGGCGACCCCTCACGAGTTCGAATCTCGTATCCTCCGCCATTGCTCTCACCGGGCAATACGTCGAAGGGCCCCACCGTTCGCGGTGGGGCCCTTCGACGTTGGTGGTTGCCGTTCCCGGCTGCCGCCCGTCGAGAACGGCCCAGCGCGCGTAGATCCGGAGCGCTCCTCCTCGTCGCGTTCCGCAGGACATGGTCCTCAACGGGTCCGCCACACGGCACATGCGATCGCAATCGACGCCGCGTGAGTCCCGACCAGCAGCCGGCCACGCATTCGGACAACCGAGCCGTCGAGGTGGCGGCAGACCCCTCGGTGGCGAGTCACGCCACGTCGGCGCCGGACCAGCTCGCGAACAGATCTTGAGTCGATTCTCCCCGCAGATGGCCAGGCGACCCGCGAAACGCCGTAGACAGTCACTTAAAGGATCCAGGCGACTCCCTAGTGTCACCATATCGAGACTCATCCAGCCACAGAGCGTTTCGATCACCAGGAGAATCCATGAGGCCAACGCAGCAGCTGGACCCTGAAGAGTTCCCGGCACCACGCTCATGGCCGACACGAGCCGGAGCCTCACCACACGTTCCTGGCAGCCAGTTCGAGATCATCAGGAACCTCCGCGTCCTCCTCATGGACATCGCGGAGGACGGAGCGATCGATCGCCCGTTCACCTGGCCCGACGCCGACAGGTCGCTTCCCTTGCGGGATGCGGTGCATGCGCTCGGCTCCTGCGGGCTGGTGAGACGCGAAGGGCGCCCGACCCGCCTGGTACTCACCCACGAGGCCAGGCACTTCCTCGACTCCGGGGACGACCTCTATCTCATCGCCGTTCTGCACGCCAACGTCAGGTTCATCGGCGAGGTGCTCGCCGAACTGGGAGGTGGCATCGCGCACAACGAGTTGAATGAGATCGCGGCGAAGAAGTACGGCCTGACGTGGAGCTCTCTCGACCAGGTCCGCCGACGTGTGTACTGGCTGCGCGCAGCCGGGCTCGTCGACTACTGGACCAACGGCAAGATCGTCCCCACGGAACGCGGACGGCAGTTCCTGGAGCGCGTGGACCTCGTTTCCCTCGATCAGCTTCCGCACCGCCGCCGGACAACCACACAGCCCATTGAGCTACCCCTGCCGCCTGCCCCGTTGGCCACCGGATTGGCAGACATCGATCAGGCCGCGCTGCGGTCCCGGAAGCGTCCACTGGGCTACATCGCGGGTGGCGTACGGGTGGAAGTACTGGCCCGCCTCGTCAACGCGGCCGTACCAGAAATCACGCGATCTGACTTCATGGCCTTCTGCACCGAGGAATTCGGCGTCCTGGAATCTTCCGCCGAGCAAACGCTCGGAACGTTGCGTTCGCTCGGTCTCCTGGTCCAGGTAGGCACCGATACGTTCGCGGCGACGGAGCACGCCACCAGTTGCCTGGCGTCCGACGAGCCCCTGGACTTCATCCGTCTGCTGCACCTCAACGTCGCTCTGCTGGGGGAGACCCTCGACGCGCTGGAGGACGAGACGCACTCGGCCACACTCTTCCGTGTTCTCGCGGAGCGATACCCCCACATGGAGCTCACCCGGGAAGACGTCACACGCCGCCTCGCGCTGTTCATCGAGACCGGCCTCGCCGAACGTATCGGACTCGCCGTCCGGAGAACGGAGTTGGGGACCGCGCTGGTCCACACGTTGCCACTGCTCAAGGGCGTGGATTCCAGCAACTCGGAAAGCACCGACCAAGTCGCTCCGGAAGATTCCGGCGCCGTGGCACGTGCCACGGCCGATAACGGGCATCACCGCTTGCGCCTGTTGGCTACCGAAGTGGTCCAAGCCGCAAACGACAGCCCTGACTACAAACGCTTCGAGCGGGCTGTTGCTGCTGCCTTCCGCGCCCTTGGCGTCGACGTCGAGACAGGTAGCGGGCCCAGTAAGACCGACGTGGTGATCGGGCTGTGGCAGTCACCGACCAATCGGCTCCGCGTCGCGGTGGAAGCCAAGACGGACGGCGCTGGTCTGGTGACCGATGGGGACGTCAAGTTCGGGAAGCTGGGCAAACACCGTGAACGCCACAAGGCGCAGAGCACGGTGCTGGTCGGCCCCCGGTTCGATGCCTCGCTCGTTCAGGAAGCGACGAGGGAGAAAGTAGCGCTGCTCACCGCACGAGATCTTGCCAATGCCCTCCTGCGGCATGGCCGTACGCCGCTCGCGCCGCGTGAGATCGCCGCGCTGGTGACATTCGGGGAAGCCGACGCACTGGCGCTCACCTGGCGGGCGGCGGAACGGAAGCAGAAAGCCCTGAGCCTGGTGCTGGACACCCTGTGGAAGAGCGGCAACGATCCCGTCGACATCGAGTACACCACCGGAGCACTGGGCGTCAGCGACATCTGGCGAGAAACCAAGGGGACTCTTGAAACCCCTCTGGACAGGAGCGAGATCGAGACTGCTCTGGCCTTCCTGGAGGCGCCCTTCCTTGCCGGGGTGGAACGAAAGGGCGGTGAGCACGTCATCACGGCGCCGCCCTCTCTGATCGCCGCCCGTCTGCGTGCGCTGGCCACCGCTGTCGAGTCGGCCGGCGGGCAGAGGCCGACCGGAGACCACAGCGGCGAGGGACCGCCCGCTCCCCCGGCACGACCGGCCCCTGAGCAGTCGGAGCACGTACCGGTGCCGCGCCAACAGGTGCCATCCGCCGGCATCACACCGTCTCTGGTGCGGGCTTGGGCCAAGAGCCAGGGGCTCGCCGTCAACGAACGGGGCAGGCTGCCGGAGAGCCTCGTCAAGAAGTACCTGCAGGCCCACGGCCGTGGATGAACGACCGGACGCGTTCCGTCGAGCGGTCGTTATCGGACAAGGTCGACCGACTCGCCGCAGGAGCAGCCCGGCCGACGTAGAACTCGTGGAGCCAAGTGGGCTTCGCGGTCGGGGGACGGATGCTGTCGGACGAGGTATGGCGTGCGTTACGGGATCAGGGGGCGTCCCGTACGTTCCGCGAACGGAGCGTGATGCTCAGGCAGGGTTCCGAGGGGACGTATCTGCTCGCCCTCACCGACGGCCTCGCCAAGGTCGTGTACCGGGCACCGGGCGGGGTCATGACCTGGCTGGCCTTCCGCGGGCCGGGCGACCTGCTGGGTGAGGTCTCCGTCTTCAACGGCACACCGCGTACGGCGGAAGTGGTCGCGCTCACGCCCTGTACGGCGGTCGTGCTGGAGGCCCAGCGGTTCCGGCGGTTCGTCGAGGAGCGGGGGCTCGTCATGGAGCTGATGCGTGAGGCCCTCCACCGGCTACGGGAGTCCGACGCACACCGCACCGAGCTGCTGACGCTTCCGTTGGTCGTCCGGCTCGCACGCGTACTTCTGCGACTGGCCGAACTCACCTCCCCCCGGGGCCGGGGCGGACGGCATACGGCTGACCGGCCTGAGCCAGGAGGAGATCGCGCAGGCCACGGGGGTGACCCGTAACGCGGTCATCACCGGGCTGCAGCGGCTGAGGGAGTCCGGTGCGGTGGAGACGGCTCGCAGGGTGATCGTCATCAAGGACATGCGGACGCTGCGGGACTGGGCGGCCACGGCGGTGTGAGCCTGCCCGGGTTGTGGGCGGGGCGGGGGCGTTGGCTCGGTTCAGTTCTGGTCGGTTCGGATTGGCTTGGTTCGGATCGGATCGCTTCCTCTTGTCCTGCGCGCTGTGGGCCGCCCGGCCCCCCTGCTCTGCCCTGCCCTGCGCTGTGACGTGGGACACCCGTCCAGTGCCCTGCGCTGTGCAGTCGGCAGGGGCGGATCGGCAGAACCTCGAATCATCAGCCGGTCACCGGCTTTGCCACCTTCCCACCGCCCACGAGGAGCCCACGCATGTCCACGCCCCTGCCCACCCCGTATGCCGAGAGCCGGCCCCTCCCCCCTTACAGGGCCCTGTTCGCCGTCGACGCGAAGGACTTCACCGGGCTTCCCGCCCTTCAGCACGGCCCGGTCAGCCGACTGATCCCCCAGCTCGTCGACCAGGCGCTGGAGCGGGCAGGCCTGCACGAGCTCCGCGACTCCAAGCGGTTTCCGGCCAATACCGGGGACGGGGTGGTGTTCGGCTTCGACCCGGCCTTGCTGCCCTTCGTCCTCTGGCCGTTCCTGGGGGTGCTGGACGACATTCTCGGCGCGTACAACCGGCAGAGCGTGGGGCCGCGTATCCGGCTCCGGGCCAGCGTCCACGTCGGGCCGCTGCCGGACACCGACAGCCCCGGCGACGGGAACGGAACGGCCCGCAACGACACGCACCGGCTCCTGGACTCCCGTCCGGTCAAGGCCATCCTCGCCGCGGCGAGCGAAGAGGTCACCCATCTCGTGGCGATCGTCTCCCAGCGGGTCTACGAGGACGCGGTGCTCGGCGGGTACACCGGGCTGCACCCCGATCGCTGTGTGGAGGTACCGGCCACCGTGGAGGGGAAGACCTTCTCGCAGCGGGCATGGCTGTACGTTCCGTCGCCGTCCGGGAACCTCGTCCAGGCCGGTGTACGGCCGCGCGAGGACGCTGCACAGCAGACCGAGCGGGAAGATCAAGAAGGCCGGGAAGGGCAGGAAGGTCGCGAGGAGCAGGAGCCCGTGACGCGGCCCGTCACGCACTACAGCGGCAACACCCAGCGGGTGGGCGAGGGTGCCGCCGTGATGGGGAACGTCGGGCGGGACATCAACTACACCGGCGGCTCCACCACGTACCGGGGCACCAACCAGCACTGGGGCGGCGGCGACAACGTGGCCGGGGACAAGCGGGTCGGCGAGTCGGGAGACCACCGGTGAGCACCGGCGCGGGCCCCGCTCCCCACTCCGACGACCGGGACGACGGCGGCCGGGACTACGGCGGCCCAGACAACAGCGACCGGGACTACGACGGTCGGGACGACAGGGGCCCGGACGACGGGGGCCCGGACGACAGCGGTCGGGCGGAGCCGGAGAACTCCTACCGCGACAATCAGCAGCGGCTGGACCAGGGCATGGCGGTGATGGGCGGCATCGCGGGGGACGTCACCGTGATCAACACCCCGCTCGACGAAACCGTAACGGACCGGATCATCAAACCCCGGCTGCGGGAGGGCCCGTACCCCGAGGGCGAGGTCCGGGACCGTCTGAGCGGATTCGTCGAACCCGCCTCCTACGTGCGGAGCCGGAAGGTGCTGGACAGCAGGATCCTCGTGCTGAGGGCAGGCAGCGGTACGGGAGCGGGCACCACCGCGTTCGCCCTGCTGGAGGAGCGCCACGGGGCCGGTGGCATCACCGGCCTGGACTCCCCGGACGACCTCGCACGCTGGCGCCCCAGGGAGCGGTGCGGCTACCTGCTCCAGGGGCTGTCCCCCGCGGCCGCCGCCGCGCTCGGTGAGGTCGTGCTCAACGGGCTGGCCGGCCTGCTGGAACGGCTCCGCGCCCATCTGGTCATCACCGTACGGGTGGACACCCCGCTGCCCGCCGACACGGAGCCCTGGCAGGTCGTGCACCACCCGCCACTGCCGGCCGAGGTGGCAGCCAAGTGGCTGCGCTCCATGGCCGAGGCGGGGAAACTCACCCCCGAGCAGGAGGCCGAAGCGCTGGAACACCTCACCTCGGCGGACTTCACCGGCTACCTGCACGCCCACCCGCTGCCTCGGGACGCCGTCGCCGCGGCGGAGAAGCTGGGCGAGCTCGTCGTGTCGGGCAGGCCCACCGCAACAGCACTCGACGAGTTGCAGACCGGCAGCCCGGACTCGGCCCGCAGAGCACTGGCGGAATCGTCCCACCGGGCCGACAGCCTCTCACTGATGGCGGCGATCTCCTTGCTGGCCGGCCAGGACCGGACGGTCATCGAGGAGTTCAGCGCGATCCTGCGCCCCCGCATCGACGAACGCGGCGGTCCGGCGCCCGCCGGGGAAGGGGCCCGCCCGCCCCGCAACGTTCTCGGGCTGTCCTTCGAGGACCGGCTGGAGGCCGTGGGCGCACGCCTCCTTCCTCCTCTTCTCGGAGCGGCCCAGCGCTACCCGGTCCAGCCGGTCGTCTTCTCCGGCCGCCACCGGTCGGAGGTCCTGCTCCGGTTCCTGTGGCTCGAGTACGAGGGCATGGCCGGGCTGCTGTGGAAGGCCCTGGACGATACGCCTCACCGCTCCGGCATCGAACTGGCGGCGGGCCAGGCCATCGGCAAGGTCCTGGCGCACGCCACCGGGCCGAACACGCTGCGGCAGCTGGCCCCCTTCGCCGCCTCGGACAGGCGCTGGCGGCGTCGGCTGGTCGCCTACGCGCTCGGAGAGATGGTCGAGCGCCCCGACCTCACCGCGGCCGTACGGAGGCAGCTGCGGCAGTGGAGCCGGAGCGAACTCGTGCACCTCCACTGCACGGTGGCCGAGACCTGTGCGGGCGTCTACGGCCTGGCCCGTCCCGCCACCGCGCTGGCACTCCTGGACGCCGTGCTCGACAAGCCGGGCAAGGAACTGGAGGACGGGTTGCGCACGGCCGTCTCCTTCGCCCTCAGCGCCCTTCTCTCCGAGACCGCCAACCGCCTCCCCGTTCTCGAACGCCTGCGGGAGTGGCAGGGCGCCGAGCCGGGGACCCGGCGCCACCGCCTGGCGGTGCACGCCGTCACCTCGATGAGCCTGACGGCCTTCCCCCCGCCCGGCGCCCCGGCCGAGGAGCGCATCCGGCTCTCCGACCTGCTCGTGTGCCACCCCGAGCAGGCGTTCGGCCTCGTGGTCGCGGCCCTGAACGACCCGGCCACCCACGAGGCGACGGCGATGGGCCTGTCCCTGATCGAGAACGACCCCGAGCTGCGGCAGCGGACCTTCTTCCCGCACCTGCTCGGCGCGCTCTCCGGCGTGGCCCGCAGCCACCGCGGCGTTCTGCGGTTCGTCCTGCGCCGCCACCGCACCCGGACCTCTCCCTCAGCAGAAGGGCTCGCCTCATGACCGGTCCGCTCATCTCGCCCCTGCGTTCCTCGCCCGCCTGGCAGTTGTTCCGCAACCGTCTCGGCGCCTCGGACGACCGGGCCCTGGTGTTCCTCACGAACGACGGGGCCGACCGGATGATGCCGCCCCGGAGCGGCGACCACTGGGGATATCCGCGCCCGACGGTGCGCGCCGCGCGCGAGGGGGACTTCTACGACATCGTGTGGGTCTCGCTCGCGGAGCGGCGGATCTCGGTCGACATCCCGCGGCGGCCGCCGAAACCCCCTGCCCGTTACGGAGTCGTCTGGAAGGTCGCCGACCCGGTCGTCGCGGCGAGGGAGCGGCTCACCGAGGAACGGGCCCAGGGCTTGGTGATCGATCACATCAAGGGGCCCGCCACCCTGCCCGGCACCGCCGATCCGCTGCGGCAGCCGCCGCCGTACTTCGGCACGGTCGAGGTCGCACCGCCCGGGCAGCCCCAGGTGCTCGAACACTTCGGCCTCGTGTACTGGTTCCTGGACCCGCCTGCCGCCTTCCTGCCCACAGCCGGCCCCGGTGCGGAACCGACCCTTCCCGAAGGCTTCGGCGAAGCCCATCGCGAGGCGTACCGCTTCTACCGGGAGGTGGTCGCGGGCGGCCCCGTGGGCTTGGCGGCCCTCTGGCTGCTGATCCGGCCGGAACAGGCACGGGAGGTGCTCGACTGGACGGTGAACCATCGCGATCTCCTCACCGACAAGAACAGCTGGGAGCACACCCTCGCCGCGACCCTTCAGTCACTGACACCGGAGGACCGGGGGTTCGTCGGCGTCAATCTGGCACGTGTGCTCAGCGAGGTGGGAGTGCCGCAGGGCGACGAGGTTCTGCGCCGGATCAGCGGCACGGATGGCCCGGGGGAGGGCAGCGGAACGCGGTAGATGACGCTGTACCAGGCGGTCGAGGGCCTCCTCGCCTCAAGAAGCCCGCAGCGCATGGAAGCGGACCGCGTGGCGTACCTCCTGAGCCGCGCGATGGCCGGTACGGGTGACGGCGCCGAGGAGCTACACGCGTCGCGAACGTGTGGCGGAGCCCTTGGGAGAAGCGCTGGCCGTCGGTGCACGTTCCGGCCTGGAGAACGGGCGGGCCAACGGAGAGGTCGCGAGGCCCCTACCGGAAAGCGAGTGGCCCGCAGCCGAGAGTGTGAGTCCTGTAACGGGAGGGAGGGCGCCGCCGTCGGCGTACCGCCCGGTGGTCGGCCGAGGCACCGGGTCCTGGCGGTGGCTCCGGACGCAAAAGGAAGGTCGAGGCCGGGGATCTCGGCGGCGGCGGGTGGGAAGGGCTCCCTGTGCTGAGCGGGCCCCGGGTGCTCGCAAGTTTGGGGACACGGACCGGCGATCACGTCGGCGGGCCCTCGCTTTCGCGAGGCCGTCGTGAGGCGGGTGATCGCCGGTTCCCTCAGCGGGCGTCAGGAGAAGTCGGCTCTGCGTCGGCTGTTCCCGCTGCACCGCCTATGCGTCGGCTGTTCCCGCAGCGTCGGCTCCCGGTCGGCGCACCCGCGCGAAGGCGATCAGGCGTGCTCGCCCACCGGTAGGACCTCAGCCCGCCGATGCCGCGGGGGAAGCGGCCGGGAGAGGGCTGATACCCGGATCGAAGTGGGCGCGGAGGTAGACGCGGGTGCGCTGCGGTGAGTACTCGTGGGCATACAGGCGTACGCACCGCTTGTCGGACGTGTCGAAGCCGTCCTCCATCTCGTACGGCATGTCCGGGGCACCGGAGGGCTCCGGGCTCGCGGTGGTCTCTGCGGCGCCCGGGCAGACGTATCCGTAGCGGACGCCCTTCTTGAAGGTCTCCGGTTCCGGGAGCCCAAGGTGCGTGAAGTCGTGGGCGGGTACGTCGGTCTGCGCCGCTGTGGGCTCCAGCCACTTGCCCTGCGGCGGGTTCTCGGTCAGGTACGCCTCTGCCTCGGGCCTGGTCAGGGTGAAGGTCAGGATGCCGGTGTCGAAGCGGGAGGTGACCTCGTAGGCGGCCTGCGGGGACTGGGCGGTGGCCGGGATGTCGAGGTCCATGTGACCGCTCATCCAGGCCGGGGTGATGCCCTCGGCCCAGCCGACGTCCGCCCCGTGGTCCTTCACGCGGCCGGATGTGCTCTCACCGCTCCCGTCGAGGAGAAGCAGACCGGCGGCGACCACCGAGCCGGAGAGGACCAGCAGACCGGCGACAACCGACGCGATGATCCACCGGCGCCTGTCGCGGCCGCCGCCGGCCCCGGGGGGGCTCTCCGGGGGCTGGTAGGCGTAGACGTCGTTCACCTGGCAGAAGTCCTTCCCGGCCTGTGGGTCGTACGGTCCTGCTGTTGCTCCCGGCCCGGGTCCGTACGTCCGTCCCTGCCTTCGCCGGGCCCCGGAAGCGGGGCGTCATGAGGTTGCGCGGAGCCGAGATCGTAGTGCCGGACGGCGCTGCTGCCCGCCATGTCGAACTCCTGGGCCAGCCCGACCCGGTGCAGCTTGGCCATCTGCCCGTCGGGGATCTCCAGCGGACCGACGTTGACGCCCTTGCCCTCGTCCCAGTTGTAGCGGTCCCACACATTCGCCTGGTAGTCGAGGCTGACCTTGGGGTTGCCGTCGGCGTCCGGGACGGCCGTCACCACTCCGGTGACACTGCTGTTGGCGCCGCCCACCGCATAGAACCAGTTCTCGTTGTCTTTCTCGGTGAAGTAGAAACCCTTGGGCTGCTTGGCTTCGACCGGGAAGGCGACCGGCTTCCCGCCGTTCTTCGTGAACTCCTCGACGGCCTGCCTGCGCCACTTCTCCTGGTTCAGGCGCACGGTGTCGTCGACGTAGGACTTGAAGGCCGGAACGTCCGCCATCATCTTGTCCACCGGCAGCTGCATGGGACGTCCGCTGTTGCCCAGGTAGTGATCCATGTGCCGGGACGCGTCCGTCATGCCCTTCCAGTCAGCGCCCTCCGTCAGCAGCTGCATCTTCTGCTTCGATACCCACTCGTCGAAGCCCACCGACTGCGAGTCGTGTTTCCCGGCGCCGCCGTCCGCCGCGATCTGCGGCATGGTGGGGCTCAGAATCCCCGCGGCAGTGAGGTCATCCTTCTGCCTCAGCCAGAGCTGAGCGCGCGCCTCGGGGCTCAGGGACTCCCACAGGCGCCGCAGCTCGGCCCGCTGCTTCTCGTTCGCGTCCTTTCCGAGGCCCGCCAGCTCCTTCGCGCGCGGGAGCTGTTCCTGATCGAGTGAGGTGTACGTGGCGTGCCCCGCGTTGTGCGGGTTGTTGCCGTGGCTCTTACGCAGCGCGCGTACGGCAGCGGCATCGACCTCGGCAGCGTGCTGAACGATGCCGGTGATCGTATCCGCGTACCACTGCATGCGGTCCCTGGTGCGCTGGTGGGGGCCCTCGGGCGTGCACATCGCCTCCAGTACCCGGACCGTGCCGCCCGGGCCGTCGGAGATGATGAGCCCGGGATCCGGCGGATTGTGCCCCGGGTCGCCCCTGCGCGCCGAATCGGTGAGGGTCTTCACCTGCTTCTGATACCGCGCCAGTTCGGCATGCGCATCGGTGAGGACGTTGGCTATGCTCTCGGCCTCGCTGTGGAGGTCCGTGAACTCCTTGGCGGTCCTGCCCACGAATTCCCTCGTGACCGTGGCGTTGACACCTTGCCAGCGCGCACCGGCTGCCTTCTTGGCAAGTCCGTCGCGTACGGACGTGGTGAGTTCGGACATTTTGGCAGCCATGGCCTGCCAGTCGGAGACCGCCGTGGCCAGTTTGCCGAGGTCCATGGCCATAAGGTCCGAGTAAGTGAGTTGAGCCATGTCGCCTCCTACCTGAAGTAGTCGTTCAGGACGGATACAGGCACAGGGCCCGCACGGCCACTGATCTCGGCTGCGATCTTGACGTCCTCCCGGAGATGCGACTTCTTGGTGAAGTCGAGGTGGTTGGAGATGTGAGCACATGCCTGCAGCACATGCTTTACCTGCGAGGTCCAGACCTCGACGGTGGTCTCCAGCTCGGACCCGATCCCCAGGTTGTGGCTCTTGAGGGCAGCGGCCGCCTGCATGGTGGACCCGGCACCGCTCTTGTCCGTGCCCGCCCCCGCGATGTCGGCCCGTTTCTTCAGCTCACCGTGGAGAACAAACGCCTCGTGGCCCACGGCGCCCAGATCGTCCTGGTGCACCACCAGGTCCGGTGCGGCGGTGCCTCCCGGCCCGGCCGTCTCGTTCAGCCGCATCCCCGTGTGACCCTGTGTCACCGCTCCCTTGGCACGCTCCCACTCATCCCAAGCCATGCGCTTCGCCCCCGTCATACAGCGACGGGCATTGCTTCGATGACGGCCCGTCGGGCAGAAAAAGCTATCAGCCGCCGTCAACCGTTCCTGTTCGGCCTCGGTCCCGGAGGCCTCACCGACCACGTGCCACCGGCACCCCGCGCAAGGGCCCCAGACAGAACGCCAGGTGACGAGGCATGCCAGCCCGATGTCCCGTACGACAGCCGAAGGGTGCTTTTCGGACAACCCCCGCCCATCCGGGGGACATCAGACAACCCCGGGAATCGAACATCGCCTCTCACAGGCCGGACACAGCGTCGCCACAGGTGAGTTGGGGCCGTGCTGCTCGTCCATGTCCCATCACGCACTCGGAAAAGCCGGAAGTACGAGGAATGATGACCAGACCACAGCAGAACCGCGCCGCCCGCCTGACCCGCCCCTCCATCGCCGTTGCCGCCGCCATCGCCGTGACGGCGGGTGTGGTCGCCGCTGCGCCCGACGCGAAGACGGAGACGCCGGGGCCGAAGATCAGCCTGATCGCCGCCTCCACCTCGGTGACGCTCGACTCGTGGAAGGGGGAACCCGGGGTCTATCTCGATCTCGGGACCTATCTCACCTCCGAAGACGGGGCCTTCGAGTTCAAGGTGACCCGTAAGTCCTACAAGGACCCGGTCGTCGCCTCGCAGGTCATCCGGGACGGGAAGAAGACCCGGACCAAGGCGCTTCCCGCCGGGCTGGTGAAGGACTTCACCGGGCTGCCGGACTTCGTGCAGGTCAATATCGTCGACGCGGCGGGCCGGGCCGTGCTGGAGAAGACCGAGGCCTTCTGTCCCAACAACGCCTCCGGGCGCGTACGGCCCGACGCTCCCGCCAACTCGAAGTATCCGCAGAGCTGTCCGGTCAACCCCTTCACCCTCGGTTCCGTCTGGGGCGTCGAGAACGGGTGGGCGGCCAACACCTATGCCGGGTACTACTCCGAGCCGGTCCCCCTGGGCGTCGGGACGTACACCGCCACGGTCTCCGTGACCAAGAAGTACCGCGATCTCTTCGGGATCGAGAACAAGCCGCAGAGTGTCAAGGTGACTGTCCGCGAGCGGAGTTGGGACGGGGAGGAGGAGAGCGGCAGCGGTGAGGGGGCGGCCACCGCCGATTCCCCCGAGGC
This sequence comes from Streptomyces sp. NPDC059452, assembly GCF_042750035.1. Taxonomy (NCBI): domain Bacteria; kingdom Bacillati; phylum Actinomycetota; class Actinomycetes; order Kitasatosporales; family Streptomycetaceae; genus Streptomyces; species Streptomyces sp. NPDC059452. The sequence goes on from NZ_JBHYVE010000021.1 coordinate 108,028, forward strand.
CGCCGCCAGGTCCGCCCACGCGGGACACGGCTCCCACGGCTCCCAGGACGCCCATGCCGGGCACAGCACCCAGCACGACCAGCGCACCCAGGACGCCCAGGACGCCCCCGCAGCCCACGCAGCCCACGCCGGCCATGGCGCCCCCGTCCGCCCCGACGCCCCCGCCACCGCGACGAACGGCGCCGGGCCCACGTACAACGTCGGTCACGGGCCCTACCCCCCGGCGCCGCCCGCCCTCCCCTGGGCGCTCAAGAAGCAGGCCACCGGGAAGGACGCCTCCGGGCGGCAGAGCCTCTCCGCCGCCGGGATCGGGGACCGTACCGGGCAGACCGACGGGTCGCGCCAGGCGCCCGGGGTGCAGCCCAACGCCAAGCGGCCCACCGGCAAGGCCACCGTGCCCGACGTCCCCAAGCCCGACCTGCGCTCGCTGCCCGCGTACGGCATCACCATCAGCGACGGCTACGAGGACGTGCCCGGCAAGGACTACCTCGCCTTCAGCGCCAACGTCTGGAACGCCGGTCCGGCCAAGCTCGTCGTGGACGGATTCCGGTCCCCGGGCGCGGAGTTGATGGACGCCTACCAGTACTTCTACGACGCCAAGGGCAAGCAGGTCGGCTACACCCCGACCGGCACCATGGAGTGGGACCCGCGCCCCGGCCACGAGCACTGGCACTTCACGGACTTCGCCAGCTACCGGCTGCTGAAGGCCGACAGGAACGAGACCGTGCGCAGCGGCAAGGAGGCCTTCTGCCTCGCCAACACCGACGCCGTCGACTACACCGTCAAGAACGCCAACTGGCACCCCGGCAACACCGACCTGTCCACCGCGTGCGGCCAGGAGAACTCGATCTCCGTACGTGAGGTGCTCGACGTCGGCTCCGGCGACACCTACACCCAGGACCTGCCCGGCCAGTCCTTCGACATCACCGACCTGCCGAACGGCACGTACTACATCCAGGTCCTCGCCAACCCGGAGAACCAGCTCAAGGAGACCGACTACAGCAACAACAGCGCCCTGCGGAAGGTCGTCCTCGGCGGAAAGAAGGGCGCCCGTACGGTGAAGGTCCCCGCCCACCACCTGGTGGACGCCAACTGACCCACCCGTGCGGCGGTGGGGAGGGGCGGCTCCGTTCCCCGAGAGGGAAGGCACCCGAGCCGCCCCTGCCCCCTCAGAACTTCTCCACCTCCGCGCCCTCCGGGACCTCGTAGCAGCCCGACGTGAGGGTGATCCCCAGGCTCGGCTTCGCCCGCTCCCGGTACTGGACGATCCAGGCACTCACCTTCTTCTTGTCGTTGTCGGCGACAAGGTTCAGGTTCTTGTTCTCGCTGTTGTCCCGGTACTCCCTCTTCAGCACCCAACCACCCGTGTTCAGCTTCTTCTTGAGGTTCTCCATCGCCACGTCCGTGTCCTCGGCGGAGGCGGGCAGGAAGTTCCACGGGTGGTACACGCTGAAGAAGCGCTCGGGGTCCTTCCCCTCGCACTCCTTGACCCCGGGGCCCGGCTCGGACGCCTTCCCGGGCACGCCGAGGTAGGTGTAGATCCGGCTGGAGACGGCCTGGAGCGCGTCCGCCGCCTCGTCGGTGGTGGCGACACCCGCGTACGGGAGGCCCCCGGACGGTCCGCCGGATTCCGCCGAACCCCCGCTGTTCGTAGCGGAGTCGGGGCCGGAGCTCGGGCCTGCGTTGCTGTTGCTGTCGGAGTCGGTCATGCCACATCCACTGAGACTGAGGAGGAGAAGGCCGGTCAGGGCGAGGGGGAGGGCGGCGCCAACCCGGAGGGCGCGGCGCGCGGGGGTACGGAGTCGGGGCCGGGGTCGGGAGCGGGGTCGGGAGCGGGGGCGGATTCGGAGCACGGACAACCTCGGTGGGGGGAGGGGGAAGGAGCGGGAGCGGGCGGGAGTTGAAGAGGCGGGAATGGGAAGCGCCTTACTCCGGCTTCGTGACGTCACCGTATTCACCCACCACCACCAGCGCCTGGTTCTTCAGCGCCGTCGAGGACTCGTCCCAGTAGCCGCTGTGGCCCTCCACCCCCTTGGTCGCCGACGGTCCGGCGCCCTCCGGGGCGGTGTTCATCTGGTTGGCGCCGAAGACCTCGTCGCTCGGGATGAGGAACACCCCGCCGCCCAGTCTCCACTGGCTGCCGCCGTGGCCCCAGCGGCCGATGTCGGGGACCGGGTCGCCGTCGGCCTCCGCGTTCCACACATGCCCCTTCGGTACGTCCATCTCCTCGGCCGATCCGACCTTGACGCCCGGACTCCCGGCGAAGATCACGTCGTCCGCGTTCAGCTCGCCCTCCTGTGCGGCGGCCCCGATGAGGGTGGTGCCGTACGAGTGGCCGATGGCCGTGCGGTGCGGCTCGCCCGGGCCGCTGTGGGAGGTCTCCAGGCCGTCCAGGAACTGCCGGTAGGCGGGGGCGCCGTCGTACGCGTAGTGGGCGAAGGGCGCGTCCTTCACGATGTCCTGAGGGGCGTCGTAGCCGAGCCAGGTGATCGCCGAGACGGACGCGCCGGGCGTGGCCTCCTGGGTCTGACGCCAGAGCTGGGTCATCCGGTTGATGTCGCCCTCGACCTTGCTCAGGTTCGACGTGGTGCCGGGCACGTACACCGCCTGGTGCTCGGAGGTGTCCGGGTTGCCCGTGGCGATGATGGCCCGGCCGTTGCCCTCGGCGCTGAAGCCGAGCAAGTACGCCTCGGGCAGGCCGCGTTCGCCGGTCTGGTCGAAGCGGCCCCGGATCGCGTCCATGCCCTTGAGCGAGGCGGTGAGGCGGCGGTAGTCGTCCCCGTACTTCCTGTCCCAGGCCATCCACTCGTCGGTGTGGACCTTGGCGGGGTAGCGGCCCGCGGTGATCCAGGTCCACTCGTTGGCGGGCGGGGCGGGGATGCCGTTCAGCTGGAGGCGGTGGGCGGCCTGCGTCTCGTCGAGGACGACCCGGTTCGCCTCGTCCCGGATGTCGGAGGGGAGGCCGTCGAGCCTGCCGACCAGCGCCGGGTCCAGGGAGAGATAGGCCTCGCGGTCCTCGGGGCTGAGCCCCGCCCACCAGTCGGCGTTCTCCTTCGGGGTGCCGTCCTTCGGCGGGGCGCCGATCGCGTCCAGATACGCCTTGCCCGCCTCCCGGACCCCCTCCATGTCCGACCGCGCGTCCTTCCAGTCGGCGTCGGAGACGGTGAGGTCGTCGTCCGCCTCCAGCGCCCGGACCTTCGGCGCCCACTTCGCGTCCGCCTCGCCCGCCGCCTTCAGCGCGTCCGCGATCCGGTTGGCGATCTCCTGGGCCACCGCCGCGTGCGGGTTGGGGTGGAAACCGGCCGCCTGGCGGCCGACCGCCTGTGCGGTGGGGTCGGTGGCCCCGTTGGTGGAGCCGCCCTCGGGGGGCAGCTCGACACCGTTCCTGGGCGCGGCCGCCGGGTAGGTGACGCTGCCGTCCGGACCGACCGTGAACTTACGGGACTCGGCGTCGTCGAGCGCCGACAGCAGCTTCTTGCGGGCCGCGTCCATGTCGTGGGCGAACCCGTTCAGCGCGGCGCTGACCAGGCCGCACTGCACCTGGGTGTAGTGGAAGTTGGCAGCGAGCAGCTTCAGTTCCGCGAGCGCCGCGTCGGCCGCCTCGCCCCGCAGCGACTTCCGTATCCCGGCGGCGACGACGTTCTCCACCTGGTCCTTGGCCTCGGCGGCCATGTCACCGGTGGCGCGGTAGCCGTCGGCCGCCTGCTCCCACTCGGCGGGCTTGAGCTGCTTGAGCGTCGTGAGGTTCACCGGGCCCCGTCACCGCCCCGCGCTCTTGCCGCCGATGGCGGGCGTGTCCGCGTACTCGGCCTTGATCTTCCCGAACTCGCCGACCACTGCCTGGTCGGTCAGCAGCAGGTCGTGTCCGGTCTTCTCCAGGATCCCCTTGACGCTGCCGCACCGCTTGCCGAGGTCCTTGACGTACCGCTCCCAGGACGTGAGGACGGTCTTCTGCGCCCCGGCCGTCAGACAGCCGTCACCTGCGCCGAGGCCCTGCTGCCCGTCCTGGAGCTTGCCCACCGCCTTGTCGAGGGGTTCCCGCAGCGCGCCGACGCCCGCGCCCGCGTCGTTCCATGCCTTCTTCGTGGACTTCACTCCGCCGGTGACGCTGCTGGTGGGGGCTCCGGTTGCGGGGCCCGTTCCGGGGCCGTCGTCCGGTGCGAGCTGGTTGAGCCGCATCCCGGTCCGGGTCTCGGTCTGCGTCCCGGCCTCCTGGCGCTGGGAGGCGTCCTGCTTCAGCTGCTCCCACTCTTCCCATGGCATGTGTCTGTCTCCCCCTCGTCGGGTGTCGCCCCGGCAACGTACCAAGCCCGGTCTCCCGGAACCGGACCTCACCCCTCCTCGCCCACCGCCCGCCGGTCGGTGATCCGGGCCGTGGCATCCGCGTCCAGGTGGGCCGTGCCTTCCTGACCGCTCACCGTGACCCGGATCCTCGGGCCGTCCCCGCCCCCGCCCCCGTTGCTGTTGTCGTTGCCGTTGCCGGGGGTGATGTCGATACGCCAGCTCTCGGGGTCGCGTACGCCGAGGGTGGTGCGGGCCTCGCGGACCAGGGCGGGGAACAGTTCGTACGGGAGTGACTGGAGGTGCACCGTCTCGGAGACCGGGCGGGCGGAGTCGCCACGCACGGCCATGCGGTGGTCCTCGATGGTGATCCCGGTGACGTACGGGGTGTCCACCCGGGTCTCCAGATCCATCGCTGTCGCCCGCATCCGCCCCGGGGTGAGCAGGGAGGACGAGGGCCCGGAGACCGTGGTGGAGGTGGAGAAGGTGCGGGAGGAGGTGGCCGGGGTGTCTTCATCGGTTGCGAACAGCTCGCCCCGGAACACCAGCACCACCACCGCCGCCCCCGCCAGCAGCGCGAGCAGGCCCAGCGCGCACCAGGAGCCTCCCCCGGCGTCCGGGTCGCTCACCAGAGTGGACTCCGGGGCCGAGTCGATCTCCGCCTCCTCCGCCCGGCGGCTCCACTCCGGGGTCGGGCGGGTGATGACCCGCACCTTCCAGGGCTCCTCGGGGTGGTACTCCACGACCGCGGTACCGCGCGGCCGGTAGGCGGGGAGGTCGGCCAGGTTGATGTGCTGGGTGATCTTCACGCGGTACGCCGGCCGGGCGTCCGGCCACTCGTCCTTCGGCTCCGACTCCGGCTCCGGCTCCGGTGCCACGGTGAGTCTGAACTCCACCGGCACGTCGGCCGTTTCGCCGCCGCCCGTCGCCCGCAGGTCCTCGATGCGGGCGAGGGCGATGCGGGTGACGGGCGGCTTCCGGCGCTCCGCGTTCCGCCCGCCGAGGAGGACGGCGAGGACCAGGACGGCCAGGACCGCGCCCCCGGGGACGGAGACCGGCGCCCGGCCCAGGACGAGCCCGACCACGAGGGCGGCGAGCGCGGCACCGGTCACGGCCCAGAGAACCGCCATGCGCAGGGCGGCCAGGAATCCGCGTGCGGCCGAACGCGTCGGCGTATCAAGCGCGTTGGAACCGTCCCCCGAACCCGAACCCGAACCCGGGCCCAGACCCGACCCCTGCCCCTGCCCCTGCCCCTGCCCCTGCCCCTGCCCCTGCCCCATCGTCCCCATGAACGTGATTGTGCCGTTTCCAGGGCGAGTTGGGGCAGGGGGAAGGAGAGGCCGTCAGTCCTCGCCCTCCAGGTTGCCTTCCGTCTCCAGGTAGACCTGGCGCAGCGCTTCGAGGACCGCCGGGTCCGGCTTGGCCCACATGCCGCGCGACTCGGCCTCCAGCAGGCGTTCCGCGATGCCGTGCAGGGCCCAGGGGTTGGCCTCCTGGAGGAACTGCTTGTTCTCCGGGTCGAGCACGTACGTCTCGGTGAGCTTGTCGTACATCCAGTCGGCGACGACCCCGGTCGTGGCGTCGTACCCGAAGAGGTAGTCGACGGTCGCGGCCAGCTCGAACGCGCCCTTGTAGCCGTGGCGGCGCATCGCCTCGATCCACTTGGGGTTGACGACCCGGGCGCGGAAGACGCGGGAGGTCTCCTCGACGAGCGTGCGCGTGCGGACGGTCTCGGGGCGGGTGGAGTCCCCGATGTACGCCTCCGGGGCCTTGCCCTTGAGCGCGCGCACGGTGGCCACCATGCCGCCGTGGTACTGGAAGTAGTCGTCCGAGTCCGCGATGTCGTGCTCGCGGGTGTCGGTGTTCTTCGCGGCGACCTCGATGCGCTTGTAGGCGCTCTCCATCTCCTCGCGGGCCGGGCGGCCGTCGAGCTCGCGGCCGTACGCGTAACCGCCCCAGACCGTGTAGACCTCGGCCAGGTCGGCGTCGGTGCGCCAGTCGCGGGAGTCGATGAGCTGGAGGAGCCCGGCGCCGTACGTGCCGGGGCGCGAGCCGAAGATACGGGTGGTGGCCCGGCGTTCGTCACCGTGCTCGGCCAAGTCGGCCTGGGCGTGCGCCCGTACGTAGTTCTGCTCGGCCGGTTCGTCGAGCGAGGCGGCCAGCCGTACGGCGTCGTCGAGCAGCCCGATCGTGTGCGGGAACGCGTCCCGGAAGAAGCCCGAGATGCGGAGCGTCACATCGATCCGGGGACGGCCCAACTCCTCGTACGGGATGGGCTCCAGGCCCGTCACGCGGCGGGAGGCGTCGTCCCAGACGGGTCGGATGCCGAGCAGCGCGAAGGCCTCGGCGATGTCGTCGCCCGCCGTGCGCATCGCGCTCGTACCCCAGAGGGAGAGGCCGACCGAGGTGGGCCAGTCGCTGTTGTCGGTGCGGTAGCGGGTCAACAAGGAGTCTGCCAGGGCCTGTCCCGTCTCCCAAGCCAGCTTGGAGGGAACGGCCTTGGGGTCGACCGAGTAGAAGTTGCGGCCCGTCGGGAGGACGTTGACCAGGCCGCGCAGCGGGGAGCCGGAGGGACCGGCAGGCACGAAGCCACCGTTCAACGCGTGGACGGCGTGGGTGAGTTCGTCGGTCGTGGCCGCCATGCGCGGGACGACCTCGGTGGCCGCGAAGGTGAGGATGTCCGCCACGGCGTCGGGGAGGTCCGCCGCGACCCCTGCCACCGCCGCCGGGTCCCAGTCCGCGTCGTCCATCGCCTGGACGAGCGCGCGGGCCTGCTCCTCGATCGCGTCGGCGTCCGTGCGGGTGGCGGCCGACTCGTCGAGGCCGAGCGCCTCGCGGAGGCCGGGGAGAGACGCCGTACCGCCCCAGATCTGGCGGGCGCGGAGGACAGCGAGGACCAGGTTGACCCGGTCGTTCCCGGCGGGCGGGTTGCCCAGGACATGCAGGCCGTCGCGGATCTGGACGTCCTTGATCTCGCAGAGCCAGCCGTCCAGATGCATGATGAAGTCGTCGAAGCCCTCGTCCTCCGGGCGGTCCGCCACCCCGAGGTCGCGGTCGAGCTTCGCGGCCTGGATCAGCGTCCAGATCTGGGCGCGGATGGCGGGCAGCTTCGACGGGTCCATCGCCGCGATCTGGGCGTGCTCGTCGAGGAGTTGCTCCAGGCGGGCGATGTCGCCGTAGCTGTCGGCGCGGGCCATCGGCGGCACGAGGTGGTCGATCAGCGTGGCGTGGACGCGGCGCTTGGCCTGCGTACCCTCGCCCGGGTCGTTGACCAGGAACGGGTAGACGAGGGGCAGATCGCCGAGGGCCGCATCCGGGCCGCACGCGGCCGACAGACCCGCGTTCTTGCCCGGCAGCCACTCCAGGTTGCCGTGCTTGCCCAGGTGGATCATCGCGTCCGCGCCGAACCCGTTGTCCTCGGCGGAGGCGGCGATCCAGCGGTAGGCGGCCAAGTAGTGGTGGGACGGCGGGAGATCGGGGTCGTGGTAGATCGCGATCGGGTTCTCGCCGAAGCCGCGCGGCGGCTGGATGAGGATGAGGAGGTTCCCGCGCCGCAGGGCCGCGAGGACGATGTCACCCTCCGGGTTGGCGGAGCGGTCGACGAACATCTCGCCGGGCGCCGGACCCCAGTGCTCCTCCACCGATTCCCGCAGCTCCTGCGGGAGTTGGGCGAACCAGCGGCGGTAGTCGGCGGCCGGGATACGGACCGGGTTCCTCGCCAGCTGCTCCTCGGTCAGCCACTCCTGGTCGTGGCCGCCCGCCTCGATGAGCGCGTAGATCAGCTCGTCGCCGTCGCCGGAGACCAGCCCCGGGATGTCCGCCTCGGGCCCGAAGTCGTACCCCTCGGCGCGCAGCCGCCGCAGCAGGGCCACGGCGCTGGCAGGGGTGTCGAGCCCGACCGCGTTCCCGATCCGGGAGTGCTTGGTCGGGTAGGCGGAGAGCACGAGCGCGATCTTCTTCTCCGCGTTCGGGATGGAGCGCAGCTTCGCGTGGCGTACGGCGATCCCGGCGACGCGGGCCGCGCGCTCGGCGTCGGGGACGTACGCCGGGAGCCCGTCCTCGTCGATCTCCTTGAAGGAGAACGGGACGGTGATCAGCCGCCCGTCGAACTCCGGCACCGCGATCTGGGTGGCCGCGTCCAGCGGGGAGACGCCCTCGTCGTTCTCCTCCCACGCGGCGCGCGGGCTGGTGAGGCAGAGCGCCTGGAGGATCGGCACGTCGAGCTGGGTCAGCGCGCCCGCGTCCCACGACTCGTCGTCGCCTCCGGCGGACGCCTCGGCGGGCTTGGTGCCGCCCGCCGCGAGGACGGTGGTCACGATGGCGTCGGCGGCGCGGAGCGTGTCGATGAGCTCGGCCTCCGGCGTACGGAGAGACGCGACGTACAGCGGGAGCGGCCGGGCCCCCGCGTCCTCCACGGCCGTGCACAGCGCGTCGATGAAGGCGGTGTTCCCGCTCATGTGGTGGGCGCGGTAGTAGAGGACGGCGACCGTCGGCGCGCCCTCGGGCACCGCACGGGCCTCCCGCTCCAGCGGGCCCCACGCGGGGGCCGGGGCGGGCGGCTCGAAGCCGTGGCCGGTGAGCAGCACGGTGTCGGAGAGGAACCGGGCCAGCTGCTCCAGGTTGGCGGGCCCGCCGTGCGCGAGGTAGGCGTGCGCCTCGGCCGCGATCCCGATCGGCACAGTGGAGGCGGCCATCAACTGCGCGTCCGGAGCCTGCTCACCGGTCAGGACCACGACCGGCCGCCCGGTGGCCAGCACCGCGTCGAGGCCTTCCTGCCACGCGCGTACGCCGCCGAGGAGGCGTACGACGACGAGGTCGACGCCGTCCAGCAGCTCGGGGAGGCCGTCGAGGTCGACGCGGGAGGGGTTGGCGTACCGGTAGCTGACCGGTCCCTCGGAGGCTCGGGCGCTCAGGAGGTCGGTGTCGGACGTCGACAGGAGCAGGATCATGCTGCGTCAGGCCTTCCTCGGGGTGTCCACGCCCCGGGCGGTGTCGGAGGGGTCTCCCCACGTCCGGCTCGGAAGCCGGGCGCCGCACCTGGCTCGGACGGAACCGGGCGCTGCATCCGGCTCGTACGGAACCGGGTGCCGCACCTGGCTCGTACGGAACCGGGCGCTCGGGGAAGGGAGTTCCTGACTCGCCCGGCCGGTGGTGGTGGCCGTGCTCACAGTGGCGGGACCGCGCCGGAATCTCACCGGGCTTCCTCCCCTGTCGCCGTCTGGCGATGGCGGCCTGAACGGACCACCGCCTGCATCCTAAGCGGCGGGGGTGGGGGCGGGGCAGGGGGCGTGGGTGCGGTGGTGATCACTGTTTGCGGGGTGGGTCCCGTGGGTGGGCGGGCTACTGTCCCGCAGGTCGGAGCACGGGAGCGGGGGGCCTGTCCCGCAGGTCGGAGCACGCGAGCCGGGGCCCTGTCCCGCAGGTCACAGGCGCGGGCCCGCCGTCGGGACCGGCCCGGTCGGTATGCTCGCCGCCATGCCCGATTCCGCCCCCTCGCCCCTTTCCGCGGGTGGCGTCTCCCCCCGCACCGGAGGCGACGCCTGCCCGGGAACGCTGCGGCTGCACCGGGCCGACGACGGGGCGCTGGCCCGCGTACGCATCCCCGGCGGCGTGCTGAGCGCGGACCGGGCGGAGGCGCTGCTGACGGCGGCGGCCCGGTTCGGGGACGGTGAGCTGCATCTCACCTCGCGGGGCAACGTACAGCTGCGCGGTCTGGGGGCGGGGTGCGGCGGGGAGCTGGCCGACCTGCTCACGGACGCGGGCCTCCTCCCTTCCCCCGCGCACGAGCGGGCCCGCAACATCGTGGCGTCGCCGCTGGCGGGGCTGGACGGTTCGCCGTCGCTCAGTACGTGGCTCGCTGAGCTGGACCGGCTGGTGTGCTCGTCGCCCGCCGCCGCCACGCTCTCCGGCCGCTTTCTCTTCGCCCTGGACGACGGGCGGGGGGACGTGGATGCCCTCGGCGCGGACGTGACCTTGATCGCGGAGGGTCCGGAGGGTCAGGGCGGTCCGAACGGTCAGGGCGGTCCGGGGAACTCGGAGGGTTCAGGCCGCTCGGAAGCTGCCCTGCTGCGGATCGGGATGGCCGACGAGGTGTTCCGTATCCCGGCCGCCGACGCCCCACGCGCCGCGCTGCTGGCCGCCGAGGCGTTCCTCCGCGCGGCCGGGGACTCCGGCGCCTGGCGCGTAAAGGATCTGCCCGACAACGTACGGGCAGATCTGGTCAGCACCATCAGGTCGGCGGCGGCGGCGACGGGTCCGGCGGTCCACCGCCCCCGCCCGCGTACAGCGGCAGCCCCCCTGCCCGGCCCGCACGGCACGGCCGCGATCAGCGTCGACGTACCGCTGGGACGGCTCACCCCCGCCCAGTGGCGGCTGCTCACGGAAACAGCCAGGCGGTACGGGGGCGAGCTCCGGCTCACCCCCTGGCGCGGGATCGTCATCCCCTTCGGGGCGGGCCAGGACGAAGTGGCGAAGGCACTCCACGCACTGGACGAGGCCGGCCTGATCACCGCCCCCGACTCCCCCTGGACCGGCGTGGGCGCCTGCATCGGCCACCCCGGCTGCGCGAAGTCGCTGTCCGACGTACGGGCCGAAGCGGGGGCCGCTGTCGGACCGCCCGGACGGCTACCTGTGTACTGGTCCGGGTGCGAACGCCGCTGCGGCCACCCCCACGGGGAGTGGATCGACGTGGTCGCCACGCCGGACGGACACCGGATCTCGCACGTACGGGGAGAGCGCCGGGACCCTCCGGCGACCGTACGCGACGACCCCACGGCACTGACGGCAGCGGTGGCCGCGGCCCGCGCCTGAACACCCTTCCTTGATTCCTTGACGAGCTCACGGCAGAAGAAAGCGACAGCACTGTGCACCAGTACGAGAAGGACGGACCGGCGATCTACCGCCAGTCCTTCGCCACCATCCGCGCGGAGGCGGATCTGGCCGGGCTGCCCGCCGACGTCAGCCAGGTCGCCGTCCGGATGATCCACGCGTGCGGCATGGTCGACCTCGTACGCGACCTCGCCTTCTCGCCGAACGCCGTGGCCGATGCCCGCGCGGCCCTGCGCTCCGGCGCACCGATCCTCTGCGATGTGGCGATGGTGGCCAGCGGGGTCACCCGCAAGCGGCTGCCCGCGGACAACGACGTGGTGTGCACGCTCTCCGACCCGTCCGTGCCCGAGCTGGCCGCGAAGATGGGGACCACCCGGAGCGCGGCGGCCCTGGAGCTGTGGCGGGACCGGATGGAGGGGGCGGTGGTGGCGGTCGGCAACGCGCCGACGGCCCTGTTCCGGCTGCTGGAGATGATCGAGGAGGGCGCCCCGCGCCCGGCCGCCGTGATCGGCGTCCCGGTCGGCTTCGTCGGCGCGATGGAGTCCAAGGAGGCCCTGGCCGAGCACGCGTCGGGCCTGGAGCACCTGATCGTGCGCGGCAGGCGCGGCGGCAGCGCGATAGCGGCGGCGGCGCTCAACGCCATCGCGAGCGAGGAAGAGTAGTGAACTCTCCAGTGACTTCCCCGGTGAAGGACACCGGCACCGGCCGCCTCTACGGCGTCGGACTCGGCCCCGGCGACCCGAACCTGATGACGCTCCGGGCCGTCCAGGTCATCGGCGAGGCCGACGTGATCGCGTACCACAGCGCCCGCCACGGCCGCTCGATCGCCCGGTCCATCGCCGCCGCCCACCTGCGGCCCGACCACATCGAGGAGCCCCTGGTCTACCCCGTCACGACGGAGACCACGGACCACCCGGGCGGCTACCGGGGCGCGCTGGAGGAGTTCTACGAGAAGGCCGCGGCCCGCCTGGCGGCGCACCTGGACGCGGGCCGGACGGTGGCGGTGCTCGCCGAGGGCGACCCGATGTTCTACGGCTCGTACATGCACATGCACAAGCGGCTGGCCGACCGGTACGCCACCGAGGTCATCCCGGGCGTCACGTCCGTCAGCGCGGCGGCGGCCCGCCTCGGCACCCCCCTCGTCGAGGGCGAGGAGATCCTCACCATCCTCCCCGGCACGCTCCCGGAGGAGGAGCTGACGGCCCGCCTGGCCGCCACCGACACGGCGGTGGTGATGAAGCTGGGCCGTACGTTCCCGGCGGTGCGCGGGGCGTTCGAGGCGTCGGGGCGGCTGGCGGAGGCGCGGTACGTGGAGCGGGCGACGATGGCCGGGGAGCGCACGGGCGACCTGGCGGAGATCGACCCGGCGTCGGTGCCGTACTTCTCGGTGGCGGTGCTGCCGAGCCGGATAGACGCGCCGCGCCCTTCTGGTGAGGCAGGTGGCGGGGTCGTGGTGGTGGGCACCGGCCCGGCGGGCCCGCTGTGGCTGACGCCGGAGACGCGGGGCGCGCTGGCGGCGGCCGATGCCCTGGTCGGCTACACGACCTATCTGGACCGGGTCCCGGTCCGCCCCGGCCAGGCGCGGCACGGCTCGGACAACAAGGTGGAGTCGGAGCGGGCGGAGTTCGCGCTGGACCTGGCCCGGCGGGGCCACCGCGTCGCGGTGGTCTCGGGCGGCGACCCGGGGGTCTTCGCGATGGCGACTGCGGTGCTGGAGGTGGCCTCGCAGGAGGAGTACGCGGACATCTCCGTACGGGTCCTGCCCGGGGTCACCGCAGCGAATGCCGCCGCCGCGCGCGCCGGCGCACCCCTGGGCCACGACTACGCCACGATCTCCCTCTCGGACCGCCTCAAACCGTGGGAGGTCATCGCGGAACGGCTCCGCGCGGCCGCCTCGGCGGATCTGGTGCTGGCGTTGTACAACCCGGGCTCGAAGTCCCGTACGTGGCAGGTCGGCAAGACCCGTGATCTGCTCCTGGAGCACCGCTCTCCGGACACCCCGGTCGTTCTGGCACGGGACGTCGGCGGCCCGACGGAGAGCGTCCGTACGGTACGGCTGGCGGACGTCGACCCGGCGGAGGTGGACATGCGGACGCTGCTCATCGTGGGCTCGTCGCAGACGCGCTGGGTGCGGCGGGGCAAGGCCGATCAGGGCATCGTATGGACGCCGCGCCGCTACCCGGAGGCGTAGAGGCGCCGTACCCACTCCACGGCCTCGTCCGGCGTGGCGGCCACCGGCACCCCACCGGGAACCGGTGGCCGCCGCACGACGACGACGGGAATCCCGGCCTCACGGGCGGCGGTGAGCTTGGGAGCGGTGGCGTCTCCGCCGCTGTCCTTGGTCACCAGCACATCGATGCGATGACGCCGGAGGATCTCCCGCTCACCGTCGAGGCTGAACGGCCCCCGATCGAGCAGAACGTCCATCCTCCGAGGGCAGGGCGGCTCCGGCGCATCGACGGACCGTACGAGGAACCACAGGGAATGGAGTTCGGCAAAGGCCGCGAGCCCCATCCGCCCGGTGGTGAGGAAGACCCGCTCACCGAGGGCCGGCAAAAGGCTCGCGGCCTCGGCGAGGGACGCGACGGAGTGCCAGCGATCGCCGTCCTGGGCGACCCAGCCGGGCCGGCGAAGGGCGAGCAGAGGAACATGAGCCTGCGCGGCGGCCGAGGCGGCGTTCCGGCTCATGGTGGCGGCGAAGGGGTGGGTGGCATCGACAAGGGCGTCGACCCGGTGCTCACGTACCCACTCCGCAAGCCCGTCGGGCCCCCCGAACCCACCGACGCGCACGTCACCGGGCGGCAGCCGGGGGGAGGCCACGCGCCCGGCGAGCGAGGTGGTGACGCGCACGCGCGGTTCACCGGCAAGGCGCTCGGCCAGCCGACGGGCCTCGGTGGTCCCTCCCAGAACAAGAACATGCTTCACGTGCATCATCGGAACGGACTCTTCTCATGAACGACGCTCATGACCGCTGAGGCGCGGGGCGGTCGCAGTGCCCAACTCAAGCACACGGGTCTACGCCCCGGCTGGACGACCGGTGCCTGTGCGACGGCGGCGACGACGGCCGCGTACACGGCACTGCTGACCGGCGACTTCCCGGACCCGGTGAGGATCACGCTGCCGAGGGGCCAGACACCGGCGTTCGCGCTGGCGGTGGAGGAGCTGGGGGCCGGGCGGGCGAGCGCCGGGGTGGTGAAGGACGCGGGGGACGACCCGGACGTGACGCACGGGGCGCTGGTGAGGGCGACGGTACGGAGGCTGCCGCCGGGCTCCGGGGTGGTGTTCCGGGCGGGCCCGGGCGTGGGCACGGTGACGCTCCCCGGCCTGCCCCTGGACGTGGGCCAGCCGGCGGTGAACCCGGTGCCGCGCCAGTTGATGCGGGAGCACGTGGAGCGGGTGGCGGCGGAGTACGGGGAGCCGGGGGACGTGGAGGTGACGGTCTCGGTGGACCACGGCGAGGAGATCGCCCGCTCGACGTGGAACGGCCGCCTCGGCATCCTGGGCGGCCTGTCGATCCTCGGCACCACAGGCGTGGTCGTCCCGTACTCCTGCTCGGCCTGGATCGACTCGATCCGCCGGGGCGTGGACGTGGCAAGAGCAGCAGGCCTGACACACGTGGCGGGCTGCACGGGCTCTACGTCGGAGAAGACGGTGGCGGCGGAGTACGACCTGCCGGACATCGCGCTCCTGGACATGGGCGACTTCGCGGGCGCGGTCCTGAAATACGTACGCCGCCACCCCGTCCCCCGCCTCACGATCTGCGGCGGCTTCGCCAAACTCTCCAAACTGGCAGCAGGCCACCTGGACCTCCACTCGGCCCGCTCCCAGGTGAACAAGGACTTCCTGGCAGACCTGGCCCGACAGGGCGGCGCGGACGAAGAGCTGGCAACACGGATCGCCACGGCCAACACGGGCCTGGAGGCGCTGAGGTTGAGCGAGGCGGCGGGGGTGCGTCTGGGCGACCTGGTGGCGACCCGCGCCCGAGACGAGGCACTGTCGGTCCTGCGGGGCGCGCCGGTAGCGGTCGACGTGATCTGCATCGACCGGGCGGGGACGGTGGTGGGGAGGACGTAGGCCTTGAAGTGCCTTGCGGACCATCCGCTGAACGGGCGGGGCAGAGCAACGCAGATCAACCCGCAAGGGTGGAATGCCAGGGCATGTTGATGCCCCTCATGGGCGTGAAACGCTCAGCTCAGCGTCTTCTCGATGGTGTCGAAGATGTCGGCGTCGGTCTCCTGCTGCCAGGCGGGCAGATCGGGCCAGTCGGCCCCATAGCCCGGCTTCGGGTCGTCGAAGTGCCGGAACATCTGAGCGGTCCAACAGGTCGCGACGAAGCGCCCCCGCGATCCAGGCTCCCCGGAACAGTCGTGCACCCTCGGTCTCGGTAAGGTCAGCCGAGAGGAGCCTCAGCATGCAGTGGAAGATCCACGGGGAACGCCCGGTCTACGAGAACCACTGGGTGAACCTGTGGCTCACCGACATCGAGACCCCGGACGGCAACCGCTTCGACCACCACGTCGTCAGACTCCGGAACCTGGCCGTGGCCGCCGTGGTGAACGAGCAGCGCGAGGTCCTGATGATGTGGCGCCACCGCTTCATCACCGACACCTGGGCCTGGGAACTCCCCATGGGCCTGGTCGAGAACGACGAAACCCCCGCCGAGGCAGCGGCCCGCGAAGTCCTGGAGGAAACCGGCTGGCGCCCAAGTCCGCTCAGGCCGCTGATCTACGCCGAGCCCGCCAACGGCATCACTGACTCCCAGCACCACATCTTCCACGCCGACGGAGCCACGTACGAAGGCCCGCCCACCGAAAAGAACGAGTCGGACCGCATCGAGTGGATCCCGCTGGCCAACATCCGCAGCATGATCGACCGCCGCGAAATCGTCAGCAGCGGCTCCCTCGTCGGACTGCTCTACGTACTCATGGGCGAGGCAATCAGCTGAATTCGCGCGGCAGTTGTCCTGGACCTCAAGCGTCCCGAGCGAGCTTCCGGCCGTCATGCGCACGCACGTGGGGCGGACCGTCCAGCAGGGCGTCGGTGACCCGGACCGCGTAGACCTCGGCCATCCGGTTGGTCACCTCGTCGAGGGTCAGCCACTCAACTGCCACGGCCTCGTCGGACAGTTTCTCGTGGCCGCCCTCGGCACGGCAGCGGAAGACCAGGGCGACGATGCCTCGTGAGGTGTTCTTGTAGACGCCGGTGAGCCGGTCCACCTGGACCTTGATGCCGGTCTCCTCGTAGACCTCGCGCCGTACACCGTCCTCGGGGGCCTCGGTCAGTTCGAGCACGCCTCCGGGCGGTTCCCAGGTCCCGTTGTCGGCCCGCCTGATCGTGAGCACCCGGCCGTCCTCCCGGACGACCACTCCGGCTACGGACACGGAGTGGAGCGGCGTTGACGGTTTCTCCTGACGGATGTTACTCATGTACAGGAGAATAGGAGACTCAGAAGGACTATGGCGAGCAGCGATGTGACCTCTTCGGCCAAGGCGAAGTATCTCCAGATCGCCGACGACCTTGCCGCGCAGATCCGGTCCGGCACTCTGGGGGCCGGAGACGCCGTGCCGAGCGAGACGACCCTCATGGAACGCTACGGCGTCGCCTCGGGAACCGTACGCAAAGCGGTCGCGGAACTGCGGGCGACTCAGCTGATCGAGACCCACCACGGGCGGGGCTCGTTCGTCCGCTCCCGGCCGCCTGTGCAGCGCAAGTCCTCCGACCGGTTCCGCCGGACACACCGGAAGGCAGGCAAGGCGGCCTACCTCGCGGAAGCCGAGCAGTCCGGCGGCAAACCGTCCGTGACCGTCCTCTTCGTCGGCCCCACCGAGGCGCCCGAGGAGATCGCCGAGCGGCTGGCCCTGCCCATCGGCTCCCAGGTCCTCGCACGCAAACGCCGCTACTTCCGGGAGGGCGTTCCCACGGAGGAGGCCACCTCATACCTCCCCTGGGACGTGGTGAAGGACATCCCGGAGATGTTCGCCGAGAACCCCGGCGGCGGCGGGATCTACGCCCGCCTCGAAGACCACGGCCACACCCTCGCGGAGTTCAGCGAAACGGTCCGGGCACGGCTCGCGACCAAGGCCGAGGCAACCGCACTCGCACTGAGCCCGGGCTCCCCGGTGATCCACCTCGTACGGAACGCGGAAACAAAGTCCGGACGGGTCGTGGAGGTGTGCGACACGATCATGGCCGCCGACCAGTTCGTCCTGGACTACCGCTTTCCCGCCGCAGACTGAGGCAACATCAGGCGCTTGCCTCACAACCTCCGCATACCGAAGAACACTTGACTCATGTACAGGAGTGAGGCACTCTATCGACTATCACTCATATACATGAGTGAAGGAGATTGTCTCTTGTATATGAGGTGCTCATGCCGTCGGCGAAGAACGCTGATGTACGGATGACACTGCGGGTCTCGCGCGACTCCGGCCGGACCTGGGGGCGGCTCACGGAGATCCGTGTAGGCGACGACCCGGTACTCCCCAAGAACCCCGGCGGCTCCCGCCGTGCGCGTGCGGCCGGTGCGCGGGCCAGGACTCCGCCGACTCCCTGCGGATGGTGTCGTGATGCGGTGCAAGCACTGGTGCCGGGTGCCGCTGGACCTGGCGCAGGAGGCACGGCAGATGGCTCCGGCCGGATGTGTCGACAGGGCCGTCCAGTGCCAACTGCCAGCCCACGAAAGCAACGAGCACCACGGCCTCCTGGCCGAACTCGCCACGTACGGCACCGCCCTCTGGCTCCGCTGGCGCGGAACCGGGACGGACCTGATCGCGCTGCCCGACTGCCCGGTGGCCGGGCCGGGAACGGACGGGGAGGGCTGCTGTCTGTTCGCCGGTCACGCCGAGCTGCACACCTGGCAGAACGCCCCGGAGCCGGCCTCGTACGCAGGTTGACCGCAAGCCATCGCCCCCTCCCTCAAAGCTTCCGTCCTGCCGCCCTCGGACGCCCGGACGGAGATCACCGCACCACCCCGAGCCAGTCCCATCAACTCAGCCCCAGCGAAAGGCGAAAGTCATGCCCGTACTCGTCGACCGCATCCCGACCCTGTCCCTCCTGACCCACACCCAGCCCCCCGGCCCCCTGCACACCCGGCCCTTCGGGCTGGACGCCCTGACCACCCCCGTCACCGTCGGCCGACAGCCCGCAGTCTCGGTCGACCCGGACGCGCAGCTCTCGCTGGTCGAGGGCACGATAGTCCTCGGCATCGAGGGCATGGCGGGCACGTCGTGCAACACCGAGTCGGACGGCAGGGACGCGATCGCCATCGACACCGACCAGAACGACGACTGATGGCCCCCAACCATGGGCAGAGCACGCGCGGGGCGGAGGCTCCGCGCGTGCTCGTCATCACCTACGCACTCGACCCCACCGCGGACTACGTGTTACGCGAACTTACCCAGCGGGGCGTGCCGTTCTGGCGTACGGACCTGGCCGACTTCCCCCGCCGGTCGACGCTCACCGCCGAGTTACAGCCCGAGGCCGGATGGACCGGGCGGATGTACGACGGGCTGCGCGGCGTCGACCTGTCCGAGCTCCGGTCGGTGTGGTGGCGCAAGCCCACCCCGTACTCCTTCCCCGACACCATGAGCGGACCCGAACGGCGCTTCGCCGCCTCGCAGGCCAAGGGTGCGCTCCCCGGAGTGCTCGGATCTCTCCCCGGCGTCCTGTGGGTCAACCACCCGGAGCGGAACGCCGACTGCACGAAGCCCGCGCAGCTCGCCGCCGCGGCCAGGGCCGGGCTCCGCGTACCGGAGACGCTCATCACCAACGACCCGGCCGCCGTCGCCCCGTTCGCCGCCAAGTGCGGCGGGCGCATCGTGACCAAGGTGTTCGGCGGCATCGTCCACACCGAGGACGGCAAACGCGGGCAGCTCTACACCCGCCGCGTCCCGCCCGACCAGTTCAGCAATCCCCGCATCGGACTCACCGCCCATCTGTTCCAGCGGGAAATCACGACGAAGGCGTACGAGATCCGGGTAACCTCCGTAGCCGGTCAGCTCTTCCCCGTCGCCCTCCACGCTCCCGACGGCCCCGCCCGCCTCGACTGGCGCCGCGATTCTTCATCGCTCGCTCACACGCCTGCCGCCCTCCCGGCCGATGTCGCCCACGGCATCCGCACCACGCTGCGCGACCTGGGCCTCGTCTACGCCGCGCTCGACCTCATCGTCGACGCCGACGGCACCCACTACCTGATCGACGTGAACCCCGGCGGGCAGTGGGCATGGATCGACCTCACACGCGAGCCGATCACGCACGCTCTCGCCGACCTCCTGGAGAAGGGCACCCCATGACCACCAACCTGGTTGAGGCCGCAGCCGCCAGGCGCGCCGAACTCGTGCAGGCCCTGATCGACTCCGGCGACCTCACCGATCCTGCCTGGCAAGCCGCCTTCGAGCAGGTCCCCCGACACGTGTTCGTCCCCTACTTCTACGACCACACCGGACGCAGGATCTCGGCGTACGAGGCCGAGACGCGCGACCAGTGGTTCGACGCCGTACACCAGGACCGGGCCCTGGTCACCCACCGCACCGACGGCACGGCGACCTCGTCGAGCTCTCAACCGTCCCTCATGGCAACCATGCTGGAAGCCCTGCAAGTGGAGGACGAGGTCGGCATGAAGGTACTGGAGATCGGCACCGGGACCGGCTACAACGCCGCGCTCCTCGCACACCGCCTCGGCAACGACTCCGTAACCACCCTCGACACCGAGCCCGATCTCGTCACCACAGCCCGCGCCCGTCTCACCGAAGCCGGATACGAACCACGTGTCGTCCTCGCCGACGGCACATACGGGCACGCCGAACTCGCCCCGTACGACCGGATCATCGCCACCTGCCGCATCAACTCCGTACCACCCGCATGGGTACGCCAACTCACCGACGGAACAGGCACCGACGCCGGCCAGATCCTCGCCCCGCTCGGCAACGCCCTGGTCCGCATCCACCGAACCGGCCCCCACCAGGCCGAGGGCCGGTTCCTCCCCGGCGGGGCCTACTTCATGCCGCTGCGGCACGACACCGCCGACGGGATCCCGACCCGCCGCCCCGCCCTCCCCAACAGCAAGGCCCACCACACCGAAGTACCCGCATCCGCACTGGCCGACAACGCCTACCGCTTCCTGCTGAGCATCGCCGAACCCCACCTCGACTGGCAGTACGACCTGAACGCCGACGGGAAGCCGACCGCCGCCCGCGTCTGGTCCCCCGACGGGGCAATCGCCACCCTCCACCCCGACGGCACCGTGAGCGAGGCAGGCCCCCGCTCCCTCTGGACCCGCCTCGAAGACTCGTACCGCATCTTCACCGACCACGACGAGCCCGGCCCCGAGCGATACGGCCTCACCGTCGACAACAACGTCCAACGCGTATGGCTCGACACCCCGGACGGCCCGAGCTGGAGCCTCCGTACATAGCTGAGCCGCGAACGGGTGGGCAAGGCGGCGAGGCCCACCGCCGCATGGTGCCCGGGCCAGGTGTGGGCACGTACCTGAAGGTGCGTACTTGATCAAGTACCCATGCCCGGGGAGTCTGTTGGAGGCGCGCCAAGCCCCTCGTCCCTTACCGCCCCCGCCCCTGCGGCGAGGTGGTCCCGACCCCAGGCGGAGAGCAGTTCCAGCAGTTCGTAGAGCCGATGGCCCTTCTCGGTCAGCGAGTACGCGACCCGGGGCGGTACCTCGTCGTAGTCCTCCCGGTGCACGATCCCGTCCGCCTGGAGCTCCCTGAGCTGCTGGGTCAGCACCTTCTCGCTGATGCCGGTGACCAGCCGTCTGGTCTCCCCGAAACGGCGTGGGCCGTCGGCGAGCGCCCACATGATGAACGACTTCCACTTGCCCTCGAACACCCCGACGGCCACGGCCATCCCGCACGTGTGCGGATCGGTCACCGTCACGACCTCGGAGTTCCCCATGTCTGCTTCCCCCGTCACCGTTCTCGGCCTGGGCCCGATGGGCCGGTCCCTGGCCTCCGCGTTCCTGGCCGCGGGCCACCCCACCACCGTGTGGAACCGTACCCCGGGCCGGGCGGACGGCCTTGTCGAGAACGGCGCCGCCGAGGCCGCGACCGCCGCCGAGGCGATCGCGGCGAACGACCTCGTCGTGGTCTGCGTGCTGGACTACGACGCCGTCCGTGCCATCACCGCCCCGCACACCGCCGCGCTCAAGGGCCGCACCCTGGTCAACCTCACGGCCGGCACCCCCG
This sequence comes from Streptomyces sp. NPDC059452, assembly GCF_042750035.1. Lineage (NCBI taxonomy): Bacteria > Bacillati > Actinomycetota > Actinomycetes > Kitasatosporales > Streptomycetaceae > Streptomyces > Streptomyces sp. NPDC059452. The sequence goes on from NZ_JBHYVE010000021.1 coordinate 129,333, forward strand.
ACGACGCCCGCGCCACCGCGGAGTGGGCCGCCTCGCACGGCATCGGCTACCTCGACGGCGCGATCATGGTTCCGACGTACCTCGTCGGCGGCCCGGCCACCCTGGTCCTCCACAGCGGCCCGGCCGACCTGTACGAACGCCACCGGAACACCCTCCAGGCCATCGGCGGCACCTGCGTACACCTGGGCTCGGACCCGGGGCGGGCAGGGGCGCACGACGTCGCGCTGCTCGACATCTTCTGGACGGCGCTGACCGGCGTCGTCCACGCCTTCGCCCTCGCCGGGGCCGAGGGCATCACCGCCTCCGATCTGGCCCCCTACGCCAAGGGGATCGCCGGTCTCCTGCCCGAGGTGATCGACGCCTTCGCCGAGCAGGTCGACACCGGCGAGTACCCCGCCGGAGGCTCCAACCTCCGTTCTGCGGCGGCCATCATGTCCCATGTGCTCGACGCGTCCCGCAGCCGTGGCGTGGACATTACGGTCATCTCCGCCGCCCACGACATCGCGAGCCGCGGCATGACGGCCGGTTACGCGGACGACTCCTACGCCCACGTCGCCGAACTGCTCAGCAGCTGAACCGGCCGACCGACCCCGCATCCCGTTGTCGGCCCGCCGACCCGCCGACCCGCCGACCCGGCAGCGTTCACCAGCGGACCAGCTCCATGGAACCCCGAGCGAGCCAGTCCGTGAAGGACACCGGCCGACCGCCCAGGAGCAGAGGAAGGATCAGGTCACAGGTGGCCCGGGCGTCGAACCACAGGGAGCCCCGGAGCGGACCGGTGACGGCGAGCAGGGTCGAGAAGCCGCAGCCGTTCTCCTGGATGACCACAGCGCCGGCCGTCTTGTGCTCCTCGAACACCTCGTACTCGGCCTCCCACTGCTTCCAGGCCGCCTGATGGGCGCTGTGGTCCGGGAAGTTCTCCGCCAGCGGCTCCCGCGCGTCCAGGTCGTCCTCATCACCACGGTAGGAGTCGGGATGCGGGAAGGGAGTGGTGAGCAGGTCGTAGTTGGTGTCCGCGTCCCCCTCCCAGCCCCAGCCCGCCGCAGAACGACGCAGACGGTTCACCGCGCCGCCTGCGCTCTTCCGGAGTACGTACTCCCGGTACTGGTCCGGAAACACGATGCCCAGCTCCGCCTCCGCTTCGCGAACCTCCCTTTCGGACAGCGGCGGCGGGGGAGCGCCTCGCCTCGAAGGTCTCCGGCCCCTCTCGTCGGAGCGATGCCCCCGGTCCAGGCGTCGTGATTCCGCTATCCAGTCGATCGTCATACGGGGGAGCGTAAACACCGTCGACGCGCTGAGCCTCTGCCATGGCAGGCATGTCAGGCCCGGCAGGCCCGGCAGGCATGCCGTGGCAGGCATGGCAGGGAGGCGCCGCGCCAAGAGCCGGATCCGTCCACTGCCGACCGCACGCGGTGTGCCGGACCGGCCATCGGCAGAGCTTCCTGATCACCCCCGCCGCCTTCACCTGGGGCAGCTACAAGCGTGATGGACGGATCCCTGGAGTGATTGTGGCTGACCGGCCTTGAACATCGACTGCCATAGGTCAGTCCCGGTCCGTATCGTTGCTGTTTGTCGTAGGGCAAGCCGAAACGGCCACCGCATCAGAGGGCGTGTCGCCCCCTCCTCCTCGCCCGGAACAGGGTGGTGGCCACCGGCGCCCCGCCGTCGGGCCCCGGGTCGTGCACGGTGTCGGAATCGACGAGGTCGAACCCGTACTTGTCCAGCAGCTTCGTCCATACCGTCGATTCCAGGACCCATCGCTGCATGGTTCCGGCACTGCCGTCAGGCATGCGGGTCGGGATGTCGGCGGGGCGGCACTCCGTCTCGGGCGGCGCACCCGTTCGGTAGTGGGCGAGCGTGGAGAACACCAGAGTGCCACCGGGCCGGAGCGCCGCCCCGACGGCCGGGAGCAAGGTCTGGGGGTTACTGAAGTCGAGTGCGCCGAAGACGCTGTACGCGACGTCGAGACTGGACGGGTGGTCCTGGAGGTATGCGGCAGCGTCGTCGTGGATAAAGTCCAGGCCTGGCACGTCTCCGTAGAGGTCGCGGCCACGGGTGTGCTGAGCAGCAGAACTGTCGATCGCGATGACGCGCGCCGCTTTCAACTCGGCGGCGACATGGGCCGCCTGATGGCCTGCTCCGGCGCCCAGTTCCGCAACCGTACGACCGGCGAGGTACCCCAGCAGTTCATCGCCCGGTCCCATTCGCTGGTACCAGTCCCAGTACAGACGGCCAACAGCGCGACGCACGTTCGTGGAGGTTCCATAGTGATGCCAGCGGTCGAGGATGTCTGCCGGGGAGGACGAGGTCGAAGTCACGGACCATATCTTGGCCTGCCCATCACAACAGCCGCAGCGGCCTCACAGCATTCACCCGTACGCGCCCCGCCTCGCTCGGCAGTGCGCAGCCCGCCGTCCTTGCTCCAGCAAGGACGGCGGGCCCCTATGCCTTCTCAGTGCCCGTCCTCGCCGGGACGGCACGGCGTGCACTGAGAGGAATCGGCGGCCCACAGCGGGCCGTCGATGTCCCAGCCCGCGTGGGCGAGCAGCTCGGCGGTCCGGGCCACAGACCCGTCCCCCTTCATCTCGACCAGCGGCACGTGGTGCAGGTACTCGCCGGCGTTGTACTTCTCGCACAGGGCGAAGAAGGCCTTCGTGTCCAGCATGATCATGTGGACCCCGATGTCGACGATGCGGCCCGGCCCCATGCCGAGTCGACGTCCCTTGTTCTCCATGGCGGTGATCACATAGGCGACGGCCTGGCCGAGCACCCGCTCGGCCATCACGGAGTCGAACGGGTAGTCGCGCATCAGCAGGCCGACCAGCTTGGACCACTGATCGGCGGACACATACGCGTGCGGGTCCCGCGGGGAACTGACGAGTCCGGTGCTCCCGCGAACAGGGGTGTCCAGGACTGCGGTCATTGGGGCAGCCTCCTCCGGTTCGGCCCCCGGCCGGGGGCGATGACAGAAGGACACCTCGCGCCGAGGGTGGCGCGACAGTCAACACCCGTACCGTGCAACACATTTGCACGTCTTGCATGTGCCGTATACGGGCGTCGCCGCACCGCCTAACGTGGAAAGACGGTCCCCACCCCGGCCAGTGGAGGTGCGATGCGCACCATCGATCCGATGTGGCACTCTCCGAAGGCGAGGGCGCTCGTCGCCCGCCACGAACTGGGGGCACTCATCCGCATAGGGCGCGAAGAGCGCGGGTGGCGGCAGGCGGACCTCGGCGTACGGATCGGGTGCTCGGCATCCACCGTGTCCCGTCTGGAGCAGCGCGGGCGCCATGCCGATCTGCGGCTCCTTCGCAAAGCCGCCTCGGAAGTCGGCTTGCCCACAGATCTTCTGGCGGAGTGTCTGGGGCTGGTGAGACCCACAACCACTAGGGTTGCGCCGGTAGGTCCACGAGTGGAGGAGGACCTGATGCGCCGCCGCACCCTGCTCGCCGCAGCCGGCCTGGCCGTCCCGGTCCAGCTGCTCGCGGGAATGGACACGGCCTTGGCCGCCATGCCGGATCCCACAGGGTCCTCCGTCCCCCTGGACATGCGCCTCGCAGAGGCGCGTTCCGCTTTCGACGCTGCCCGCAACACTCACCTGCTCAAGGTGCTCCCGGGGCTTCTGGCCGACGCGCATGACGGCGCACGGCGGACACGCACCGACGTGGCGTACGGCAGGCTCTCCTCCGCCTACAGCCTCACCTCGCAGGTCCTGACGAAGGTGGGCCGTTACGAGCAGTCCCGGCTGACCGCCGACCGGGCGTCCGTCTACGCCGAACTGTCCGGCTCCCCGCTCGCCATCGCAGCCGCCGCCCGCGAACTGAGCATCGTGCTCCGCCACCAGAGTCAGCCCGCAGCCGCGCAGCGCCTCATCATCGACGCCGTAGCCCAGGTCGAGGCGACGGGACTCACGACGGATGTGCAGGCGTCCGCCTACGCGCAGATGCTCTGCACCACCTCGTACACCGCAGCGGTCGCCGGTGATCGGCATCAGGCCGTCACCATGATCCGGGAGGCGTCACGGGCCGCCCGCGACCTCCCGGCCGACCCGCCCGCGGGACGTCTGTTCTCCGTCACCCCTGCCTCTGTCGACCTGTATGCCGTGAGCGTCCACTGGGCGCTCGGTGACGCCGGCGCGGCGCTCGAAGCGGGTCGGGGCCTGCGCGCGGCGCAGTTCAGAACAGTTGAGCGTCGCGGCCGCATGCACACAGACCTGGCTCGGGCCTGGTGGCAGTGGGGCAAGCCGGAACAAGCGACCGCCGAGCTTCTGTCCGCAGTACGTGTTTCACCGGGTGAGGTACGCGATCGACCGGCCATCCGGCGGATCGTCACCGAGATCCACTCCCGCCACCCCCGGACCACAGGCGTTCGGGAACTGGCCGAAGCAGCAGGTCTGCGCTCCACCTGACCTCCCTGGCGGGAGTGGCGTCACCCAGCATGTCCGGTACTTCAGGGCCCGGAAGAGCTGCCCGGAAAAGCTGCCCGGAAGAGCTGTCAGCACCCGCCCCGGTCCCGCCCCACCGCATACAGGTGGCTGTCCCGGAACTGCTCCGCCCCCAGCGTCCGCCCCACCATGATGACCGCCGTCCGGATCACGCCCGCCGCCTTCACCTGCTCCGCGATCGAGTCCAGGGGGCCGCGCAGGATGATCTCGTCCGGGCGGGACGCCATCGCCACCACCGCCGTCGGGCAGTCCGCGCCGTAGTGCGGGAGCAGCTCCTCCACGACCCGGTCCACGTAGCGGGCCGCCAGGTGCAGCACGATCAGGGCGCCGCTGCGGCCCAGGGTGGCCAGGTCCTCGCCCTCGGGCATGGCCGTGGCTCGTTGCGCGATGCGGGTCAGGATCACCGTCTGGCCGACCGTGGGGACCGTCAGCTCGCGCTTCAGGGCCGCGGCCGCCGCCGCGAACGCGGGGACGCCGGGGACGACTTCGTACGGCACCCCCGCCTCGTCCAAGCGCTTCATCTGCTCGTTCACCGCGCTGAACACCGACGGGTCGCCCGAGTGCAGCCGCGCCACGTCGTGGCCCTCCGCGTGGGCCCGTACGAGCTCCGCGGTGATCTGCTCGATGTCCAGGTCTGCCGTGTCGATCAGGCGGGCGTCCGCCGGGCACTCGGCCAGCAGCTCGACCGGGACCAGGCTGCCCGCGTACAGGCAGACCGGGCTCGCGGCGAGCAGTCTCGCGCCGCGCACCGTGATCAGGTCGGCCGCGCCGGGGCCCGCGCCGATGAAGTACACCGTCATGATCGATCTCCTGGGACTGGGGCCGGGGCTGGGGCTGGGGCCGGGGCTGGGGTGGGGACTGGGGGTTTGCGTACGGACCACTGCGTTACGGGCATGGCCGGGCGCCAGCCGGTGAACCCGCCCACCGGGACCGCGTGCGCCACCGCGAGCCGGGTCAACTCGCCGCCGTACGCCCGGTACCGCTCGCCCAGCAGCGCCTCCGACTCCAGCGTCACCGTGTTCGCCACCAGCCGGCCCCCGGGCCTCAGCGCCTCCCAGCACGCGTCCAGCAGGCCCGGTGCCGTCAGGCCGCCGCCGATGAACACCGCGTCGGGGACTTCCAGTTCGGTCAGGGCTGCGGGGGCCGGGCCCGTTACGACCCGCAGGCCCGGGACTCCCAGGCGGTCCGCGTTCCGCTTGATCCGCTCCGCCCTCGCCGGGTCCCGCTCCACGCTCACCGCCCGGCAGGAGACGTGCGTACGCATCCACTCGATCGCGATCGATCCCGAGCCGCCGCCCACGTCCCACAGCAACTCTCCGGGCGCGGGCGCCAAGGCCCCGAGTGTGGCGGCCCGGATGTGGCGCTTGGTGAGCTGGCCGTCGTGTTCGTACGCCTCGTCCGGCAGCCCCGGTACGGCGCCGAGCCGCAGCGCGTCCGCCGAGGCCCGGCACTCGATCGCGATGACGTTCAGGCGGTCCCCGGGCGCGTGTGCCCAGCTCTCCGCGATGCCGTCCGCGTACGCCTCCGCCTCGCTGCCCAGCTGTTCAAGGACCCGCATCCGGCTCGGGCCGAAGCCCTGGGCCGTGAGCAGCGCCGCCACCGTCGCGGGCGTCGAATCGTCCGCACTCAGGACCAGCAGCCTGCGGCCCTCGTGGAGGGATGCGGCCAGCCGAGCCGCCGGACGGCCCACCAGCGTCACGACCTCCGTGTCCTCCAGCGGCCAGCCCAGCCGCGCGCAGGCGTACGAGGTGGAGGACGGGTGCGGCAGTACGTGCAGGCCCTCCGGCCCCAGCTCCGCCGCGAGCGCGCGCCCGATCCCGTAGAACATCGGGTCCCCGCTGGCCAGCACCGCGACCCGGCGCTCCCGGTGCTCGGCGAGGAGGCGGGGCACGGCGGGGCGCAGCGGCGACGGCCACGCCACCCGTACGCCCGCGCACTCCGGCGGAAGCAGCTCCAGCTGACGCGCCCCGCCGATCAGCACCTCCGCGCCCCGCAGCGCCCCCCGCGCCCCACCGGACAGACCGGACCAGCCGTCCGCGCCGATCCCCACGACGGAGACCGGATGCGCCGGCGGAACGGGGGGAGGGGCGGCAAACACAGTCGGAGACCTCGATCAGGGGGGGGGCGGGGAGGTAATAGGGGCGGGGAGGTAATAAGCGTGCAGGGAGGGGCGACGTTGCCGCACTTTACTGAACCTGTCGTTCCGGACCCTCCAGCGGGTGAATCCGGAAAAGAACCGCGCGTGGTGTCGAGAACCGCGCCCCGGCCCCGACGTCCCCTGTGTAAGCGGAGAAGGAAGAACAAAGAGCGAGCTACCACGGAGGCGGCAGTCATGAAGTATCTGGTGATGGTCCAGGGCAGCCAGAAGGACTACGACGCGCAGGCCGGCAAGGGGTCCCCCGACAGTCCGGTCTGGGACGAGAAGGCCATGCAGGCGATGTTCGCCCACATGGGCGGCATCAACGACGACCTCGCCGAGTCGGGCGAGCTGGTGTGCGCGTACGGGCTCACGGAGCCCGCACAGGGGCGGGCCGTGAGCGTCGACGCCGAGGGGCGGCCGGTGGTGTCGGACGGGCCGTACAGCGAGACGAAGGAGCTGCTCGCCGGGTTCTGGATCCTCGAATGCGAGAGCCTGGAGAGGGTGACCGAGATCGCCGCCCGCGTGACACGCTGTCCGCAGCCGGCCGGGGCGCCCGAGTACCCGGTGCTCATCCGGACCATCGGCGGCGGGATCGACGGCTGACCGACGGCTGATCGACGCTGATCGACGGCTGCTCGACGGCTGCTCGACGGCTGATCGACGACTAGGAGCAACCACTGAAGGCGGACCGTACGGCCGACGGCATCGAGGACCTGCTGCGCCGCCACGCGCCGCAGGTCCTCGGCGCGCTCGTCCGCCGTTACGGGCACTTCGACCCGGCCGAGGACGCCGTCCAGGAGGCGTTGATCGCGGCGGCCGGGCAGTGGCCGGAGGACGGGGTTCCGGAGAACCCACGCGGCTGGCTGATCCGGGTCGCCTCCCGCCGCCTCATGGACCGGCTCCGCAGTGACGAGGCCCGTCGGAGGCGGGAGGCGAAGGCGGCGGCCCTCACCCCGGCGGACGCGTTCGTCGCCCTGCCGCCCGGGGAGGGCCCCACCGGGGAAGGCCCCACCGGGCGGCAGGGCGGCCGGGGCCCCTCCGAGGACGACACGCTCACCCTGCTCTTCCTCTGCTGCCACCCCGCGCTCTCCCCCGCCGCCCAGATCGCACTGACCCTGCGTGCGGTCGGCGGGCTGACCACGGCGGAGATCGCCCGGGCGCACCTGGTGCCGGAGGCGACGATGGCGCAGCGGATCAGCCGGGCCAAGCGGGCGGTACGGGGTACGCGGTTCCGGCCGCCGGAGCCCCAGGACCGCGACCGGCGGCTCGCGGCCGTCCTCCAGGTGCTCTACCTGATCTTCAACGAGGGGTACACCGCGAGCTCCGGCCCGGCTCTGCACCGTACGGACCTGGCGCGCGAGGCGATCCGGCTGACCCGTTCCGTACGCCGGCTGCTCCCCCACGAGGGGCGCGTGACCGGGCTGCTGGCGCTGATGGTCCTCACCGAGGCGCGCACCCCGGCGCGCACCGGGCGTGACGGCGAGCTGGTCCCGCTGGACGAGCAGGACCGCGCCCTCTGGGACCGTACGGCGATCGCGGAGGGCACCGCCCTGGCCGAGGAGGCCCTGTCCCAGGGGCCGGCCGGGGACTACCAGCTCCAGGCCGCCATCGCCGCCCTGCACGACGAGGCGGAGCGCGCCGAGGACACCGACTGGCCGCAGATCCTCGCCCTGTACGAGCTCCTCGTGCACCGCACCCCCGACCCGGCCGCCGTCCTGGGCCGGGCGGTCGCGGTGGCCATGGTGCACGGGCCGCGCGCCGGGCTGGCGGAGGTCGACGCGCTGACCGGGACGCTGGGCGGTCACTACCGCCTCGACGCCGTACGCGCCCACCTCCTGGAGCGCGCCGGGGAGCACGAGGCCGCCCGCACCGCCTACCACGCGGCGGCCGACGGCACCCTCAGCGAACCCGAGAGCCACTACCTGCGGACGCGGGCGGACCGGCTCAGCCCGTAAACACCCGTAAGCACCCGTAAACACCTGTCAGCCCGTAAACACCCGTAAACGCCGGTAAACGCCGGTAAGCACCGGTGAACGCCCATGAGCACCCATGAACACCTGAAGTAAGTGCCCGAACACACGCGGGTACTTCCTTCAGCCGAAGCAGAAGGGGCCATCGGCGCGACTGGAGTCGCCGTCCGCGCGCGGCCTCGGGATCATCGAAAGTATGACCAAGAGCGACAGCGGCAAGGACAGCACCCGGCAGATCGCGATCGCCCAGCAGCCGGAGGCGGACGCGCTCCTCGCCCGCAGCCCGCTCGCCGCCCTCGTCGGCATGCTGCTGGACCAACAGGTCCCGATGGAGTGGGCGTTCACGGGCCCGTACACGCTGGCGGAGCGGATGGGTTCGGACGACCTGGACGCGGCGGAGATCGCCGCGTACGACCCCGAGGCCTTCACCGCCCTCTTCACCACCAAACCGGCCCTCCACCGCTACCCCGGTTCCATGGCGCAGCGGGTCCAGCAGCTGTGCCAGTACCTGGTCGCGGAGTACGAGGGGGACGCGAGCGCGGTGTGGCGGGACGCCGGTACCGGGGAGGAGCTGCTGCGGCGGCTGAACGAGCTGCCCGGTTTCGGGACCCAGAAGGCCCAGATCTTCCTGGCGCTGCTCGGCAAGCAGTTCGGCGTACGTCCCACGGGGTGGCGGGCGGCGGCGGGGGCGTACGGGGAGGACGGGTCGCGCCGGTCGGTCGCGGACATCACGGGGCCGGAGTCGCTCGCGGAGGTGCGCGCGTACAAGCAGGAGGCGAAGGCGGCGGCGAAGGCAGCCAAGGCGGCCAAGGCCACGGATGCGGCGACGAAAGCGAAGCCGCCGTCAGCGAAGACGGCGAAAGCCGCGAAAGCCTCACACGGGAAGTGACCAGAAGGAGCAGCCGGACAGAACGAGTGGAGGAAGCGATCAGATCCAGCCACTGCGGTTCCCAGGAGCCACCCCACTCGCTAGCTTTCGCTCCACATTCGTTCACACGTCCAGCACGTCTCCACCGGAAGGACTCCTGTGCACGCAACACGTCGCAGAGCCATGGCAGTTGTGGCCGCCACCGCTCTGGCCACGCCGCTCCTCCTGGGCGCCGCCCCGCACCACAAGCCCTCACACGGGTACCCCGGGCACTCCCACGGGTCCCACGGCCCCTCGAAGGAGGCGGTCAAGCTCTCCCGTGAGCTGGTGAAGAACTCGTCCGCGCGTGACGCCTACCGCCACCTGAAGCAGTTCCAGGCGATAGCCGACTCGGCCGGCGGCCACCGCGCGGCGGGGTCGCTCGGCCACGACGCCTCGGCGGCGTACGTCTACCGGCAGCTCCAGCGGGCCGGGTACCAGGTCTCGTACCAGAGCTTCCGCTTCATCTACACGGAGACCCTGGCCGAAAAGCTCGCCGTGGTCTCGCCGACGCCCCGCGACGTGACGATCAAGGCCATGACGTACACCCCGTCGACCCGGGTGGGCGGCCTGACGGCGGGACTCGTCGGCGTCCCCGTCGACGACACCCCGGGCTGCGAGGCGTCCGACTACGCCTCCGCCAACTTCACCGGCAAGATCGCGCTGATCAAGCGCGGCGGCTGCACCTTCGCGGACAAGCAGGCGGCGGCAGCGGATGCCGGTGCGGCCGGGGCGGTCATCTACAACAACACCGAGGGCATCCTCTCCGGCACGCTCGGCGAGGCCGCGGCAGGAAAGATCCCGACCGGCGGGGTCTCCCAGGAGGAGGGCGAGAAGCTCGCCGCCGACCTGGCCGCCGGCGAGGTCACGGTCTCCTTCGAGGTCCGCGAGCTCCAGGAGAACCGCACCACCCGCAACGTCGTCGCGGACACGCGCGGCGGCAAGGCGGCGAACACCGTGGTGCTCGGCGCCCACCTCGACTCCGTCACCGAGGGCCCCGGGATCAACGACAACGGTTCCGGTTCGGCCGGGCTGCTCGAAGTCGCCCTGGAACTCGCCAAGTCGAAGAGCAAGCCCGCCAACAAGGTCCGGTTCGCCTGGTGGTCGGCCGAGGAGAACGGCCTGCTCGGCTCGGAGGCGTACGTCGCGTCGCTCTCCGAGAAGCAGCGGCAGCAGATCAAGCTCTACCTGAACTTCGACATGATCGCCTCGCCCAACGGCGTCCAGTTCGTCTACGACGGCGACGACTCCGACGGCGTCGGCGCGGGCCCCGGCCCGGAGGGCTCCGCCCAACTGGAGCGGGACATCAACAAGTTCCTCGACAGCAAGGGCAAGAAGCACGAGGGCACGGACTTCACGGGCCGCTCGGACTACGGACCGTTCATCGAGGTCGGCATCCCCGCAGGCGGTACGTTCACGGGTGCCGAGGGCATCAAGACGCCGGCCCAGGCCCGGACCTACGGCGGAAAGGCGGGCGTCGCCTACGACCCGTGCTACCACGCGGCCTGCGACGACCTGAGCAACATCGACATGCGCCACTTCGACCTCAACATCGACGTGATCGCCAACGCCGTCGGCACGTACGCCCACGACCTGCGCTCGCTGAAGCGTCCGGTCAAGCCGGTGCCCAGCACCGGCACCCCGGGCAGCGGCGGCGGCCTGCACGACGGCCACGGGCACGAGGTCACGGAGTAACGACCGCCCCGTACGCACGCACACCACGTAGCGCACGCCGCGTAAGGCACCGCGCGTAACGCCGCGTAACGCACCGCGCGAAAACGCCACACCACGCGTAACGCACCGCACGGAACGCCACACCACACGTAACGCCACATAACGCACCGCGCGTAACGCCACACCCAGGCGGAACGCCGCACGCCGCAGGCGGAGCCGAGCCAGGGCCCGAACGCCCACCGCCTGCGGCGTGCTCGCATTCGTACGGACGAACTGCTGCCCCGGTATCCAGCACTATGCGGCGCTCTACCCCCTTTGGCGGGGCGCCGCACAGGGGTTCCCTGGCTGCGCCCGGCACCCCTTGACCGGTAGGCTTTCCGTGTGATCTTCAAGCGCATCGGAAATGGGAAGCCATACCCCGACCACGGCCGGGAAAGCACCCGACAGTGGGCGGATGTCGCGCCGCGTCCGGTTCGCCTGGACCAGCTCGTGACCACCAAGGGGCAGCTGGACCTGGAGACCCTCCTCGCCGAGGACTCCACGTTCTACGGCGACCTCTTCGCCCACGTCGTGAAGTGGCAGGGCGACCTCTACCTGGAGGACGGGCTGCACCGGGCGGTCCGGGCCGCGCTCCAGCAGCGGCAGGTACTGCACGCGCGCGTCCTCGACCTGGGCTGACGCAGCCAGGCCTCCCGCGCCGCCTCCACGTAACACCCTGATGACGACGCCACCCGAATTCGGGCCTTTCGGGTGCTTTCGTACTCATCCGGGTGCTCTACGTTGATCATTTAGTACGCATCATCACCGGGTCGCACTACGCTGCTTCCATGAGCATGCTCACTCCCCCCGGCATGGGCGGAAAGTACCGCATCACGGGCGACGCCTACCCCCGCATGCGCCGCCCCCGGCACCGCCGCAGGATCGTCCTCGTGGGCGTCTCGGCCGTGGCGGTCCTCGGTCTGGCCGGCTGGGGAACACTGCAGCTCATCGACGTCTTCACGGGCGGCGACAAGAGTGCCAGTGCGGCCGCCCACACACGGGACTGCCCCACCCCGAAGCCGGCGGCCCCCGTCAAGGCGCTCCCGAAACCGGCCGGCATCAAGGTCAACGTCTACAACGCGACGACCCGCAGCGGGCTCGCCAAGGCCGCGGCGGACGAGCTGAAGAAGCGCGGGTTCGCCATCGGCGAGGTGGGCAACGCCTCGGAGGAGTACGACAAGAAGGTCCCCGGGACCGCGGTGCTGCTCGGCGCCCCGACGGCGGCGAACGGCAGCTTCACCGTGCTGGGCACGCAGCTGCCGGGCACGGTGCAGAAGACCGACAAGCGCAAGACGCCGGAGGTCGACCTGATCCTCGGCGCGAAGTTCAAGGCGTTCAGCACCCCGGCGGAGGCCACGGCGGCCATGACGGCCCTCACGAAGCCGTCCCCGGCGCCGTCCGCGTCCTGCTCGCCGACGAAGAACGGCTGAGGGACCCCGCCCCTCCCCGAACGCACCGGTGCCCCGCACTCCCGTTTCGTACGAGAGTGCGGGGCACCGCCCTGTTTCTTCCCTGCTCGGTCGGCCTGGCAGGTCCTGTCCTGGTCGGCTACTCCGCCGTGCCGTACATCCGGTCACCGGCGTCGCCGAGGCCCGGCACGATGTAGCCGTGCTCGTTGAGCCGCTCGTCGACGGAGGCGGTGACCACGGTGACGGGGGTGCCCGCAAGCTCGCGCTCCATCACCTCGACGCCCTCGGGCGCCGCGAGGAGGACGACGGCGGTGACATCGTCGGCGCCACGCTTGATCAGCTCGCGGATGGCCGCGACGAGGGTGCCGCCCGTGGCCAGCATCGGGTCGAGGACGTAGACCTGGCGGCCGGAGAGGTCCTCGGGCATCCGGGTCGCGTACGTCTCCGCCTGGAGCGTCTCCTCGTTGCGGATCATGCCGAGGAAGCCCACTTCGGCGGTGGGCAGCAGCCGCACCATGCCGTCCAGCATGCCGAGACCGGCGCGCAGGATCGGGACGACGAGGGGGCGGGGGTGCGAGAGCTTGACCCCCGTCGTGGGCGTCACCGGGGTCTCGATGTCGACCTGCTCGGTACGCACATCCCTGGTGGCCTCGTAGGCGAGGAGGGTGACCAGCTCGTCGGCGAGGCGCCGGAAGGTCGGGGAGTCGGTGCGCTTGTCGCGCAGCGTGGTCAGTTTGTGCGCCACCAGCGGGTGGTCGACGACGTGGATCCGCATGCGTCAACAGTAACCGCGCCTTCCGGCACTCTGCGCTGGCATCAACCACCTGTTCGGGGGGAAGGTGGGGGCATACGGACCCAGCGTTGGGGTGGTGTGTCGATGGCGGCGGACGGGGAACAGCGGCGGAACGCGGTCTCACGCGGAGTGAGCGACGCGCGCGAGCCGCGCGACACGACGGGTGACCCGACACGCGATGCGACACGCGACACGACGGGTGACGCGACACACGGCACGACGGGCGACGCGACACGCGACACGACGGGTGACGTCACGGACGCGCAGGAGAGTGACGCGGCGCGGCGCCGACGGCGCGCCCAGTTCCTCCGCGAACTCCACGAGGCCAAGCAGCTGCGCGACCGGGTGCAGCCGCGCAGGGCCCGTGCCGCCCGTATGCGCCAACAGATGCGCATGCGTACGTTCCGCTGGTGAGGCCCCTGAAGCCGCCCCGTACCACCGGCGCACTCCCCCTGCCGATCGGGTTTGTACCGGCTCCGTCAGGGCGACGCCCGACCAGGCACTCCTGGAACTGATGGCCGACGCAACGGTCGAAGAGGTCTCGCTCGGCGCTTGTTTCTGCCACGATGCCGATTGGGCGGGGCTCAGAGCAGACGGACTTTCCCGTCTGCCCTCCCGTCGGACCGATTCACCTATGACCAGTGGGAGAGTCACGGTGTACTTCGCCGCACTGCTCGCGCGCACCGAAGACGGGTGGGAAGCGAGCGATACAGAGCTCGACGATGTGGAGACCCTGTCCGACCTGACGGATCTCGCTCAGGAGGCCTCGGTGGACGAGGACACGGTCCTGGTCTACATCGAGCAGGAGGACGCCTGGTTCGGCATCCTCCGGGTGGACGGTGAGGAGGACCCCCGGATCTACGTCTCGGACGCCTCCGCCGCCGCCCGCTCCTCGTACGGGGAGATCCTGCTCACCGACGAACTGCTCGGCCGCGAACCAGGGGCCGAGGACGAGATCGCCGCACTGGAGGAGCTCGTCGACCTCGACGGCACGGAGGACGGCGAACCGGACCCGGCGGCCCGGCCCGCCACCACTTCGGCAGCCGGAACCACCGCCCTGACCGAAGACACGGGCTCCGTTTCGGATACGGGCTCCGTTTCCAACTCGGCCCCCGGCCCTGGCCTCGACCCCGACCCCGATTTCGATTCCGACGCGGTCCCGGCGGGCCCGATCGGCGAGCTGGGCATCCTTGCCGACTTCGGGATCTCCGAGAAGGACCTGCTGACGCTGCGAACCGACGCGCTGACGGAGATCGCCGACGCGCTGGGAGCGGCGGAGGTGCTGGAGGCGGTGCGGTAGGGGGCGTCCGGCGCACGGTTCGCCGGGGGCTTCCCCTCCCTCCCCTCCTTCCCTGTCCGTTGAGGTCCGCGGGCTTCCTGTCCGTTAGGGTCCGCGGGTGACCGCACGCCCGCCGAACCCCTCTTCCCCTTCCCCTACACCCCGGCCCGCCCCGGACCCCGTACGCGTACCTGTGCACGATCCCGGCCCCGACCCCGTACGCGATCCGTGGCTGGCCCCGATGCGCCGCGCCCTGGCCGAGGCCGAGCGGGCGGCGTCGGCCGGTGACGTACCGGTCGGCGCCGTCGTCCTCGCCCCCGACGGCACCGAGCTGGCCGCCGCCCACAACGAGCGCGAGGCCACCGGCGACCCGACGGCCCACGCCGAGATCCTGGCCCTGCGCCGGGCGGCGGAGGCGGTGGGCGAGTGGCGCCTGACCGACTGCACGCTGGTGGTCACCCTGGAGCCCTGCACGATGTGCGCGGGCGCGCTGGTGCAGTCCCGGGTGGCCCGGGTGGTCTACGGCGCCCGCGACGAGAAAGCGGGCGCGGCCGGCTCCCTCTGGGACGTCATCCGCGACCGCCGCCTGAACCACCGCCCGGAAGTCATCGCGGGCGTGCTGGAGGACGCCTGCGCAACGCAGCTGACGGCGTTCTTCCGCGCACTCTGACCAGGTGGGGCCCCACCTCCAAGAACCGATTTCTGTGCACGCCCCGGAATGGTCTAAGCTCTCTCTCGGTAGCGTGTCCGAGCGGCCGAAGGAGCTCGCCTCGAAAGCGAGTGTGGCGTAACCCGTCACCGTGGGTTCAAATCCCACCGCTACCGCTTCTGACGCCCCCTTGATCTGCGGAAACGCGATCAAGGGGGCGTTCTGCGTTTACGGTCTCCGATTTACGGCGCCTACGGCGCTCGGAGACGGCTCACCACGTGACGACCACCCACACGACCTTGCCGAAGGGCCGCTCGACCACACCCCACCGCGAGGCCAGAGCCTCGACGAGGTGCAGCCCCCGCCCACGGACACGCTGATCGGAGACCGGCCGAAGACGGGGCGTCCGCCGCCGGGTGTCGTGGACTTCCACGCGGCACTTCCCGGGTTCGGCGGCAACGGCGACCTTGAAGGAATCGCCGGGCTCGGACCCGTACCGAACGGCGTTGGTCACCAGCTCGCTGGCGAGGAGCTCCAGGGTGTCGAGCACGTCCTCGCCGATCGACGGCTCCTGATACGTGGCCGCTTCTCTGACGTACCGCCGGGCGGGCCCGACGGACTCCGGCACGGCCAGGTAGACCGCCTGCGGCGGCACGGGCTCCACGGCGGAGGTGCAGCGGGGCTGGATGGGCGAGATGGACGGTAAGGCGCTCGGACGCATGGTCGTCATGCGGCCCCCTCACGGTAGGGCAGGCCGACAGAGGCCCACATAGCCGTGTCGACCCGACTGCAGATCGTCACTTCAGAGTGCCGACACTCAGGGTTAAGTGCAAGCGATTCTTAGTAATGTGCAAATCTGCACTCCACTATGAGAACTGCTTGTAAGCGGGGGAGCAAAGGTGACAGCCGAGCAGCGCTGACGGCAGACTGACCGTCACCAACAGCGACGGGAGGGGTACGTGTCGGCGCCCACGGTTCGGAGACGACAACTCGGCCGCACCCTGCGAGCCATGCGGGAGCGGTTGAGCCTCACTCAGGAAGACGCTGCCGACGGCACCCGCGGAAAGATCTCCCCGGCGAAGCTGTCGCGCATCGAGACAGCCCGCAACGCCGCTTCCGCTTCGGACGTCGAACTCCTTCTGGATCTTTACGGGGTCGCCGACGCCGAGCTGCGCCGCGACATCATCCGCCTCACGCGAGAGGGCGGACAGCGCGGGTGGTGGCAGTCCTACCGAAGCGTTCTCTCCCCGGTCTACCAGGACTTGATCAGCCTTGAGGCAGAGGCGACCACCATCCGGACATGGCAGATCGCATCGATCCCCGGACTGTTGCAGACACCGCAGTACGCCCACGCGGCCATCACATCGACAGCGATGTCCGAGGCCATAAGCGACCGGGTACAAGCACTTGTCGATGTGCGGCTGGCACGGCAGTCCGTACTGTCCCGGTCAGAGCCGTTGCGCCTGCGCGCGATCATCGGGGAGGCGGCACTCCGCACCCAACTGCCGGACCCAGCCGTGATGCACGACCAGCTCTCCCGCCTGGTGCACCTCGCGACGCTGCCCAACATCAATATCCAGGTGCTACCCGTCGGCGCTCCCCTTACGGTCGGGCAGACCGGCAGCTTCGCGATCCTCGGGTTCGGCAACCTCACGGAACTGAGCGTCGTACACCTGGAGCAGCTGACCAGCGCCCTGTACGTGGAGGACCACGACCAGGTCAGCACCTATGCGGACGCCCACGAGTCACTCACGGCCGCAGCGCTCTCCGTTGAGAAGTCACTCGACCTGATCAAACAAGCAAGGGACCAGAAATGATCATCCCCGACTCTTCAAACCTCCCCGTCGCCTGGTGGAAGTCCTCCGCGTCCCACGCACAGTCGGACTGCCTGGAGTGCGGCATCGTCGACGCCGACCACATCGCCGTCCGGGACAGCAAAACGCCGAACGGGCCGGCTCTGGTCTTCGGCCGGGGTGCACTAGCGGCCATGGTCGGGGCGGTCGCGGCTGGGCTTCTGTAGCTACATGTCGATGGGCGGAACAGTTAAGGCTTCCTGCGAGGCAAGGGCCTATATGTCCGTTTCTCAAGAAGTGAGTAAAAACAGCCCCTCGGCCACATAAACCTGCAGGTCACGAACTGTGGTCCCCGCGCACGCGGGGGTGCTCCCGAGATGATCGGCGCATCGACGGGGGGCAGTCCGTGGTCCCCGCGCGTGCCGGGGGGACCTTGCCCCTGTCGGCCTCATTCGCCCCGAGGAGTGGCCCCCGCGTGTGTGGAAGTGGTCCGTAGAGAAGGCCTCAACCTGCTGGCTCGTGGCGTTGTCCCCGCAGCGGCAGGGGTGCTAGCGCACCCGGTGCCCCCGGTCCCTCGATGCCCCACGGCCCGGTGCCCTCGGTGCCCTCTGCTCAGGCGTGGGCTCCCACGTACGTCGGCAGCCCGCGCAGAACCAGACCCACCGCTGCGGCTGGGCAAGGACTCGTCCGGGTGCTGTCACGCCAAAGCGCTCGACGGCCTTGGCAGTGGGGGCAGATCGGCGGCTGGTCCACGGTGTCCTCCTGGAGCAGGTCTCGGGCCAGCCTGTCCCCGCCAAGCGGATGGTGCTGCCCTCACCCGCTCCGGCCACCCGGACGGATGACAGCGGCGGGTATCAGGATGCGCGCGTATCGGCCATTCCGTAGATGCCGTACGACGGGAAGAGGTCGACGCGGCGGGGATAGCTACCCTCCGCGCACTCTCGGCAGAGCAGGTCACGGCCGCCCGGCGTATGCCGGACGGCACGTACAGGAGCAACCCAACAGGCCTCGCAGATACGCACGTCCGTGGCCGACAAGGAAACAGTCACTCGCCCTCCACCGGGTAGGACGCAGGCTGAAGGCAAGCCGGTACCCGGCACGGCACCCGGTGCAACACCACCGTGCCGCCCGCACCGGACGCCCCGTGGACCACGACCTCCTCCGCCTGCCCGGGAGGGATCGTCTCGTCACAGCGATCACACACCACGACGGGCCTCCCGCCACGCACGCCCCAGCTGAACGGCCTTGGGGCAGGGCCGACGAGCCGACCTGCAACCGGCACAGACCACGGTGTGGCCAAGGAACATGCGGTACGCCACGTCCGGCCGAGCCACCCGCTCCACAGCCCTCACTGCACCGGCTCCGTCTCCGTCTCCGTACACCTGCGGCACCCGCAGGAGGGAAGCTGTTGCGAGGTGTCCGGCTGGTCGAGCGGGACCACTTCGGCCCGTTCACGCAGAACGCGAACGTCCCCTTCGCGATTCACCGCGTACACCTTGATCGTCATCATGGGCAATCACCCTGTCGCACGCATTGAGTGAGATGCGCAAGACGTTATGTAATCGACGACGCGGCACGCTAGCAATGTGCACCAGTGTGCATGGAAGCTTGCATCAGCGAGTGATGACCGAGAACACCCTTGACCCCCTTCTCCGTTGCCATCACCTTGGTGCACATCAGCGCACGGCCTCGTAGAGGAGACCGCAATGGACTTAGAGTTCGTCGGAATCGACCCTGAGACGGGTCAGAGCGGGTCCCCCACGGTATGGGTGGACCCGGAGACCAGAGACATCGTCATGCAGAGCTACACGGCGGACGACACAACCCGTGATGCGTGTGTCCGGAACACCGTCCCCGGTCACGCCCGGGGAATCCCCGACCACGAGACCGTCATCCGCATCCCGGCCCGCATGGTGCCGGCACTCAGGAGGGCCTGCGATGCCGCAGAACGTCAGCTTTGACGAACTCCTCAAAGCCGCACAGCGCTCCGCAGTCCACCTCGAAATGCGGGACACGTACGGCGTCGGCGACGAAGCGGAGGACTTCGCCGCCTGGCAGCGCACCGGCCGACGGGACGTAGACCCGGCATCCGCGTACTGGGCCCCGTGGGTCGGCCTCATCCAGAGCGCCGTCACGCGCGGAGTGACCGTCCGCCGGGCTCGCATCGTGTCCGAACCGGTCACCGAGTACATCCGCTACGAGCACGCGGGTACCGTCGTCAACGTCCTCGCCGGGGAGCAGGTTCGGTGGCTGCCGCGCCGCCAGGCCGTCGAACTGATGCTGCCGGGATCCGACTTGTGGATCTTCGACGGCCAGCGGGTGCTCTTCAACCACTTCACCGGTGCCGGGGGATGGTCCGACCCCGCGCTCGAACTCCGCACCGAACCCCCCATCGTGAAGCAGTGCGCCGACTCCTTCGAAGCCGTATGGGAGCGCGCCACACCGCACGACCAGTACGACCTCCTCTGACAGGAAGCACCCGCACAAACATGTCCGTCTCCCCGTCGTCCTCCGCCCAGACAGCCCGCGAGAACGTGGCCCGCCGACTCCGCGAACTCCGGCAGGACGCCGGCCTGACCGTGACCCAGCTGGCCGCTCGGTGCGGTTGGCACCACGCGAAGACGTCCCGGATCGAGAACGCCAAGACACCACCCTCGGCCCGGGACATCCGTGTCTGGTGCGCCACGTGCCAGGCGTCCGGCAGAGCGGATGACCTGATCGCCGCATCCCGCCAAGCCGAGACGCTCTACACGGAGTGGCGTCGCCGGGTGCGAACGGGTCTGCGGCAACTCCAGGACAGCTACCTGGAGTTGTACCGCTCAACCAGAACGTTCCGCGTCTACTCGCCCACCCTGGTGCCTGGCCTCGTACAGACCGAGGGGTACGCCGCCGCCCTGCTCAGCACGAACGCGCGTCTGCTCGAAGTCCCCGACGACGGCCCGGAAGCAGCGGCGGCCAGGGTCGAGCGGTCCCGGATCATCCGGGAACCAGGACACCGGGTCCTGCTCCTCATCGAGGAATCGGTGCTCCACTTCCAACTCGGCTCCGCCGATGCCGTCGCCGCTCAGCTCGGCCATCTGCTGTCCGTCGGGGCGCTGCCCGCCGTGTCGTTGGGCATCATCCCCATGGCCACCAGGGAGCGCACGCTCTGGCCGCAGGAGACCTTCCACATCTACGACGACACCCTCGTCTCCGTGGAACTGCTCTCCGCACAGGTCAACATCACCCAGCCCAGCGAGATCGCCCTGTACCTCAAGGCGTTCGAACAGTTGCGGTCCATGGCTGTTTACGGCGCCGACGCGCGAACGCTGATCGTGAAGGCCATCGACGCCCTGCCCTGACCCGGAGCGCTCCATTCCCGAAGCTCGGGTCCCAAGCGCCGGGCTTCGAGCGTCGGGACCGGGCCGTTCACTCTTGCGGGGGTACGGGGATGGGGCCACGGCCCGAAGCTCGGGTCCCGGGATTCGGGCCTCGGGGCGCGAGACCCGGGATTCGAGCGCCTTCTTTAACCGGTGGGTAAGTGAAGGGGGTTGGGAAAACCTCCCCCACCTCCCTACCCCGTAACGGCGAGGAAGTATGACTAATCGTGACGGCTTGCGGCGGAGCGTCACGAGTGCTTACGGTTCGAGAACTAAGCGACCCCGGTAGGTGTTGGGACACCGAGCCGGGGTCTGACCGCAAGATCGAAACCCTAGAAAGACGATCCCATGGCTACACAGCACCTTAGCCCCGCCCCGCACGCCCCCGCACTTTCCCCGACATACCCGATGGCCAACCCCGGCTACGGCAAGCGCTCCGCACCCGACCAACGCCCACGTACGCCCCAGGACTTCGCCCTCCTGCCGATGCGTGAGCGGTACGTTGCCGGGTTCCTCGACCACCTCCCCGAGGGCGCGGCGATGAGCGTGAAGCAGCTCGCCAAACAGCTCCCGCTCTACGGGCAACAAGCCGTCTCCACGGCGCTGACGGCCCTGTCGGTGGCGGGCTATCTGCGGCGCGTACGGTGCCCGGTCGGCGCGGGCGACGGGACGAGGTGGGTCTCCCGTACCTTCTGGTCCCGCACCGCCCGCGACAACGAGTGGTGGAACACCTACCTGGCCACCGAGACCGCCACGCAGACGGCGGGCCCGGAACCGGAGGCGACGCCCCCGCCGCCGTGGGCCCCGTTCGAGGAGGAACCCCCGCCGCCCGCCCCGGAGGACCTCGGCCCGGAACAGGGCCCCGAAGCCACCGCCGTACCGCAGCAACGCACCCCGGTTCAGGCCCCGGACGCCGAACCCGCGCCTCCCGCCCCGAACGCGGCCCCGGCAGCACTCCAGGCCCCCGAAGCAGGTCCTTCTCCCGCCTACCTCGCCCTGGCCCGCCTGGGCCGCACCGACCACCGCCTCGCGCTCTCCGCCGACGACTGCGCCGCCCTGGAAACCCAGGCCGCCGAATGGCTCAACCGGGGCGTGAGCGTTGACTACCTCACCAACGCCCTCACCGCAGGACTCCCCACCAAGGTCGACTCCCCCGTCGGCCTCCTCCGCCGCCGCCTCACTGACAAAATGCCACCCCACCTGCCGGCCGAGAACACCCCAACCACCCCCACCCGCCACCGCCTCCTCATGGAATGCACCGACTGCGGCCGCCCCGCCCGCCCCGAAAACCTCCCCGACGGCCTCTGCCGCCCCTGCCGCACCACCCACATCGACCAGGCCCCGGCCCAACCCGCCGAAGTCGCCGACATCAAGGTGCGCATGGCCAACCTCCGCAACCTCCTCAAACCCGTCTGAGGACCAGCAGCATGGGATCGCCTGAGTGCCTCGCCCTGAGACCTGACGGCGCCTCTCGCACAGCCCTGGCGGAGACCCGGGTGCCGGGGCCGTGAGAGGCGGCGGAAAGCCTGCGAACGCTCTCGGTCTCTGCTGCGCAGTGGCTAACCTGCGGAGAAGATGAGCCTCTGGCCCGCGAGGGGCGACACACCCCCGCCGCAAAGGCCGGAGGGGAGGTGCAGCCTCCGGCTCGGCCTGACCGTTCGATAGGGGGGATATGCCCGTTTCTCAAGAAGTGAGTAAACCGAGCCCCTGGCCGCATAAGACCGCAGGTCACGAAGTGGTCCCCGCGCGTGCGGGGTGGTCCCGGTGCGACCTTCTCGGCGTCCGAGTGGACCCCGTGGTCCCCGCGCACGCGGGGAAAGGTACGGCGCCCGGCGCCGGAGTCAGGTCGGGGGAAGCGGCGTCGGGGGGTGAGCCGCTTCCCCCGGTGGGAACAGGGCCTTCGGTCAGCCGTCGCGGTCAGGGGGGAAATCGCGCGGCGGTGACCCCACAGTGAGGGCCTGTTCCGGGCCTCCGGGTCCTGCCAGGGCCGGAGGGCCCGGGGTCCATCCTGCCGGGGTGCAGAAGCCGTACGGGCGGGCAAAAGGCCTCAGCCGGCAGGTCGTAGGTCCTTAAAAGGTGCATCAGTGATCGAGAGCAGCCACTGGATACGGCCATGCGTACGGATACAATCTGCCGATCGCACGCGAGGGCCGGACGAGGTCCAGGCGGAGCCCGGGCGGGGTCTACGGGGAGGCAAGGCAGTGGCGCAAGCGAGGAAGGTCGCGCTCTACATAGTGGTGGTCTTCGTGGTGTACACGATCATCACCTCGCCCCAGCGGTCCGCGGAGCTCGTGGGGGTAGGGTTCGAAGGCGTTTCCAGCGCCGCTCAGAGCGTCGGTGACTTCATGTCCGAACTGGTGAAGTAGCGAAGCAGTAGAAGCAGTAGGGGTACCTATGATCCGCCACCTTGTTCTTTTCAAGCTCAACGAAGGCGTCGAGCGGGACGATCCGCGGGTCGTCGCCGGGGACCGGGCCTTCCGGGAGCTGGAGGGGCAGGTTCCGGAGCTGGAGTTCTGGGAGTGCGCCTGGAACATCACCGACCGGCCGATCGCGTACGACTACGCCATCAACTCCGCCGTCGCCGACGAGGACGCCCTCAAGCGCTACATCGAGCACCCGGCCCACCAGGCCGCCGCGGGCCAGTGGCGCGAATTCGCCACTTGGGTGATCGCGGACTATCCGTTCTGACCTCTCCCCCCACCGCTTGCAGGACCGGCTCCACCCGCCCCTCGCCGTTGCAGGCGAGGGGTTTCTTCGTGCTTTTTGAGCCTTTATGGCCTCAACACGTCGTTTTGCGGTGCTTGCACACAGTGGGCATGTCTTGTGATGCTATGACCGCTTTTGACGGATGAGTTGACCGTAATTGATCGCGAAGGGGTGGCGTCACCGTGCCGGCCAGTACAGCGCCTCAAGTGCCTCCCCAGTCCGTCCAGCCGTCCCAGCAGCCCTCCCAGCACCCCCCTCAGGGGGTCGTCGTTCAGGGGGCCGCCCAGGAGGCCGTTCAGGGCGCCGCGCAGACCGTCGTCCCGGCCGGGGAGATCCAGACCGAGACCCCTGACCCCACCGCCCCGCCCGCCAGGACCCGCGGGGCGGACACGCGGGCCCTCACCCAGGTGCTTTTCGGCCAGCTCAAGGAGCTGGAGCCCGGCACCCCGGAGCACGGCCGTGTCCGGGCCGCACTCATCGAGGCGAACCTGCCCCTCGTCCGGTACGCCGCCGCCCGCTTCCGGAGCCGTAACGAACCGATGGAGGACGTCGTCCAGGTCGGCACCATCGGGCTGATCAACGCCATCGACCGCTTCGACCCGGAACGCGGTGTCCAGTTCCCCACGTTCGCGATGCCCACCGTCGTCGGCGAGATCAAGCGCTACTTCCGCGACAACGTCCGCACCGTCCACGTCCCCCGCCGGCTGCACGAGCTCTGGGTCCAGGTCACCGGCGCCACCGAGGACCTGACGACCGCCCACGGGCGCTCCCCCACCACCGCCGAGATCGCCGAGCGGCTGAAGATCTCCGAGGACGAGGTGCTCGCCTGCATCGAGGCCGGGCGCTCGTACCACGCCACCTCCCTGGAAGCGGCACAAGAAGGCGACGGGCTGCCCGGACTGCTCGACCGGCTCGGCTACGAAGACCCCGCGCTCGCCGGTGTCGAGCACCGCGACCTCGTACGCCACCTCCTCGTCCAGCTCCCCGAGCGCGAGCAGCGCATCCTCCTCCTGCGCTACTACTCAAACTTGACCCAGTCTCAGATCAGCGCCGAACTCGGTGTCTCCCAGATGCATGTGTCAAGGCTTCTGGCGCGAAGTTTCGCCCGACTGAGGTCCGCAAACAGGATCGAAGCGTAACCGGAACGGGTAGACCCTCCACGGACCGGTTCTGACGGCATAAAAGCCCTACACCCCCTGTTTCCAGGGCGGATTCAGCGCTGACTTGTCGACATGTCACTACAGCGTGTTGCCGACATGTGACATTCTGCTCGAAGCGCGTTTGCCGCAGCCCCGCCTCCGGTATTCAGGTGGAGGCTGCGTTCCTCCGATGGTCGCGGCCACCGCGACCGTCCGCGACCTCAAGGGGGTGGCATGTCCGCAGAACAGGGCAGCTCGAAGGTGCTCACGCTCACGAAGAGCGTGCCGGCACCCGCCGTGCTCACCAGCTCGCCGGAAGCCATCGACACCCGCACTCTGTCCCGCTCCCTGTTCCTGCGGCTCGCCGCGCTCGGCCCCGCTTCGGGTCCCGAGGGAACGGACAGTCCGGAGCGGACCTATGTGCGGGACACACTCATCGAGCTCAACCTCCCGCTGGTGCGTTACGCCGCGGCGCGGTTCCGGAGCCGTAACGAACCGATGGAGGACATCGTCCAGGTCGGCACGATCGGCCTGATCAAGGCGATCGACCGGTTCGACTGCGAACGGGGCGTGGAGTTCCCGACGTTCGCGATGCCCACCGTCGTCGGCGAAATCAAACGCTTCTTCCGCGACACCTCCTGGTCCGTACGGGTCCCCCGGCGCCTCCAGGAGCTGCGGCTCGCGCTGACGAAGACCAGCGACGAGCTGGCCCAGAAGCTCGACCGCTCGCCGACCGTGCCGGAGCTCGCCCGGGCGCTCGGGGTCTCCGAGGAGGACGTGGTCGACGGTCTCGCCGTCGGCAACGCGTACACCGCCTCCTCCCTCGACTCCCCCTCGCCCGAGGACGACGGCGGCGAGGGCTCCCTCGCCGACCGCCTCGGCTACGAGGACGCGGCGCTGGAGGGTGTGGAGTACCGCGAGTCGCTGAAGCCGCTGCTGGCCAAGCTCGCCCCGCGCGAGCGGCAGATCATCATGTTGCGCTTCTTCGCCAACATGACCCAGTCGCAGATCGGCGAGGAGGTCGGCATCTCCCAGATGCACGTCTCCCGGCTGCTCACCCGCACCCTCGCCCAGCTCAGGGAAGGGCTCATCTCCGACTGAGTCGTCGCACGAGCGACACAAGCCGGGTAAGACGGGTAAGCCGTGCATGAGGGTTCTGATTTGACGGTGCGTCAGACACACTGGCGCGATGCGACGTCAGATGCGTCAGATACGTCAGATGCGTGAGGCACCTGGGCCCAACGGCCGCCGAGGCACCGTGATCGCCGCCTCGGCGGTCGCGCTGTGTCTGGGCGGCGGTCTCCTGGTCGGCTGCGGGGGCGGGCCGGACGGGGACGGTTACGCGGCGGTGGGCGCGGTCGGAAGCGGGCCCGAGCGGTCTGCGGGCGGCGGCTCGGGGCCCTCGGGGCCCTCGGGACCCTCGGGGACCGTGACGCTGGTCCCGTTGGACGGCGGGGCTGAGGAGGGCGTGGGGGGCGCCGGGGGGAGCGGTGGCAGCCGGTCCCCGGGGGCCTCCTCGTCGCCCTCCGGAGGCGCCTACGGCTCCGATGGCGCCGGAGGCCCTGAAGCCGCGGAAGCCGCAGAAGTCGCTGAGGGGCTCGTGGGAGGTCCCGCGGCGCGGCTCCCGGGTTCCGGGCCGGGGGGCGGCGGGAGCGGAGCGCGTACGGGGGCACCTGGCGGGGCTGGAGCGGGGGCCGCCGGACCGGGGGCAGGGTCGGGGTCCGGATCCGGGGCTGGGGCAGGAGCCGGGGCTGGGACAGGAGTCGGGGCTGGGACAGGAGCCGGGGCTGGGGCCGGGAAGCCTGGAGAGGCCGGGAAGCCATCGGATCCCTCGAAGCCCGGCGGCCAGCCCTCCACGCCGTCCAAGCCGTCGCAGCCGCAGCCCTCCAAGCCGTCCAAGCCGTCCAAGCCGTCCGAGCCGTCCGCCCCCGGTGGCAGCCCCAAGCCCGCCCCGCCCCCGACGCCCGCCGTGCTGAAGCTGGGCGCCCCGCAGCGTGCGCCGGCGGAGAAGCGGTGGTGCGAGAAGGTCACCGTGGAGTTCCGCAACACCGGCGGCTCCCCCGCCCGTTCGGGCAGCGTCACCTTCGAGACGCACATCATCGGGGCCCTGGGCGTCGACTGGGCCACCATCACATCCAGCCAGTCCCTGCCGACGCCCATCGCGGGCGGCGCGACGCGCTCGGAGACGTACACCGTCTGCGTGGACTCCTGGCGCGTTCCCCTGGGGATGCGCATCGAGACCCAGGACGTCTCCGCCGTGTGGCAGTGAGCCCTCAGGGGGCATGCGACGGGGCAGCGTACGGAAACACCCGTGGGGCCGACGGCGGCCGCAGGCGTTCGCGGTTCGCCGTCCGCCCCACGGGCGTTCAGGTCGTCATACGTCGTTCAGTCGTTCAGTGGTCGATACGTCAGCGAAGTGCGAGCCACGCCACCGCGCCGAGGACGGCGACGACCGCGACGACGATCGCGATCACCCCGACTCTCGGCCCGGACGAGGCCGCGGCCGGCTGCGCCCGGCGCTGCGGCTCGCCCTCGTCGACGAAGGCGCGGAACATCTGCGTGCTGCCCGCCGGATCAGGGGTGCCCTCGGGGCCCGGCTGAGGGGCGTGGGGGTTGTGTGCCATGGGGCAGGACCCTAGCGAACTCGGGCCTGCCGCCCAACCCCCGGCCACCCCGCACCCCGCCCGACCAGCGGCAGAACCCGCAGAACCCAACGGCAGAACCCGGGGAATCCAGCGGTGGAACCCGGGGAACAGGGGGCTTGACCCGGAGCCTACGGAGGCTTTTGCGTTCCTTTACTTCTGCAAGGCCGTTTTCGTTTGCCTGCAGCAACCAACGGCTTCTATGGTTGCCCTAAGCAACAACATGGACATCAGTGCGTTGGGGGGTCCCGTGGCCGCACGGAGCCGGTACGAGGAACTGGCACGGCAGCTCAGTGCCGTCGGGGCCGTCAAGCGGGGGCTCGCCCGCGCACTGCCGCCCGAGTGTCCCGGTGGCTCCGCCGCCGTGCTGACGCTCCTGGACCGGCACGGCGAGATGCGGATGAGCAGGCTCGCCGAGCTGATGGCCGTGGACCTCTCGGTGACCAGTCGCCACGTGGCCCATGTGGCCGAGCACGGCTGGATCGAACGGTCCCCGGACCCGGCGGACAAGCGGTCCCGCATCCTGCGGCTGACCCCCGGCGGCCACGCGCAGCTCGACGAGCTGACGCGGCGGACCACCGATGTGTTCGCCCGCAACCTCTCGGACTGGTCCGACGACGACGTCGGCCGGCTCAATGCGCTGCTGTCCCGGCTGCGCGACAGCTTCGCCTGTCGCGGACCGGGCGGCTGCGCCCCCGGAAGCCACTCCGGCGAGTGCCGGAACGGGCTCGGCGACGACGCGCACACCCGTACACCTGTGTAACAGAAGCAAATACGCACGGATAAGGAACTCAATGGCTACGACCACACCGGCCGGTGTGCGGGGCGGCCACGCCAAGCACGGAGGTCATGGAGGCCACGCGAGCCCCGGCGGCTCCGGCGGCTCCGGCGCTTCCGACGGCACGCCGATGACACACCGCCAGATCATGGAGGCGCTGACCGGGCTGCTGCTCGGCATGTTCGTCGCGATCCTGTCGTCGACGGTCGTCTCCAACGCCCTCCCCGAGATCATCTCCGACCTCGGCGGCGGGCAGAGCGCCTACACCTGGGTCGTCACGGCCTCGCTGCTGGCCATGACCGCCACCACCCCGCTCTGGGGCAAGCTCTCGGACCTCTTCAGCAAGAAGCTGCTGGTCCAGATAGCGCTGATCATCTACGTCCTGGGATCGGTCGTCGCCGGTCTGTCGACCAGCAGCGGGATGCTCATCGCCTGCCGCGTCGTCCAGGGCATCGGCGTGGGCGGCCTCTCCGCCCTCGCGCAGATCGTGATGGCCGCGATGATCGCCCCGCGCGAGCGCGGCCGCTACAGCGGCTACCTGGGCGCGGTGTTCGCCGTCGCGACCGTCGGCGGCCCGCTGCTCGGCGGTGTCATCACCGACACCAGCTGGATGGGCTGGCGCTGGTGCTTCTACGTGGGTGTGCCGTTCGCGATCATCGCCCTCATCGTGCTCCAGAAGACCCTGAAGCTCCCGGTCGTCAAGCGCGAGGGCGTCAGGGTCGACTGGGCCGGCGCGTTCTTCATCAGCGCCGCCGTCTCGCTGCTGCTGGTCTGGGTGACCTTCGCGGGTGACAAGTACGACTGGCTGTCCTGGCAGACGTACGTGATGGTCGCGGGCTCGGTCCTGCTCGGCCTGATCTTCGTCCTCATCGAGTCGCGGGCCGCCGAACCGATCATCCCGCTGCGCCTCTTCCGCAACCGCACCATCACGCTGGCCTCGATCGCCTCGCTCTTCGTCGGTATCGCGATGTTCGCGGGCACGGTCTTCTTCAGCCAGTACTTCCAGCTCGCGCGCGGCAAGTCGCCGACGATGTCCGGCGTCATGACCATCCCGATGATCGCGGGCCTCTTCCTCTCCTCGACCGTCTCCGGACAGGTCATCACCAAGACCGGTCGCTGGAAGGCCTGGCTGGTCAGCGGTGGCTTCCTGGTCACGGCCGGGCTCGGTCTGCTCGGCACGATCCGGTACGACACCGAGTACTGGCACGTCGCCGTCTACATGTTCGTCATGGGCCTCGGCATCGGCATGATGATGCAGAACCTGGTCCTCGCCACGCAGAACCAGGTCGCTCCCGAGGACCTCGGTTCCGCGAGCTCCGTCGTCACCTTCTTCCGGTCCCTCGGCGGCGCGATCGGCGTCTCGGCGCTCGGTGCCGTCCTGGGCAACCGCGTCACCCACTACGTGAAGGACGGCCTCGCCGCCCTCGGGCCCGAGGGCGCCGCCTTCGGCCACGGCGGTACGGGCGGCGGGGGCATCCCCGACCTGGACAAGCTGCCCGAGCCCTTCCGTACGGTCATGGAGGCCGCGTACGGGCACGGCGTCGGCGACGTCTTCCTTTACGCCGCTCCGTGCGCGCTGATCGCCTTCGTCGTGACGCTCTTCATCAAGGAAGTCGCGCTGAAGAGCAGTGCTGGGAACGACACCCTGGAGGCTGCCTCGGCGCAGGCGGAAGTTCCGGCTGCCGTCGGCGCCACGGCTCTCGCCTCCGAGGGCGCCGCCGGGGTCACCTCGGTCGGTGCGGTCGATGCCGTCACCTCGTACGACACCGTTCAGGGCACTCCCGTACGGGGTGTGGTGCGCGGCGCCGAAGGGGCTCCGGTCGCCCAGGCCGACGGCACGTACACCCTGGACGCGCCGGGCTCCGGCAGCTACGTCCTGATCGCCTCCGCCGACGGTTTCCAGCCGCAGGCGTCCACCGTGGTCGTCGGCGGGGAGCCGCTGGCCTTCGACATCCTGCTCTCCGGTACGAGCGGACTGGCCGGGACCGTACGGGCCGCCGAGTCCGGTGCGCCGGTCGAGGGCGCGATGGTCGTCGTGACCGACGTACGCGGCGATGTGCTGGCCACCGGAGTCTCCGGCGGCTCGGGCGAGTTCGCGTTCGGCGAGCTGATCCCGGGCTCCGTGACCGTCGCGGTCAACGCGGCCGGGTTCCGCCCGCTGGCCCTGCCGGTGGAGATCGGCGGCCAGGGCGTCACCCACGTCGAGGCCGCCCTGCGGGCCGGGGCGCTGGTCCGGGGCACCGTACGGGCCGGGGCCGCCCGCAGCCCGCTGGCCGACGCCCGGGTCACGCTGATCGACGCGGCGGGCAACGTGGTCGCCTCCGCGACGACCGGCGAGGACGGCGCGTACGCCTTCACCGACCTGGACGCGGGCGAGTACACGGTCATCGCGACCGGCTATCCGCCGGTGCCGGGCGCGCTGACGGTGAGCGGGCAGGGCATCGACGGGCACGACATCGAACTCGCCCACCCGGGGGAGTGATCGACCCGGTGCGTTGATCCCTTCAGTACGTTCACGCGTGCACCTAGATGTGCGCCTAGGTGCACACCTATAGGGATGCGCGTGAACGTACTGAAGGGATCGCAAAGACCCCTGGTCGGACGGCACTTCTTGCGGAGAGGCTGTCGCGGCCGGGCGGCCTGCTTCAGCTTCATGAGGGCCTCGTGCCGGTTGCCGGCCTTGGCCCAGTGCTCGTGGGCGTGCAGGTCGGCGCCGACCTCGGTGAGCGCGAAGCGGTTCTCCTCGGTCG
>NZ_JBHYVE010000022.1:0-151844 GCF_042750035.1 Streptomyces sp. NPDC059452
GGCCCCGGCCGCCATGGCACTCGCCCTGGGGGCCCTCGCCCCGGTCGCGGAATCGGCGGCCGCGCTCGGCCGCGCGGGTGGTCTGCGCGCCGCCGCCGCCCGGGTCGGGGCCGCCGTGCACGCCCCCGCGGGAGCGCCCGCCTCCACCGCTCCCCGTCCCGTACCCCCGGGCCCGCTCGGCCTGCGGCTGCGCGGCGTACGGTTCGGCTACGGCGCCGCCCCCGTCCTGGACGGCCTCGACCTGACCGTACGGCCGGGCGAGACGGTGGCCCTCGTCGGCGCCTCGGGGGCCGGGAAGTCGAGCTGCGCCCACCTCCTGGCCCGTTACTGGGACCCGCAGGAGGGAACGGTGGAGCTGACTCCGGCGCCCCCGGCCCACCCCGTCGACCTGCGGCAGCTCACCGAGAAGGACCTGCGGGCCACCGTGTGCGTGGTCGGGCAGGAGGCACCCCTCTTCCACGGGACCCTCGCCGAGAACCTCCGCCTCGGCGCTCCCGACGCCACCGACCGGGAGCTGGCCGCCGTGGTCCGCACCTGTGGCCTCGGCCCCGTCGTCGATGCCCTGCCGCACGGGCTGGACACCCCGGTCGGCGAACGCGGCACGACGCTCTCCGGAGGCCAGCGGGCCCGGGTCGCCCTGGCCCGTGGGCTGCTCGGCCGCCCCCGGGTGCTCGTCCTCGACGAGACGACGGCCCACCTGGACCACCGGGGCGACGCGGAGCTCGCGCAGGCACTCGCGGCCGACTCCGCGACCCGTACGACGCTGATCATCGCCCACCGCCCCGCCACCGTCCGCAGGGCCGACCGCATCGCCGTCCTGGACGGGGGACGCATCGTCGAGGAGGGCACCTGGGACGAACTGATCCGGTCGGGCGGCGCACTGACCCGGCTGCTCAACCGGAAGGCGGAGATCCGGGAGGCGGCTCGGGAAGAGCCCCGGACGGAGACCCGGACGGAGGATCGGGCGGAGACCCGGGAAGAGGTCCGGGCGGAGACCCGGGAGGAGCCCCCGGAGGAGACCCCGATGGAGGCCCCGGAGGAGACCCCGAAGAAGCCCCGGCCGCAGGCACAGCCAGCGGCGTCGGCAGACTCTGTTCCGCCCAGATGATCTTCCCCCGGTGCGTGTACCGGGTGCCCCAGCGCCGGGCGAGCTGCGCGACGAGGAACAGCCCGCGCCCTCCCTCGTCCGTCGTACGGGCGTGCCGCAGCCTCGGGGTGGTGCTGCTGGCGTCGGAGACCTCGCAGGTCAGCACCGACTGGAGCAGCAGCCGCAGCCGTACGGGGCCGGAGGCGTACCGGATCGCGTTGGTCACCAGCTCGCTGACGATCAGCTCGGTCGTCATCGTCAGCTCGTCCAGACCCCATGCCTCCAGCCGACGGGCCACCTTGTTCCGGATCACGCCGACGGCCGCCGGGTCCAGGGGCACGTCCCACGAGGCCTGCCGGTCCGGGCTCAGCGCGTGGGTGCGGGCGAGCAGGAGGGCGATGTCGTCCGGCTGCGGTACGGGCAGCAGCTCCTTGACCACCGCCGAGCACAGCTCGTCCAGCGGGAGTCCGCCCCGCGCGATGGCCCGCCCCAGCCGGTCCATCCCCTGCTCGACGTCCTTGTCGGTGCCCTCGATGAGGCCGTCGGTGTAGAGCCCGAGCAGGCTCCCCTCGGGCAGCTCCACGTCCATGGCCTCGAAGGGGAGCCCGCCCAGGCCCAGCGGCGGGCCGGAGGGCAGGTCGGGGTAGCTGACCGTGCCGTCCGGGGTGACGACCACCGGCGGCGGGTGCCCGGCCCGGGCCATCGTGCAGCACCGGCTCGCCGGATCGTAGACGGCGTACAGGCAGGTGGCGCCCAGCACCGTCGTGGCGCCCCGGTCGTCCTTCCCGCCCGCGGTCTCCTCCTCGCTCAGCCGCAGCACGAGATCGTCCAGGCGGGCCAGCAGCTCGTCCGGCGCGAGGTCCATGTCGGCCAGTGTCTGTACGGCGGTGCGCAGCCGGCCCATCGTCGCGGCGGCGCTGATCCCATGGCCCACCACATCACCGATCACCAGCCCGACCCGCGCCCCGGACAGCGGGATCACGTCGAACCAGTCACCCCCGACCCCGTCCTTCGCATCCGCCGGGAGGTAGGAGGAGGCCACGTCCAGCGCCGTCCCGCCGCGCAGGGTGTGCGGCAGCAGGCTCTCCTGGAGGACCAGCGCCGCCGTGTGCTCCCGGGTGTAGCGTCGGGCGTTGTCCACGCACACCGCCGCCCGCGCCACCAGCTCCCGGGCCGGAGCCACATCGTCCTCGTCGAACGGGACCGGGTTCTGCGACCGCATGAACGTGGTCAGGCCGAGGATCGTGTCCCGGGCCCGCATCGGTACGGAGATCAGCGAGTGCAGCCCGAACTCACGGATCCGGGCGGCCCGCGCGGGCTGCTCCACGGCCCAGGCGTGACTGTCCGGGTCGAGCAGCGGAAGCAGGACCGGGTCACCGTCGAGCAGGAAATGGGCGTCGTGCGGCGGTGGTACGAAGTCGACGCTCTCCCCGACCCGCACCACGGCCTCCGGACACCCCTCACGGACCGAGCTCATCCCCATCCGGCGCATCTGCGGCCTGCCGTCCCGCACCCCCGCACCGAGCAGGGGGACGCCCGGCCGCTCCCTGCCCAGCGGTGTCTCCAGCAGGTCGACGAAGACGAAGTCGGCGAACCGGGGCACCGCGAAATCGGCCAGCTCCTGGGCCGTGCGCTGGACGTCCAGGGTGGAGCCGATACTGGCCCCCGCCTCGTTCACGAGCGCCAGCAGTCTGCGCGCGTTCCACCGGTCGGTCACGTCCTGCACCATGTAGCCGATGCCGATCCGGTTCTCCTCGGCGTCGGCCAGCGGGAAGAACGAGCTGGAGTAGGCCCGGCGGCGGTTCGGGTCGGACCAGCTCCACCCCAGGTACTCGTAGTCGGTGACCGGTACACCGGTCGCCAGGACCTGCCGCATCAGCCGCTCGATGGGCGCCGCGAGCAGCCCGGGCAGCACGTCCGCGGGTCGGCGCCCCAGCCGCTGCTCCCGGGGGACCCCGCCGAACCGCTCCAGGGTGTCGTTGAGCCAGAGGTAGCGCAGCTCCGGGTCCATCACCGCCATTCCGACCGGCGACCGGGTCAGGAACCCCTCCAGCACCGATCCGCCCACGATCCACTGCGGGGAGCGCTCCCGGCCGGAGACCAGGAAGCCCTCGCGCCCGGCGACCAGGAACGAGGCGGAGACCCGTACATCGACGTCGAGCTGCCGGTCGTTCCGGTCGCGCAGGGCGATCCGGCCGCTCCACCCCGACCCACCGCGGCTGCGGGCGGCGACCGCCGCCGTACGCCGGGGGTCGGGGGATCCGGCGAGCAGCAGGGCGGCGGACCGCCCGACGATCTCGGCGGCCGGGTATCCGAGCAGGGCCTGAGCCCCGCGGGTCCAGCCGATGACCGTGCCGTCCCCGGCGATCACCGCCACCGCGTCGTCTCCCAGCCGCACGGGGCCCCGAGGGTCCGCGGAGGGCAGCGGGCCGGGCCCCGCCGGGGGGCCCTCGTCGGCGGATGCCATGCACCTCACCACCATCTCTAGGTTTCCATGGTCGCGCGTCACCCCCGAGTACGCACCGGCCCGCTCCCCGGCCGGGCCCGGTGCACCTGCTTTCGCCCGTTCGGCGGCGTGACGCGGCAGGCGGTGTCCCCGTTGGGGGAGTGACGAGCGGCCGCTCGTCCCCCTGCCCCCGCGCTGGACCCGTGTGGGTGGACGGCTCCGGCTCCCGAGAGGAGAGCCGGAGCCGTTTCCATGGGCACGGTCAGAAGCGGAAGCAGAACTTGCGTTCCTTCATCCACTGGCTCAGCCAGTCCCCGAACGGCACGGTGACGCACCACTCGCGGCCGGCCGGCGGCTCGGGAGCGAGGGGCGTGGGCTGCACCGACGGGGACGGCGACGGCCGTACGGCCGGAGGGAAGGACGGGAACGGAGGCGGGGTCGGGAACGGAGGAGCGGTCGGGGCCGGAGGCGGCGTCGGGGCCGTGGTGGGCGGCACGCTCGGGGCGGGCTTCACCGGTGCGGCCATCTCGGCGAGCTTCGTCCGGTAGACCTTCGAGGAGCGGGGATTGCTCCGGCACTGCCACACACCGTGCGGGCAGTAGTCCGTGATCGTCTGGTACAGCGGCTGGTGCCGGTCGATCCAGTCGAGCATCCGCCGCATGTACTCGGGATTGTCACCGTTGCGGAAGAGCCCCCACTCCGGGAACGAGATCGGCTTGCCGCGCTCCGCCGCGAAGTCGACGTGCTTCTGGAGCCCGTACGGATCGTTGATCTGGTCGTCGAAGGACTTGCCGGGCGGCTGGTCGTAGGAGTCCATCCCGATGATGTCGACGACGTCGTCACCCGGGTAGCACGCGGTCCAGGGCACCGCGTCCAGACCCCGGCTGGGCGTGAAGTCGAAACGGAACTCCTGGCCGGGCACCTCGCGCATCGCCGCCACGATCCGCTGCCAGTACGCCTTCCAGGACGCAGGATCGGGCCCGCAGCGGTGGGTGTACGTGGTCCCGTTCATCTCCCAGCCGAGCACGATCACCGTGTCCGGCACGCCCAGGTCCACCAGGCGCTCGGCCAGCCTGGTGAAGTGCTGGTCGAAGTCGCCCGCCGCCCCCGCCCGCAGCAGCCGG
Source organism: Streptomyces sp. NPDC059452 (assembly GCF_042750035.1). Classification (NCBI taxonomy): domain Bacteria; kingdom Bacillati; phylum Actinomycetota; class Actinomycetes; order Kitasatosporales; family Streptomycetaceae; genus Streptomyces; species Streptomyces sp. NPDC059452. The sequence continues at coordinate 4,658 of NZ_JBHYVE010000022.1, forward strand.
CGGACCTGGGCGTCCGGGACGCGCTCCTCGTTCCGCTCCAGCATGGGGACGTTGAGGACGAACATCCGCTTCTCGTCCGCCTTGCGCCAGGTGGCCCAGGACTCCAGGAAGTCGGGGGTGCCCTCGATGTTCACCCACAGGTCGCCCGGCAGGTAGGTGTGGCCCACCCGAAGCTCGGCGCCGCCGAGCCAGCGGGACAGCTCGCCCATCCTGCGGACCCCGGCGGGCCCGTAGTCCAGGTAGGCGCCGTGTGCGGTGGAGTTGGCGCCCCTGCTGCCCTGCGGTCCCGGGGCGGCGCTGTCCACGGAGTCGGTGCCCGGCGGCAACTGCCCCGCGATACCGGCGCCGGCCAGGAGACTGAGGACAGCCGCGGCGATGCACGTGGTGATGAGTCGGCGCTTGGCCGGCATGACTCCTCCTGGCTGCAATGAATTCCGGCCGATTCGGCCCGTTGGGAAGAGAGTTTCATCATCCTGCACCGCACGCGATCAGACGCGGTCCATTTATCCTATTCGGCGTTGCGAACGGGCCGTTCAGGTGACGGTGGGGCCGAGGGTGAACGGCAGGGAGCCGACCCGGTTGTCGAAATTCGAATCGACCAGCTTCGGATCGCCGGTCCGCCGGATGACGGTGCGTCGGGTGAGCAGCTCCCTGAACAGGGCCGTCATTTCGAGCCGGGCCAGATGGGCGCCGAGGCAGTGGTGCGGGCCGCCTCCCCCGTAACCCAGGTGCGGATTCGGCGACCGGGTGATGTCGAAGAGATCCGGACGGGTGAAAACCGATTCATCGCGGTTCGCGGACGCGTAGAGCAGTGCGACTTTCTCCCCGGGAAGAAAGGTCCGGCCGCCCAGCTCGAATTCCGATACGACGGTCCTGCGGAACTGGATGATGGGCGTCGAATGGCGGACGATTTCCTCGACGGCGCCGCCGATGTACCGGTCGAAATCGGACCGCAGGAGTTCCCGCTGCTCCGGATGGCGGTCCAGCAGGGACAGCCCGTGCGCGATCGCGTTCCGGGTGGTCTCCACACCGGCCACGAGCAGCAGCGAGAAGAAGGCGCCGAGCTCCCGCGACGACAGCCCCTCGCCGTCCACGTCCGCACGGACCAGGGCCGAGACCAGGTCGTCCTGCGGACGGCGGCGGCGCTCACGTGCCAGTCGGGCCATCACGAGCTGCATCCGGGCCAGCGACGCCGTCCCGCTGCCGGGAATCCGCAGCCTGGCCCGGCCCCGGCGCTCGACGCCGACGTGCTCCGAGGCGTGGTCGATCTGCTCCGCGATCCGCGGCCGGTGGAGCGCCGGGATGCCCATCAGGTCGCAGATCACCTCCAGCGGCAGCCGCGAGGCCGCCGACGGCATGAAGTCGCCGGCGCGCTCGGCGATCATCTCGTCCACCAGCCGCCCGGCCAGCCGGCCGATGTTCTCCTCGGTGGCGGCCAGCAGCCTCGGGGTGAAGCGCCGGGAGATGATCCGGCGGAGCGCCGCGTGCTCGGGCCCGTCCATGTTGACCATCGAGTTCCCGAACAGCGCCTTCGCCCAGCCGGTCGGCTCCGGGGTGGTGGCCCCCGGAGCGCTCGCGAAGACCTTCGGGGTGCGGCTGGCGGTCATTACGTCCGCGTGGCGCACCAGGGCGTAGAACGGCTTCCCGGACGTACGGGCGGTGCCCGGCCGGGGCGTGAACAGCACGGGCGCCTCCAGCTCCCGCAGCCGGGCGAAGGCGCCGAGCCTCTCCGGGCGCGGCAGCTGCCAGAAGGCCGGGTCGGCGAGGTCGCCGTGTGCCGTACGGCCACCGGACACCTGATTCGGAACGGTCATGTCCATCCACCTCCACGAGTTCGCGAGGCCATCGTCCGGTCCGGTGCGCCCGGCAGGCCGTCCGACGCGGGCCTCCGGCGCGGATGGCCGCGTACAGTCACGCGTTTGACGGAACGGGAGGGACACCGCGCCCACGAGAACCCTTTTACCGCCGCCTCGTTGCCACCATCGCGAGCAACACCTCCTGGAACGTCAATGAGAGGCAGTCACCCATGAGCCGAATCACGGATCCGGGCGGCGCACCGCGTGGGGTACGCGGTCCGTCGCGCCGGATCGTCCTGCGCACCGCCTTCACCGCGGCCGCCGTCGGGGGCACCGCCGTGGCCCTCCTCCCGCTGCGCGACCACGACCGGCCCGCCGCCGCACCGGCGAAGGGCCCCGGCCGTACCACCGCCGGGGCCGAGGAGTTCACCGAGATGTACCGGGGCCGGGAGATCAGCGGCAGCCTGAACGTGCTGGTACCGGCCGGTGGACCGGGCGGCGGCGGGGCGCACCACGCGGAACCCATCGCCGAGATCCGCATCGACGGCCGCCCGCTGCACGTCATGCGGCGCGCGGACGGCACGTACCTCAGCGATGTCACGCACTACGAGTCGTTCCCGACGCTCCGCGAGACGGCCCGCGCCGCCGTGGACGAGCTCGGCACCGCCCGGCTCGCGCTCCGCGCCCCGCACCGCCCGTGAACGCACCAGCGCACGCCTACCAGGAGGACCACAACCGGTGTACACCCGCAAGAACCAGCGCGATCTGACGCGCACCGAGAAGCGGCGCCTCGTCGACGCGATCCTGAAGCTCAAGCGTTCGGGCCGCTACGACGACTTCGTCGTCATGCACCGCGAGTACTACGTCATGGACACCGAGAACCGGTCGCGCCCGGCCCATATGACGCCCTCGTTCTTCCCCTGGCACCGCCGCTACCTGCTGGAGTTCGAGCAGGCCCTCCAGGCCGTGGACCCCGGGGTGAGCGTCCCGTACTGGGACTGGACCCAGGACCGCTCGACCACGTCCTCGCTCTGGGCGGAGGACTTCCTCGGTGGCAACGGCAGGCCCGGCGACCGGCGGGTCACCACCGGGGCGTTCGCCTTCGACGCGGGTAACTGGAGGGTGGGCGCCGGGGTCACCGACCAGAACTGGCTCACCCGCAACTTCGGCAGGCCCGGCAACAACCCGGTCTCCCTGCCCACCGCCGACGACGTGGCCCGGGCGCTGAAGGACCCGGTCTACGACACCGAGCCGTGGAACAGCATCAGCACCGAGGGGTTCCGCAACCGCGCCGAGGGCTGGGGCATCCACCGGGTGCGTACGGTCGGCAACCACAACCGGGTCCACCAGTGGGTCGGCGGCCCGATGGCCGGGGCGGCCTCCCCCGAGGACCCGGTCTTCTGGCTCCACCACTCGTTCATCGACCTGCTCTGGGACCGCTGGCAGCAGGCCCACCCGAAGTCGGCCTACCTGCCGGGCCGCAAGCCCGACACACCCGGCCGGGACCGCCGTCACGTCTTCGGGCTGGACGACCCGATGCCCCCGTGGAACGTGACCCCCCGCAAGCTTCTCGACCACAGCAAGGTCTACCGCTACGCCTGAGCCCGCACAGCGCGACGGCCGGCCCCTCCGGAAGGAGGGAGCCGGCCGTCGCCGTGGAGCGGGGAGATCAGTGGCCGTAGCCGTAGTCACCCTTGTCGTCGTGGCCCTCGGAGACGTTGACGCAGGTGTTGCCGAAGGCCGGGTTCAGCACGCCGACCAGGTTGATGGTGTTGCCGCAGACGTTGACCGGAACGTGGATCGGGAGCTGGAGGATGTTGCCCGAGGCGACACCGGGGGACCCGATGGCTGCGGCCTGCGCACCCGAGTCCGCGACGGCCAGGCCGGCCCCGCCGGCGACCAGGGCACCGGTGCCCGCCATCACAGCGGCAACCTTCGTCATACGCGACATCAGAACTCCTTGTGAGAAAAGGGGGGTTTCTGCGGAGCACGAGGCCCGCATGCTCTGACAACGCGGCAGACGCCGGACGGTAACGGATCAATGTTGAGGTGATATCGCCCGTGTTGTCCTCCGGCCTGTCGCGGCCCGCCTCACCGCCCGATCACGGGAAGAGTGGTAAGGCGCCCGTGCCAGTCCCGGGCGGCGGGGAACCGGGTCTTCACGGTCTCCACCGCCCGCTCCCGTACCGCCACCTGCGACTCCCGCAGCCGCAGCAGCGGCTCAAGACCCGGGCGGGCCAGCAGCAACCGCTGGTTGACCACCGTGACCGGCTGCCAGTGGCTCTTGTACTCCTCCGAGCCGCGCAGCAGGCTCAGCACCTCCCGGCCGGTGTCCGAGGCCTGCTGGGCCACCTCGCGCAGCAGCATGGTCGACACATCGACCTTCCGCTCCCGCAGCGCCGGATCCGCCCCGTACATGTATCCGCCCGCCAGCTGCGCAGACTGCAGGGAGAGGTTGGCCGCCACGACCGTGCCCTCCATCCGGAACTCGGTGACGGCGGCCGTGCCGTCCGCCACCATCCGGCCCACGGAACGGACCAGATGGTCCGAGAACCGGGCCCGCAGGTGCTCGGGGTTGACCCCCCGGTCACGCCACTGGAGTTCGTGCAGCCGCAGCAGCGTGCCGATGGCCGCCGGGACCCCGTCCTGCGGGATCTTGCGGGTTTCGACGCCCAGGGCCTCGATCCTGCGCAGCTTGGCCCGCAGCCGCTGGCCCCGCGAACCGGTGAGCCGTGCCACACGATCGCCGAGCGGCTGCGCGGGCAGCTCCAGGCACGTGGAATCGGTGAGCCGGCTGCGGGCGCCGGGCCACCGGCCGAACAGCAACTGCGCCGACGCGTCCGGCCGGACCTCCCGCAGATCGACCACCGTGTGCCGGGCGGCCCGGTCCAGACCGCGCTGGAGCGCCCCGACCGCGTACCCGGCCTCTTCCCGGTCCACCAGGATGTCGAAGAAGTCGGAGATCGCCCCGCCCATCGGCACCAGCAGCGGCATCGGACGGTGCGCCAGCATCAGCGGCGCGGCACCGATCAGCCGCCCCGAACGGCGGACCAGCAGGACCCGCAGCCGCCCCTCCTGACCGTAGGAGATCCACCACGAGTGGAGCCATGCGTGGCTCTGGAACGGGGTGGCGGTGGCGCAGCGGCGGTGCAGCGCGTCCCACTCCCCGGCGAGCGCGCCGAACTCCCGGAAGTCCCGGCAGAGCGTCACGGAGAGGCTGCCCCGGCCGGCCGTCATCGCACGAGCTCCCGTCCGTCGGCGGTGGCGCCGTCTTCGGCGGTGCTCGGCGCGGGGACCTCGGCCTGCGTGGGTCCGGGGACCTCGGCGGCGGTCGGTCCGGGCACCTGGGCCGAGGCGTTCCGGTCCGTACGCCGGGGCCGTACGAGCAGCACGAGGCCGCCCAGCAGACCGCCCGCGGCCGTTCCCACGGCGGTGCCCAGCGGCACCGACGGCGAGACCGGCTGGTCCGGCTTCATGGCGTGGGTGAACTTGATCAGCTTCACCCCGGTGTCCTTGGAGACATGGCCGCTGCTGACGATGACGGCCTCGATCACCGCGTTGGCGATGTCGGCCGCCTTGCCCGCCCGGTCCGACGTGCCCGTCACCGCGATCATCGGCGAGTCGGGGGAGGTCTCCGACCGGACCTGGGTACGCAGTTCGCGCATCGGCTCACCGGCCGCGCCCTGGGCGTAGGAGAGGGTCGCGTCGCTGGTGACGAGGCGCCCGTAGGACTGTGCGAACCCCAGCGCGGCGGCGGGGTTCGTCTCCTCCTCGGCGACCGCCATGGCGTAGCTGGTGGCCTCGTACTGCGGGGACGAGAGCAGGCCGTGCGAGAGCCCTGCCGCCGTGCCCAGCAGTACACCAATGGGCAGGGGCCACCACTGGGGCAGCCGGGTGAGGGCGGTGCGCGGCCGGCGCCGCTGGACGACGGGACGCTGCTGCTCGGGAGACTCGGTCATGAAAGGGCTCTCCGGTTCGGTGGGGCGGTGTCGAGGGCGTACGCGTACACATCCATCAGGCGCTCGCTGCTGCGCCGGATGTCGTAGTGGCCGACGGCCCGGGGCGGCGGGCTGCGGTCGGGCCGGGCCTGTATCCGCTTCCGCAGCACGGCGGTCAGCTCGTCGGGGCTCCCGGCGATCCGGGTGGCGCCCGGGGCGTGGGCGGGGGACAGGTCGTCGATGGCCGGACAGGCGTCGTGCAGGACGGGCAGCCCGGCGGCGAGCGCCTCCACGGCGGCCAGCCCGAAGGACTCCTCGCGGGACGTCGACACGAACGTGTCGACCGCGCTGAGGAGTGCCGGGACCCCGGGGACCGGGCCTGACCCGCCCGCGCCGCACCCCCCGAGGAGGGTGATCCGGTCCGCCGCGCCGAGCCGGGCCGCCAGCGCCCGCAGCGCCGGAGCCTCCGGCCCGTCACCGGCCAGCAGCAGCCGGGCCCCCGGCAGCGCGGCGACGGCCCGTACCGCCACGTCGAAGCGCTTGCCGGGCACCAGCCGGCCCACCCCGCCGACCACGAACGCGTCGTCGGGGATGGCCAGGGCCGCCCGGACGGCGAGCCGCCGGTCCGGGTCGAAGCGGTAGCGGTCGGCGTCGATGCCGTTGGGCACCAGCCGGATCCGGTCGGCGGGCACCCCCCAGTCCCGCAGCCGTCCGGCGACGGTGGACGAGACGGCGATCGTGGCCGAGCCGAGCCGTTCGGTGGAGAGGTAGAGCGCGCGGATGCCCCGGGTCAGCGGGCGGCCCTCGATCTCGGCGCGCCCCAGGGAGTGTTCGGTCGCCACGGCCGCCCGGACCCCCGCGAGGCGGGCCGCGATCCTGCCGTACACACAGGCCCGGTAGAGATGGGTGTGGACCAGGTCGTAGCGGCCGTCGCGGATCAGCCGGGCCAGCCGCCCGACCGCCGACAGGTCCCGGTTGCCGCGCATCCCCAGATGGATGACGCGTACGCCGTCGGCCCGCAGCCCGTCCGCCACCGCACCCGGGTTGGTGAGCGTGACCACGTCGCACTCCACCGGCAGATGGCGCAGCAACAGCCGCAACTGCTGCTCGGCGCCGCCGACCCCGAGCCCGGTGATGACGTGCAGCGCCCTCACCGGGTACCGCCCGCCCAGACCGGGGACGCGGTACGGGAGCCCGCGCCGGGGACCGCCCCGTGGAGCAGCCCGTGCCGCAGGTCCTTGGCCCAGAGCCGGACGCCCCGGTCCGCCTGGCTGATGTGGGTGCGGGGGAGCGCGAACCGGCTGAGCAGCGGCCCGGGCGCCAGCGCGCAGCCGTACGCGTAGCCCGCGGAGCCGACGGCGGCGCTCACCCGCCGGTCGAGCGCCCCGTACGGATAGCAGAAGCCCGCCGGGACCGTGCCGGTCAGTTCACCGATCAACTCCCGGCTGTGGCCCGTCTCATGGCGCAGCTCCGCGTCCGAGAGCGTGGTGAGGTCCTGGTGGAGCAGACCGTGCGAGCCGATCTCCACACCCGCGGCGGCGATCCGGCGGATCTCCTCGTGGGTGAGCAGCGGCTTGCGCGGACCCAGCGGATCCCACTCGTTGACCCCGCCCGGCCGCCCCGGCAGCACGAAGACCGTCGCGGTGCAGCCGTGGGCGCGCAGCACCGGCAGCGCCTCGTGGAGGAAGTCCGCGTACCCGTCGTCGAAGGTCAGCCCGACCAGCCCGCGCCGCCCCGCCGCGTGGGCCCGCATCAGCTCAGCGACCCCCACCCCCCGCAGCCCCCGGCTGCGCAGCCACGACAGCTGCTCGCCCAGGCGCTCGGGGGTGACGGTGATGCCGTACGGGTCGTCGCCGTCGTCCGACACCGAGTGGTACGTGAGGATCCACGGCTGACGGCGGGCGTGGGGGCGGCGAGGGGGCGAGGGAGCTTCGGCGCAATGGGCCGGGGTATCAGCGGCCATCAGTAAACCTCCGTCGGATCAGTGCCAGCAGGGAGACGACCTCGGGCGAGCGCAGCGCCAGCCCGGTGAGGAAGAAGACGGCGGGGACGAGGAGACATCCGGCGGCCAGGCTCAGCACGGCGTCGGGAAGCAGGGGGGCGGCCGCCCAGCCCACCGCCCCGGCCACCAGCGCGGCCCCCGTGAGGCGGCCGAGCGCGAGGGTGACCGCGCGGGCCCGGATCGGGACGACCCGGGTGCCGAGCCCCATCAGCAGGAGCAGCGCGGTGGTGCTGATGCCGAGTGCGTTGGCGGTGGCGATGCCGTCGACGCCGAAGCGGTACGTGAGCGCGTACCCGGCGCCCATCGTGACGAGGAGCCCGGTGCCCATCGCGAACGCCGGGAACCAGGTGGGCCGCCCGGAGGAGAAGAACGGCCGGCTCAGGGCGCCGACGAGGCAGTGGCCGAGCAGCCCCGCCGCGTAGACCCGCATGACCTGGGCGGTGGCCTCGGTGTCGGCGGTGTCGAACGCGCCGCGCTGGAAGAGGACTTCGATGATCTGGGGCGCGTAACCGAGCACGACCGCCGTGCCGAGCAGCACCACCATGCCCGCCAGCGCGAGGTCCCGCTCGACCCGCTGCCGGGCCTTCTCCCGGTTCCCGTCGGCCATCGCCCGCGCGACGACCGGGAACGTCACCGTGCAGATCATCAGCGAGAGCACCATCGGCATCTGCGCGACCTTCTGCGCGTAGTTGAGATGCGAGATGGCGCCCGCCGGGAGCGTGGAGGCCAGGAACCGCTCGACCAGCACCTGTGACTGACGGCTCACCACGAACAGCACGACCGGCGCGAGCACCGTCATCCCCAGCAGCGGGGCGGTGCGCACGGCCCGGCGCTTCAGCCGCCCGAGGCGGGGCGGGCGGGGGCGGGCCAGGGGCAGGAACCGCAGGAACGTGGGGAGTTGGGTGAGGATCATCAGCAGGCTGCCGACGGCGACACCCGCCGCTGCGGCCCGCACCCCCCACACCGAGTGCAGCGCCAGCGTCATGCCGATGATGCCGATGTTGTACGCGACATAGACCCCGGCGGGCGGCAGGAAGCTGCGGTGGGCGCGCAGGGCGGCGCTGAAGTAGCCCGTGATGCCGAAGGTGAGCACGGTGACGGCGGTCAGCCGGGTGCAGTCCACCGCGAGCCCGGGGTCGGCCAGCCCGGGCGCCAGGACGGAGACGACCCAGGGGGCGCCCGCCATCAGCAGCGCCGCCCCGGCCGTGAGCAGGAGACAGAGCCGGGGGAGCGTGGCCGCCACCAGCTCGCGTACGGGGTCGGCGCCCGGCTCCCCGGCGGCTCCGGTCCCCTCGGCGGCCGCACGCCGGGTGAGGGCGAGGCTGAACGCCGGGACGAGGAGCAGCGCCATCCCGTCCTCGATCAGCAGCGTCGCCGCCATCTCCGGCACGGTCCAGGCGATCAGGAACGCGTCGCTCGCGTCGCTCGCGCCGAAGTACCGGGCGATCGCCTGGTCCCGCACCAGGCCGAGTGCGGCCCCGAGCACGGTCAGCACCGCCGTGGCCGCCGCCGCACGGGCGAGGAAGGAGCCCAGTCCGGGAGCCTCGCCGCCGCCCGCCGGTTCCGGTGCGGTGCCGGAGGCTGTGGTCCCCCCGGGGCCGGGGGGCTGCCCGGGGCCGGGCAGCAGGGGAGGGGCGGCCTCGTCGTGGGCGGGGGCCGCCGCCTCCGTTCCCGTACCGGTGTCCCTCACGCGGCGCCCGCCTTCGCCGGCCCGGCCGGGACATCCGCCTGCTCCGGCCCGGCCAGCGCCCACCAGGCGGCGAGCCCGAGGATGACACCGCTCAGTACGGTGGTGGGCCCGCCGATGTCGGAGTACAGGAAGTTGACGCACTGCCAGGTCATCAGGGCGACCGCCACCAGACCGCAGTCCAGGGCCGCATGGCCGCGCGAGCGTTCCCGCACCAGCCTGCGTACGGCCCCGACCAGGATCGCCGCCCAACTGCCCACGACCGCCGTCAGACCGATGAGGCCCTGCTCGCTGAGGATGAGCAGGTACATGTTGTGCGGCGAGAGCAGGGCCTGCTTGCGGTACTCCTGGCCTGCCCCGGCTGTGTCGCTGCCGGAGGAGAGGCCGATCGAGGCGTGGGCGTCGCGGTGGGCGGGGAAGCCCTTGAGGCCGACTCCGGTCACCGGCTGCTCGCGCCACATGGAGCCCGCCGCGCTCCACATGGCGTACCGGTCGCTCACCGACCGGTCCGGGGCCCGCGTCACCTGGGTCACGCTGGCGGCCCGTTCCGCGATCATCTCCGAGCCGATGCCGAACCCGCCGACCAGAACGACGCCGGAGGCACCGAGCACGGCCAGCGAGGTCAGCGCCTGCCTGCGGCCGGACAGGGCCAGGGCGACGAGCAGGGCGGCGGCGGTGGCGATCCACACGCCCCGGCTGAAGGAGAGCGCGAGCGGCACGATCAGCACGACGGCGAGGACCGCCGCGCACGGGCGCAGCCAGGCCGGGGCGTTGCGGGGCGTCCGCAGGGCGCACGCGGCGGCGGCCAGCAGCCCGTAGGCGACGACCGTGGCCATGCCCATGATGTCGCTGGGCCCGAAGGTGCCGACCGCCCGGATCTCCTCACCCATGTACGAGGCGCCGGTCCCGGTGACGTACTGCTTGACCCCCACCGCGCCCTGGACGACGGCCAGCACCACCAGCGCCCCGGCGACGATCCGGAAGCCGTGGGCGTCCTTGAGGAGGAGGTAGACGGCCGTCGGGACCAGGACGAAGACCTGGAGGTAGCGGACCAGGCCCGGCAGCGCGGCGGCCGGGTCGGCGGCCGTCACCGTCGCCACCGCGAAGCCCAGGGCGGGCAGCCCCAGCACCAGGGCGGCGGTCACGCCGAGCGGGCGCTGCCGCAGGTACAGCAGCCGTCCCACACAGACCAGGACGGCGATGCCGGAGGCCAGATCGGCCGGTCCGGCCGCCGGGCCGTCGCCCCCGGTGCCGTACGGCAGGGCGGGCAGCAGGACGGCGGCGATCAGCGGCAGCAGCGGCCAGCGGCCGCGCCATCCGCCGGTGCCGGTGCCGGGGCGGGAGGCGGTACGGGCCGGGGCCTCGGGCGCCGGGGGAGTGAGCGTGGCGGCCATGGTCAGCTGCCTCCGAGCCGGAAGAAGGAGCCCGCGGTCCGCGCCAGCACGCACGCGTCCTGCCAGAGGGACCAGGTCTCGATGTAGTGGTTGTCGAACCGGGCCCGCTCCTCGATCGAGGTGTCCCCGCGCAACCCGTTCACCTGGGCGAGCCCGGTGATGCCGACGGGCATCCGGTGGCGGGCCTGGTAGCCGGGGTGGGCGCGGCTGAACCGGTCGACGAAGAAGGGGCGTTCGGGCCGGGGGCCGACCAGGCTCATATCGCCGCGCAGGACGTTCCACAGCTGCGGCAGCTCGTCCAGCGAGGTGCGGCGCAGCAGCCGCCCGACCCGGCTCATCCGCCCGTCGGACGCCACGTTCCACCGGGTCGCCGACTCCTGGGGGTCGGCGGGCCGCAGCGTACGGAACTTCAGCAGGACGAACGGACGGCCGTGCCGCCCCACCCGCTCCTGCCGGAAGATGACACCCGGACCGTCCGAGAGCCGCACCGCCAGTGCGCACACCGCCATCAGCGGGGACACCAGCACCAGGCCGACCCCTGCCAGTACGGCGTCCATCACCCGCTTCGCCGCGTGGCTCACGGGCCGGTGCGTGCCGTCCAGGAGCGGCTGGGCGGCGAACCCCCAGAGGTGGTCGGGGCGGCCCCCGGCGGGGCGGGCGGCGACGGCGGTGTCACCGGTGACCAGCCACACCCGGCAGCCGTGCCCGGTGAGCAGGGCGAAGAGGGCGGCACCGTCGGGGGTGGCCTCGGGCGGCGCGGTGAACACCGCGTGCCGGACACTGTTCTGCACGACGGCCCGGCCCACCTCCTGCGGGGTGACCAGGACCGGCAGCGGCACACCACCGTCCGTCCGGGCCGCCGCGGGCTTCTCGTCGGAGGCTGCGGAGGCGTCGGGCGCGGCGGGGGCGGCGACCCGGCCGACGGGGCGCAGCCCGTACTCGGGGTGGTCGTGGAGTGCCGCCGTCACCTGGTGGGCCACCGGGCCGTGGCCCACGATCAGCGTCGAGAGGGGGTTGCGGACCGCCGCCCGGTGCCGGAGCCGGTGCACCACCGCGCGCCCGGTGGCGCACAGCACGGTCTGCGCGGCCGCCGCGTACGCCAGCGCGGCCCAGCCGAACTCGTGGCTGGGCGCCCAGGCCGCGACCACCTGCATGGTCACGTACCACTGGAGCAGGGCGAGACCGAGGAGCGCGGGCACTTCGGAGAGCACCGAGGGGGAGAGGCCGAGCCGGTAGAGGCCCCGGTAGGCGTGGAGCAGCACCTGTGCCACCGCCTGTGCGGCGACCACGGCCCGGGGCAGGCCGGCCGGGGCGCACAGGGCGAACGTGACGGCCAGCGCCGCCGCGTCGGCACCCAGGAGGTGCGCGGCGGGCGGGAACCGGACGGCGGCGCGGCCACCGCCGAGCTCCCGCGTACGGCCGCCGCTTCTTCGCGGCGGATGAACCGTGTGAGCCTGTACGGCTGTTGCCTGGCCGGCGCCGGGTACCGGTGCACTCTCCATCGTCATCGCTCGGTGCGCTTCCTCATCGTGGGGCCGGACAGGGAGACAAGTTCCTGGTAGAGACCGGCAACCGCCCCCGCGGTCCGTCGGACGTCGAACGTCGCCCGGGCATGGCGCAGGGCCCGGAGGGAGACCGCCTCGCGCAGCGCGGGATCGGTCAGCAGAGCGGTGAGCGCGGCGGCCAGCGCCGCCGGGTCCTCGGGCGGTACGAGGAGGTGGTCCGCGTCGCCCGGCGCCACGCTCTCCCGCGCCCCGCTGACCTCGCTCATCACGACGGCCCGGCCGCAGGCCATGGCCTCCAGCGGGGCCAGCGCCATGCCCTCCCAGCGGGACGGCAGGACGACGACGTCCGCCGCGTGGATCCACGGCCGCACATCGCCGCTCGCCCCGGTGAACAGGACACCGGCCGGAGCCGCGCCCTCCAGGCTCGCGCGGTCGGGCCCGTCGCCCACCAGGACCAGCCGGGCGCCCGGTACCCGCAGCAGCCGCCAGGCCGCCAGCAGGACGTCCTGGCCCTTCTGCCGGGTCAGGCGGCCGACGCAGACGACGAGGGGGGCCCGCGGATCCGTGCCGTCCAGTAAGGGGAGCGAGGCCCGGGCCGCCGTGCGGTCGGCCTGCCCGCCGGGGCGGAAGCGGTCGAGATCGATGCCGTTGTGGATCACCGACCAGCGGGCGGCGATTCCCGCCTCCTGGCCGGTGCGCCGCTCGGACTCGCTGACGCACAGGATCTGATCGGCCCAACGCGCCCCGAACCGCTCCCAGTTCAGGGCCAGTTCGGCGGTACGGCCGCCGACGGCCTCGAACGACCAGGCGTGCGGCTGGAACACCGTGGGCACCTTGCCCCGTACGGCGATCCGGCCCGCGAGCCCGGCCTTGGCACTGTGCGCGTGCACCACATGCGGGCGGCAGTCGCGGACGATCCGCCGCGCGGCGGCGACCTCGCCCGCCAGCCGGGGCCCGGGGGCGCGGGTGGCGGACCAGCCCCGGACCTGGGCTCCCGCGGCGGCCGCCCCGGAGGCCAGCGCGCTCCCGGGCGGACAGGCCACCACGGGCCGCAGCCCGGCGCCGGCCTGGGCCCGGACGAGGTCGGTGACGACCCGGGCCACTCCGCCGTCCACGGGCTGAACCAAATGAAGGACCGTCAATTGTCTTTCTTCGGCACGACGCATGTGCAGCACGTACGGCTCTCTTCGCTCAATCCGGTGAGTAAAGCCGAAGTGCACTTTGGCAGACATGTGGCGAAATCGTGCGCGTGACTCGCTCATACGACCACGCGGGGATTACCCGGGAGACACGGCTGATCAGGTGGTCCGTGCTGCCGTGCCGTGTCTTCGCGCACCCGTCGGAATGAGTCGGCGAAAGGGCTTTCGCGGAGAATTCGTGGCGCAATTGTGGGGTGGGCCGGTGGAATTGGTCCGGTCAGGTGTCACCCTGTTCGCCGTATATCCCGAACGGCCGGATGCCGCAGTGGATGGCGTCACCATCCACTGCGGCATCCATCTGACGGTCACGCAGTTCTATTGTCGCTCAAGGGGGCCGCCCGGGTGGCGGTGAAGGTGACGTCCTCGGCGCGGGCGATGATCTCCACCTCGTCACCGAGGGCCCATTCGGCGACCCGGGACGCCATCGCCGCCGGAACTGTCTCACTGATCTCCGGCGCCGCGGGGATGTCGTACGTGGCGTGGGCGTCGTGCGGCAGCACCACCCGGTACTCCAGCTCCAGCGCCCGGCGGGCGGTGGCCAGGACGCACATCTCCGACATCACCCCGCAGACGGCGAGCGCCTGGACCCCGGCGGCCGTCAGCTCGGCCTCCAGCGTGGTGTCCTCGAAGCCGTCGTCCTCGGACTTGCGGATCACGGTCTCCGTGGGGCCGTCGAGGACCGGGAGGTGTAACTCCCAGCCGGGGGTGTGCGGTTCGTCGGGCTGCCCGGCCGGACCGTCGTTCTGCAGGTGGACGACGAGCGCCCCGGCGGCCCGGGCCCGGCGGACGAGGCCGTCCACCCGGTCCAGCAGCCGGGGCGCGTCGGGCACGGGGTTGCCGCCCGTGACGAAGGCCGACTGGACGTCGACGACGATCAGTGCGTGTACGGGGGCGGGAAAGGGGGTCATACCGGCTCCAGTTCTCGTGAGCGTCCATCATTTCAGCCGACGGCCTCGGGGCTGCCGTCGCCCCGGGTCACCCGGTGCGGTCGACGAGGAAGGGGATCAGGGTGAGCAGGTCACCCCGTGCGCCCTCGGCGAGCTCCACCCCGTCCAGGCAGATGCGGGCGGCCCGCAGGTGGTCCCGGGCCTCGGTGACCGTGGCCCGGCGCCCACCCGCCTCGTCGACCAGCTCGGCCGCCCGGCGCAGCGCGGCACCGTCGAGCGGGCCCGGCCCGGTGAGGAGGGCCTCCAGCCGCTGGGCCGCCGGCCGGCCGGACGCCAGGGCGGCCAGGACCGGGAAGGTCTTCTTGAGCCGCCGCAGATCGCTGTGGACCGGCTTCCCCGTGATCTGCGGATCGCCCCAGATGCCCAGCAGGTCGTCCACCGCCTGGAACGCCACGCCGAGATGGCGCCCCGCCCGGTCCAGCGCCCCGGCCGTGGCCGCCGGGGCCCCGGCCAGCAGCGCGCCCAGCGCGGCCGCGCAGCCGAGCAGGGAGCCCGTCTTCTGCGTGGCCATCGCCCGGTACTCGCGCGGCAGGACCGCCTCGGGCCCGGTCCAGGGCCGGGACTCGAAGAGCAGGTCCTGCGCCTGACCGTGCACCAGATCGCCCAGCGCCCCCGACAGATGGCGCACCGCCGCGGCTCCGGTGGGCCCGGGGACCTCCGCCAGCGTCCGTACGGCCAGCGCGAACAGGGCGTCCCCGGCCAGAACCGCGGGCCCGGTGCCGTACGCCTTCCACACGGTCGGGCGGCGGCGCCGGGTCTCGTCGCCGTCCATGATGTCGTCGTGGATGAGGGAGAAGGTGTGCACCAGCTCGACGGCGACCGCCCCGGCGACCCCGTCCGGGCCGCTGCCCCCGGCGGCCTCCGCACCGAGCACCGCGAGCGCCTGCCGCACCCCCTTGCCCTGCGAACCGGGCACCGGCTCACCGTCGACCCCGCTCCACCCCAGCGAGAAGGCGGCCGTCTCGGCGTGCCAGGGGTGCAGCCGCCGCACCGACTCCACCAGCGCGGGCCGGACCAGCGCGCGGCACCGGTCCAGTATCTGCGGCGCGGCCGCCTGACGGGTCGTTGACAACGTCATCGGGCCTCGGCCTCCTGGTGGGCGGCGACCGGTCCGGTGCCGGGGGCGGCCGTCGGCGGAGCCTCCTTGTGGGTGGCGGAGGGGGCGGAGGCGGCGCGCTCCGCGACCGGTGCCACCCCCAGCTCCGCGTACGCCTTCTCCACCATCTCCCGGGCGTTGAGCAGTCCGATCCGGCTCAGCCTGCCCCGGAGCTCGTCCAGCTCCGCGACGGTGGCCGCGCGGTCGCGGCCGAGTCGGGCGCGGGCCTTGACCAGGCCCAGGGCTGCCAGGGCCTCGCCCCGGGGCTCGGTCATCGCGCGGAACTCGGCGAGCGCCTCCTCGTAGACCGCGCGCGCCTCCCCGTACCGCCCGGCGCGGAAAAGCACGTTGGCGCGCATCTTGTGGTTGTAGGCGAGCGCGCTGGAGAGCTTCATCTCCCGGCAGGTCACCTCGGCCTCGGCGAGCAGGCCGAGCGCGCGTTCCGTCGCCCCGTCCCGCAGGGAAACGATGTCAGCGATGCCGCGCAGGGCCCAGGCCCGGCCCCGCCGGTCGTCGGCGTCGCCCGCGAGGACCGCCGCCTCCTCGAACATCTCCAGGGCCGAGTCGAGCTGCCCGGTGTTGCGGTGGATCTGCGCGATGCCTTCGAGGGCCCACACCGTGTGGCGCGCCTCGCCCCGGGCGCGGGCCTCGGCGAGCAACTGCTCGTGCAGGGTGGCGACCGTCGCGTAGTCGCCCTGGATGCGCCCGGTCTCGGCGAGTCCGGCGAGCGAGTAGCCGCGCGCGACCACGTCCCCGCCGCGCTTGCCCAGCTCGGCGGCGAGCCCCAGCAGCCGGAACGCGAGGCGCAGCGAACCCCGTTGACGCGCCAGCGTCCCCCCGCTCCACAGCGCCCAGGCCATCGCCCCCGTGGCCCCGGCCGAACGCGCGGCCCGGTAGCTCGCTTTCCAGGCCCGGTCCGCTTCCTCGACCTGCCCCAGCCGGCGGTGCGCCTCGGCCACCGCGAGCCCCGTCCGCGCCACCTCCTCCTGGGAGCCGGAGAGCTCGGCCTGTTTGAGGTGCCGGATGCCCTCGGCCAGTACGTCGGTGAGGGAGGCGTTCACCGACATCTTGGTGAGCGCGCCCTGGTACTCGGGCGCCAGTGCCTTGGTCTGCATGGGTGCCTTCCGCGCGATGCCGGACTCGCGCCGAACCACTATACGCGCCATGTATACATGAAGCGCATAGTGGACCGGTTCTCCGAGCCCGGTACAGGTGGGGGCGGCCGCCGCTCGTTCCGCGCGGCGAACCGTTCTGTCAGTGATCAAGACGGAACCGGGGCGCCCAGGGTTGCTCGTACCGCGCAGGACGTTCTCCGGAACATCCCCCGGGCGTAACCGAAAGGGCGTCACCGGACGCCCGAGGTGTCAGCCGACGCGCGGCGGTTCGTGCAGGCCGAAGGGGGAGCCCTGGTCGTCGCGGCAGAGCCGGAACCGCCCGAACCGCGCGGCCGACGCCTCGTCCTCGCCGGGGTCGTCATCGGTCACACTGCCGCCCAGTTCACGCACCTGCGCCACCGCGGCATCCAGGTCGTCGACCCGGAAGAAGAGGTACGGTCCGGCCCCCGGGTCACCGCCATGGACGCCGCCCTGCCCGCTGGGCGTCCCGATCGCGTAGCCGCCCTCGCCCGAGGGGCCCGGCTCGAAGTTCCACCCGAACAGTGCCCCGTAGAACGTCCTGGCCTTCTCGGGATCGTCCACCCCGAGCTCGAAGAAGGAGATCTCACCGGCCATCACGGGCACCTGCCATCTCTGCGGGGGCTGCACGCGCCGTGCGGGGAGGCGCACGCACGCTCCTTCCCACCGTACGGCGACGGATCGGCCCGCGCAGCGCCGCCCGGGGCCCACGACAGCGGGTCAGTTGGCATTGCAGCCGATACCGTCACCGTCCCGGTCGAGGCGGTGCGGGTCGTCGGGGCCGACCCGCACCGGGCCTGGCAGGTCCGAGCAGTCCACATCGGGGACACCGGCGGGAGGCCCGGGCGGAAGGTCCGGGCGCGCCGGGGTGTCCGGGGCACGTGAAGCAGGCGGGTCGGGCGGGTCCGGGGGAGGGGCGGAGGTCTTCGGCGGCTCGGGGCAGGCGCTCCACAGGCCCGCTCCGGTCTGCCGGGCGGCGTCCTCGGCGTCGGAGATCCTGTTCCAGTGCTTGTCGTTGGGCGGGTGGAGGACCGCCTCGGCGTGCCCGCTGCGGACAAGGGACTCGTTGACGAAGGTGCCCTTCTCGTTCCACACGTACAGCAGGTACCGGTCGTAGCGGTCGGTGAGTTCGGCGTCGCGTTCGGCGCGGATGCGGCTGCCCGGAGGCAGGAGCTCGGCCGTGCGGTCGGTGGCGTCATCGGCGAAACAGGCACCGCGCTCCGGGGCGTCGATCTCCAGCAGGCGCACCCGGGACACGGTGCCCTTCGGCAGGACCTTGCCGTCGCCACGCACTTCCAGGGTGTCTCCGTCGATGATGCGCAGCACCACCACGCCCGGCGGAGCCTTGGAGGGCGGCTTGGGCTTCGTGGTCGACGGCTTCGCGGTCGGCTTCGTCGGTGTTGCCGCTGTCGCTGGTGTGGTCGGCGTGGCCACAGGGGCGTCGGACGGCTCGACGGGTGGCTCGGCGGACGGTTTCGCCGAAGCCGCGGGTGAGCCGTCATCAGGTTCGTCGGACGGCGGGGGCGTGGCGGTCTCCGTCGGCGCGGCCGTGCCGGAGGTGCGCTCCTGGCCTCTTTCGAGCAGCGCCCCGAATCCGCCCAGCCCCACCAGAAGACCGAGGATCACCAGGACCGCGACCATCCAGGGATGCCGGAAGCGCCCGGGCCCGCCGGGATCGCGCGGATCCGAGCGGGATCGCCAGGGCTGGTTGCGCCAGGCGTTCGGGTCAGGCGGCGGAGAAGGGCACATGGAGCCCTCCGGAGGGTGTGGAACACACTGCCCATCCAGTACAGCACCGCCCCTGCCCGGCCGCCTTCCGGCGAGCTGCCGTCCACCCGTGCCGGTACCGGGGCCCGTACGGGCGAACAGGAAGGGCGGGGAGCCCCCGGCCGCGCTGGAATGGACGGGTGACGGCACCCCCGGACGACTGCCTCGCACGCAACGAGTGGATCTGCGGCGCCTACCTCTCCAGCCGCCGGGAGATCCTCTGGGACGCTGCCCTCCAGCACCTCCAGCTCACCGCCCTGGCCGTCCTCATCGGGCTCGCGCTCGCCGTCCCGCTGGCCCTCGCCGCCCGCCGCTGGCGCTGGGCCGCCGGTCCCGTGCTGGGGCTGACGACGGTCCTCTACACCATCCCGTCGCTCGCCATGTTCTCGCTGCTGCTGCCGGTGTACGGACTCTCCGCCGCGCTCGTCGTCACGGGGCTCGTCCTCTACTCACTGACCCTGCTCGTCCGCAACATCCTCGCCGGGCTGCGGGCCGTCCCCGAGGAGACCCGGCAGGCCGCGCGCGGTATGGGGTACGGGCCGCTGCGTCTGCTGCTCGCCGTGGAGCTCCCGCTCGCCCTGCCCGCCGCCATGGCCGGACTGCGGATCGCCACCGTCTCCGCCGTCTCCCTCGTCACGGTGGGGGCGATCGTCGGCTACGGAGGGCTCGGCAACCTCATCTACTCCGGGATGAACACCTACTTCAAGGCCCAGGTGCTGACCGCCTCCGTCCTCTGCGTCGTCATCGCCGTCGCCGCCGACCTGCTCCTCCTGGGAGCGCAGCGGCTGCTGACCCCCTGGACGCGGAGGCGGGGATGAGGACGGCTCCGTACGCGGAGGCGAGCATGCGGACGGCTCTGTACGCGGAGGCGGGCATGAAGCCGCCGCAGAAGAGGAGGCGGGCATGAACATGCTCTCCGGCACCTGGTCCTGGCTCACCACCGCCGCCCATTGGTCCGGCCCCGACGGGATCTGGAACCGGCTCGGCGAACACCTCTTCCTCACCGTCGTCTGCCTGTTCATCAGCTGCCTGATCGCCCTGCCCGTCGCGCTGGTCCTCGGTCATCTCGGCAAGGGCGGCGCGCTCGCCGTCAACATCTCCAACATCGGCCGGGCCGTGCCCACCTTCGCCGTCCTCGTCCTGCTGCTGCTCACCCCCGTGGGCACGTACGGCCAGTGGTCGACGATCATCGCCCTCGTCCTCTTCGCCGTGCCGCCGCTGCTCACCAACGCCTACGTGGGGATGCGCGAGGTCGACCGGGACGTCGTGCGGGCAGCCCGGGGGATGGGTATGACCGGCCGTCAGATGCTGTGGAGCGTCGAACTGCCGCTGGCCCTCCCGCTGATCGTCACGGGCGTCCGGATCGCCGCCGTCCAACTGGTCGCCACCGCCACCCTCGCCGCCCTGGCCGGCGGCGGCGGTCTCGGCCGGATCATCACTGCGGGATTCAACCTCGCCTCCACCCCACAGGTGGTGGCCGGGGCGATCCTGGTGGCGGTCTTCGCCCTCCTCGTCGAGAGCCTTTTCGAGGCGGGGCAGCGCATGGCGCCCAGCCGGGGGCGGGAGGCCACATGAGCCCCGCCCGCGCCCGCCGGACCCTCGCCGCGCTTGTTCTGCTCGCCGCCACCGCCTGCACCACGGGCCCCAGCCTGGAGAACCAGGGCGAGGTCACCGCACCGCCCGGCGACAGCAGGGAACTGACCATCGGATCGGCCGGATTCACCGAGAGCGATCTGCTGGCCCAGATGTACGCCCTGCTCCTGGAGCGCGCCGGATACGCCACCGACATCATCTCCGTGACCAACCGCGAGATCTACGAACCCGCCCTGGAGAGCGGCCAGATCGATGTCGTACCGGAGTACGCGGCGACCTTCGCCGACTGGCTGAACGCCAAGGCCAACGGGGCCGACGCCGACCCCGTCGGATCGCCCGACCTCGCCGCCACCATGAAGGCGCTGCGCGCCCTGGCCGCCCCGCGCGGGCTCACCGTGCTCGACCCCGGCCGGGCCGTCGACCAGAACGCCTTCGCGGTCGCCGCCTCCTATGCGAAGGAGCACGGCCTGAAGACCCTCAGCGACCTCGGCCGGGCGAAGCTCCCGGTGCGGCTCGCGGCGGGCGACGAATGCGTACAACGGCCTTACTGTGCACCCGGGTTGCGCAAGACGTACGGTATCGACATCGTCGCCGTCGACCCGAAGGGCGTCGGCACCACCCAGGCCAAGCAAGCCGTCCAGAACGGTCAGGACCAGATGGTGCTGACCACCACGACCGACGCCACGCTCGACCGGTTCGGGCTGGTTCTCCTGGCGGACGACAAGAAGCTCCAGAACGCCGACTACGTGGTCCCCGTCGTCAACCGCGCCCGGGCCGGAAGCGACGGGGTGCGCGACGCCCTCGGCGGGCTCAACACCGTCCTGACCACCGCCGACCTTGCGTCCATGAACGAACAGGTTGACAGCTGGCGCAGGCTCCCCGAGGACGTCGCACGCACCTACCTGGAGTCGAATAAGCTGATCCCGAAGGGCTGACAGGGTCCTAAGGTGCCGGTGCCGGTGCCGGTGCCGGTGCAGGCGGCGGCCAGGGGACGTCCGACAGCAGGGGCAGGATCTCGGCCTCCTCGTAGTCGAGGTGGGCGGTCAACTGCTCCGTCATCCTGGCCAGTTCGGTGCGGAATCGGTCCGGTTCGGCGATGGTGACGTCGGCCAGCAGTGCCGCGAGCGCCGACTGTACGGCCGCGATGGACCGGTGTTCGTCCCGGAGCCGGTCGAGGGCGGGGCGCAGGTGGGGGTGGTACCCCTCCATCACCGGGAACACATGGCCGTCCTCGCCCGTGTGGTGGAACTTCAGCGCCTGGCAGAACGCCAGGCAGCGCTGCCGGATCTGGAGACCGAGGCCGGGCGGGGGCGGTGCGCCCGCGCCCCGGTGGGCGGCGCGGGTGGCGAAGTGGGCTTCCGTCTCCGCGTGCACCTGGGCCAGTTGGCCGCGCAGCCAGGTGTGTACCTCGGTGAGCTTGTCGGCCAGGGAGGTGATCTCGGGGGCCGGTGAGGTCTGCGGGTCGGGGAGTCGCAGGACCACGACCGGCAGTTTCCGTTCGGTCGCCGCCTGGTACTCCGCGTACCCGGGGGCCTCGGCCACCACCCGGGCGAACAGCTCGTCGCGCGCGGGCCCTTCGGCGGGTACGGCGATGGTCTGGAACTCCTGTTCACCCAGCTCCACTTGGACGGCGGGGTGGGCCAGGAGGTTGTGGTACCAGGCGGGGTGGCGCGGCGCGCCGAGGTTGGAGCCGACGACCAACAGCCGGTCACCGTCCCGGACATGGCCGAGCGGGGTGGTGTGCGGCTGCCCGGTGCGGGCGCCGGTGGTGGTCAGCAGGAGGAGGTCGGAGCCGGCGAAGGGGCCGCCGACCTTCCCCGCGTTGGCACGGAACTCATCGATGACGGACTGCTGGAAGGCAGAGGGCATGGGTGTTCTGGGTCTCCCGGAAGAAGTGAAGAAGCGAAGAAGTGGGGAAGTGTGGAAAGGCACGGCGCGGCGCGGTGCGCGGGTGCGGCCGGAGCGGCGGCACGCGCAGTCGCGAGGGCGTCGGGCGTCAGAAGCAGCGGGCGGTGAGTGGACTCATCACGTCGTCCCTGAAAGAAGGTGCTGGCTTGACCGTCGGCCGGCCCGGATCTCTTTGGCCGACGTCACGCTGCACGCGGACCATTAGAGCGAGAGTGTCCCGTGCTGTCAACGCGAGCCCTCAGTTCTTCCCGCCCGCCCCCGACCTGCTCTCCCAGAGTCCTCGACGTGCTTCCGGCGCGCGGAAAACGCGTTGCCCGCCCGTCCGGAGCCTGGGACGCTCGGGCCCATGCCTGAACAGCAGACCCTTCCGCAGCAGCAGTCCGTCCCCCGAATGCACCAGGTCGCCACCCTCTTCGCGCACGGCCGACTGGTCACGATCCCGCGCAAGCAGGCCCGGCTGGAGCAGTTGCTGGTTCACCTCGCCGAGACGCTGTTCGAGCGGGACCGTTCGTACACCGAGCGGGAGGTCAACGAGGCGCTGCTCACCGTCCACGAGGACTGCTCCGCGCTGCGCCGCCACCTGGTCGTCGCCGGACTGCTGGTCCGCCCCCGGGACGGCAGCAGCTACCGGCGCGGCAGGTGATCTCCCGCCCCGCGCCCAGGTGACCTCCCGCCCCTGCGGCCCGGGGTGAGATCCTTCCCCCATGGGGATTCTGCGCAAGAAGTGCAAGCGCTGCAAGAAACGGGCCCGGCTGCGAGGGGGCGAGTGCCGCCGATGCCGGCTGAAGGAGCACGGCGCCGATGCGGCCGACGTCGGAGTCGACGTGGCGGAGGTCGCCGTGGAGGCCGGTGCGCTGGGGGCGGTGGGGCGCGTGTTCGGCGCGATCGCCCGTGCGCTGTTCAACTGACCAGCAGCGCAAGGGAGATGGGGAGGGGTGGCGGCGGCTCGCGAGCGCTCGTACACCGGTCGGCCGCCGCCCGGTCCGCAGGTGCGGGCGGCGGCAGCCTGCGTCCGGCCCGAGCAGCCTGACCCGAGCCGTCCGGCGCCCCCTCACGCGTCCGCGACCGAGTCAAAGTCCACCTCCTCGCGCCCCACGCCCTGCGCGTCCGCGTCCACCGACCGGCGCAGCGCCTCATGGAGCTTCGCCGGGGTCAGGACCCCCAGGAACCGCGCCCCGTCCAGCACCGCCACCCACCCCGCGTCATGCTGGAGCATCTCGCTGAACGCCTGCTTCAGCGGGGCGCCCACCGGCACCCACGCCTCCATCCGGCGGGCCAGCGCGCCCACCGTCCCCCGCTCCCCGGCGTTCCGCAGCGCGTCCGCCGACACCCAGCCGTGCAGCTCGCCCGTGCCGTTCAGCACCACCGCCCACCGGGCCCCCGCCGCCCGCAGCCGCTCCGCCGCCACGGCGGCCCGCTCCTCCAGCCGGGCCACCGGCGGCTCCTCCAGGTCCTCCGCCTCGATCGCGGTCACCGAGAGCCGCTTCAACCCCCGGTCCGAGCCCACGAATCGGGCCACGTACGGGGTCGCCGGGGTGCCGAGCACGGCGGCCGGGGTGTCGAGCTGTTCGATGCGCCCGTCCCCGTACACCGCGATCCGGTCCCCCATCCGCACCGCCTCCTCGATGTCGTGCGTGACCAGGAGGACCGTCTTGCGCACCCGCTCCTGGAGGGCCAGGAACTCGTTCTGGAGCCGCTCCCGCACCACCGGGTCCACCGCCCCGAACGGCTCGTCCATCAGCAGGACCGGCGGGTCGGCGGCGAGCGCCCGGGCCACGCCCACCCGCTGGCGCTGGCCGCCGGAGAGCTGGGCCGGATAGCGCGAGCCGTACGTCTTCGGGTCCAGGCCCACCAGATCCAGCAGCTCCGCCGCCCGCTCCCTGGCCCGCGCCCGCTTCCAGCCGACCAGCGCGGGGACGGTCGCGGTGTTGTCCAGGACCGTGCGGTGCGGGAAGAGGCCGACCTGCTGGATCACATAGCCGATCCGGCGGCGCAGCTTCACCGGGTCGATCCCGGCGATGTCCTCGCCGCCCACCAGAATGCGGCCCGAGGTCGGCTCGATCAGCCGGTTGACCATCATCATGGTGGTCGTCTTGCCGCAGCCGGACGGCCCGACCAGCGTCACGAGTTCGCCCTCCGCCACCTCGAAGGAGAGCCCGTCGACCGCCGTCGTACCGTCCGGGTAGACCTTGCCGACCTGCTCGAACCGGATCATCTCCGCACAGTAGGAGCGCCCCGGGCGCGCCGCACACCGACCGGGACCGTCCGGGGCACCCGCCCCTTCCTCCGAGGCCATGTGCTGAACTGGCCCCGACTCCCGACCTCCGACACAGGAGCCCCAGTGAACAGCTACCGTCAGCCCGGCGTCGTTCTCACCGACCGGCGTTTCACCGTTCCCCTCGACCACAGCGACCCCGGCGGCGAGCAGATCGATGTGTACGGGCGCGAGGCCGTGGCCTCCGGGCGCGCGGGCGAGGAGCTGCCCTGGCTGGTCTACCTGGAGGGCGGCCCCGGCTTCGGCGCCCGCCGGTTCGTCGGTACGGAGGCCTGGCTCGGCCGGGCGCTGCGCGAGTTCCGGGTCCTCCTGCTCGACCAGCGCGGCACCGGCCTGTCCACCCCCGCCAACCGGCAGACCCTCCCGCTGCGCGGCGGACCGCGCGAACAGGCCGACTACCTCACCCACTTCCGCGCCGACGCCATCGTCCGGGACTGCGAGATCGTCCGGCAGCGGCTGACCGGCGGTGCGCCCTGGACGGTGCTGGGCCAGTCCTTCGGCGGCTTCTGCGCGGTCCACTACCTCTCCACGGCGCCC
Source organism: Streptomyces sp. NPDC059452 (assembly GCF_042750035.1). Lineage (NCBI taxonomy): Bacteria > Bacillati > Actinomycetota > Actinomycetes > Kitasatosporales > Streptomycetaceae > Streptomyces > Streptomyces sp. NPDC059452. The sequence continues at coordinate 29,435 of NZ_JBHYVE010000022.1, forward strand.
GAAGGGCTCGCGGCGGTCCTCATCACCGGCGGGCTGCCCTCGCTGGACGCCCACGCCGACGACGTCTACCGGGCCGCGTACCCCCGTATCGAACGGAAGGTCGCCGCGCACTACGCCCGCTACCCGCAGGACATCGAACGCGCCCGCGCCATCGCCGCGCACCTGGCCGAGCACCGCCCCGAGAGCGCCGGTCACCGGCTCACCCCCGAACTCTTCCAGTCGCTCGGCATCCTGCTCGGGAGCGGCAGCGGCAGCCACCAGCTCCACTACCTCCTGGAGAACGCCTTCGTCCGCACCCCGCACGGCACCGAGCTCTCCGACACCTTCCAGGAGGCCCTGCGCTCCGCCACCTCCTTTGCCGGGCACCCGCTCTACGCCCTGGTCCACGAGGCGATCTACGGGCAGGGCGAGTCCCCCACCGGCTGGGCCGCCGAACGCGTACGCGCCGAGTTCCCGCAGTTCGACGCGGCGAAGACGCTGGCGGGCGACGGGCCGGTCCTGTTCACCGGGGAGACGATCCACCCCTGGCACTTCGACGTCGACCCGGCGCTGCGCCCGCTGCGCGAGACCGCCGAGCTCCTCGCGCAGCGCACCGACTGGCCCGTGCTGTACGACCCCGAACGGCTCGCCGCCAACGAGGTGCCCGTGGCCGCCGCCGTCTACCACGACGACATGTACGTGAACGTCGAGGACTCACTGCGGACGGCTGCGGCGATCCGGGGGCTGCGCACCTGGGTGACGAACGAGTACGAGCACGACGGGGTGCGCGCGGGCGGGCCGCGCGTACTGGACCGGCTGCTCGCGCTGGTCAGGGACGACGTCTGACACCAGTCGGGGACCGACGCCCGGCGCCGTGGCGGGCGTCAGCGCTGGAGCGCCTCCAGCGTGGCGTCCAGGTCCGTGCCGGAGCGCTGGGCCTGGTTGTACGGGAGCTTCGAGAGGACCGAGGCCATGCCGCAGGTGTTGGTGACGGCCGAGAAGACCAGGCCCGAGCCGATCCCGGCGGCGAGCCAGCGGGCGGCCGGGAAGCGGGTGCCCGCCAGCAGGCCGGCCACCACCAGCGAACCGGCCGCGAGCCGCACCTGCCGCTCCATGGCCCAGGTGGCGCGGGCGCCCTCGGGCCGGTCCAGGCCACGGCCGTCGCCCTCCCAGGCGGAGGTGCCGCCGGTCAGCGTGGCCGCGTCGATGTCGGCACCGGCCAGGATCTCGCAGGCCCGGGTGGAGCGGACCCCGGAGGCGCACACCACCAGCAGCGAGCCCCGGGCGGAGGCCGACTTCAGGGCGGGCAGGGCGTCGGGCAGCTTGTCCAGCGGGATGTTCAGGGCGCCGGGCACATGGCCCGCCGCGTACTCGCCGGGAGCCCGCACGTCGATCACGGTGAACTCCTCCAGACGGGCTGCGGCCTGGGCGGGGGAGAGGGAGGCGGGGCTGGTCACGAGCGGGGTCCTTTCGTCGACCGGGGCGGCGCGCGGGAGGGCTGGGACTCTACACGTGTCTCCAGCACCGAAGGGCGGGCCCGCATTCCCCCTCGTACCCGGAGACTCCCCGGATACGGGTCCCGCACCCGCGGCCTCTCCGGTTTCCGGTCCCGCACCCGCGGCCTCTCCGGTTTCCGGTTCCGCGCCCGTGGCCTCTTCGGATTCCGGTTGCGCGCCCGCGGATTCCCCGCCCACCGGCTCCGTACCCGCGGACTCCCCGGATACCGGCCCGCCGCCCTGATCGTCGGTAGCCTGCCGGTATGACGCAGCAGCGACTCGAACCCCTGCCCGCCGACTGGAGCCGCGCCCTGGCCGTGGTCGCCCACCCCGACGACCTGGAGTACGGGGCGGCCGCCGCCGTGGCCGACTGGACCGACGGCGGGCGCGAGGTCGTGTACCTCCTCGCCAGCCGGGGCGAGGCCGGGATCGACACCCTGCCGCCCGAGGAGTGCGCCCCCCTGCGTGAGCGGGAGCAGCGCGCGAGCGCGGCGGTGGTCGGTGTCCGCACGGTGGAGTTCCTGGACCACCGGGACGGGGTGATCGAGTACGGCACCGGGCTGCGCTGCGACATCGCCGCCGCCATCCGCCGCCACCGCCCGGAGCTGGTGGTCACCCTGAACCACCGGGACACCTGGGGCGGAGTCGCCTGGAACACCCCCGACCACCGGGCCGTCGGCCGGGCCACCCTGGATGCCGTGGCCGACGCGGGCAACCGATGGATCTTCCCGGAGCTGACGGAACAGGGGCTCCAGCCGTGGAACGGGGTGCGCTGGACCGCCGTGGCGGGCAGCGACCGGCCCACGCACGCGGTCGACGCGACGGCGGGGTTCGAGCGCTCGGTGCAGTCCCTGCTCGCGCACCGGACGTACATCCAGGCGCTGACCAAGGAGGCGCCGGAGACGTACTGCCGCTCCTTCCTGAAGGAGATGGTGGAGTCCGGGGCCGACCGGTTCGGCGGGCGCCCGGCCGTCACCTTCGAGGTCTTCGCCCACTGACACCGGGAATGGGCGACACCGGGAATGAGCGATACCGGGAATGGCAAGCTGGATTGACAATCCCGCTTGCCGATTCTGCAATGGGTGGATGAAGGAACACGACCGGGACGATCCCGAACTCGACGCCGTACTCACCGGAGTCGGCCCCCGGCTGCGCCGCCTGCGCAAGGACCGCGGGGTCACCCTCTCCGCGCTCTCCGCGGCCACCGGGATCTCCGTCTCCACGCTCTCCAGGCTGGAGTCCGGCGGCCGCCGCCCCAGCCTGGAGCTGCTGCTCCCGATCGCCCGCGCCCACGAGGTCCCGCTCGACGACCTCGTGGGCGCCCCGCCCGTCGGCGACCCCCGGGTGCGGGCCAAGCCGATCGTGCGGCACGGCCGGACGATGGTGCCGCTGACCGCCCGGCCCGGCGGCCTCCAGGCGTACAAGATGGTGCAGGAGGCGGGCAGCGGCGAGGAGCCGGAGCAGCGGACGCACGAGGGGTACGAGTGGGTGTTCGTGCTCTCCGGGAAGCTGCGGCTGCTGCTGGCCGAGCACGATCTGGTGCTGGAGCCGGGGGAGGCCGCCGAGTTCGACACCCGGCTGCCGCACTGGTTCGGACCGGCGGAGGACAAGCCGGTGGAGTTCCTCAGCCTCTTCGGCCCGCAGGGCGAGCGCATGCATGTGAGGGCGAAGCCGAAGCGGGGCTGAGAGGGTCCTGGTGCCGGGGCCGCCGGGGTGTTCCCAGGTAGGCAAGCGACCGCTTAGTATGCGCCGGAGCAGTGGAAATGCCGACAGCGGCAGCGGTTGATTCCGACAGTGTTGTGGAGGCCCCTCATGCAGGCATGGCGAGTGCACCGGAACGGCGAGCCGGGCGAGGTGATGAGCCTGGAGGAGACGGACCGGCCCACCCCCGGTGACGGGCAGGTGCTCGTCCGGGTCACCGCGGCGAACGTCAACTTCCCCGACGCCCTGCTCTGCCGGGGCCAGTACCAGGTGCGGCCGCCCCTGCCGTTCACCCCGGGCGTCGAGGTGTGCGGCACGACGGAGGACGGGCGGCGCGTCCTCGCCACCCCCGCTCTGCCGTACGGAGGTTTCGCCGAGTACGTCGTCGCGGACGAGGCGGCCCTGCTGCCAGCCCCCGACGCACTCGACGACGCCGAGGCGGCTGCCCTCCACATCGGCTACCAGACCGGCTGGTTCGGCCTGCACCGCCGCGCGAACCTCCGGGCGGGCGAAACCCTCCTCGTCCACGCGGCGGCGGGCGGGGTCGGCAGCGCGGCCGTCCAGCTCGGCAAGGCGGCGGGCGCCACCGTCATCGGGGTCGTCGGCGGCCCGGAGAAGGCGGCCGTCGCCCGTGAGCTCGGCTGCGACCTGGTCATTGACCGCCGTAGCGAGGACATCGTGGGCGCGGTGAAGGAGGCGACCGGCGGGCGCGGCGCCGACGTCGTCTACGACCCGGTCGGCGGCGACGCGTACGCCAAGTCCGTCAAGTGCATCGCCTTCGAGGGCCGCGTCCTCGTCGTCGGCTTCGCCAGCGGCAACATCCCCGCCCCGGCGCTCAACCACGCCCTGGTGAAGAACTACTCCATCGTCGGGCTGCACTGGGGCCTCTACAACACCAAGGACCCGGCCGCCGTGCGCGCCTGCCACGACGAGCTGACCAAGCTGGCCGACCGGGGGATCGTCAAACCCCTGATCAGTGAGCGTGTCGGGATGGCCGGAGCGGCCGAGGCCGTCCAGCGTGTCGCCGACGGCACCAGCACCGGCCGGATCGTCGTGCTGCCCGGAGGTGCCCGATGAGCCCAGCCGTCGACGTCACCGAGGTCCGCCGCCGCACCCGCGAGCTGCTGGCCGCGCACCCGCCCGCCACCACCGGCCGGACCGACTTCCTCAAGGCCCGGTTCGACGCGGGCCTCGCCTGGGTCCACTACCCGGTGGGGCTCGGCGGGCTCGACGCGCCCCGCTCACTCCAGCAGGCCGTCGACGCCGAACTCGCCGCCGCCGACGCGCCCGACAACGACCCGCGCCGCATCGGTATCGGCCTCGGCATGGCCGCGCCCACCATCCTCGGCTTCGGCACCGATGAGCAGAAGAGGCGCTTCCTGCGCCCCCTGTGGGTGGGGGAGGAGGTCTGGTGCCAGCTCTTCAGCGAGCCCGGCGCCGGTTCCGACCTTGCCGCCCTCGCCACCCGGGCCGTCCGCGACGGCGACGACTGGGTGGTCGACGGGCAGAAGGTCTGGACGTCCAGCGCCCATGTGGCCCGCTGGGCGATCCTCATCGCCCGTACCGACCCGGACCTGCCCAAGCACCGGGGCATCAGCTACTTCATCTGCGACATGACCGATCCGGGCGTGGAGGTCCGGCCGCTGCGCCAGATCACCGGGGAGGCCGAGTTCAACGAGGTCTTCCTCTCCGGCGTACGCATTCCCGACAGCCACCGGCTCGGCCCCGTCGGCGAGGGCTGGAAGGTCGCCCAGACCACGCTGATGAACGAGCGCATCTCCATCGGCGGCTCCCGTATCCCCCGCGAGGGCGGCATGATCGGCCCCGTCTCCCGGACCTGGCGCGAGCGCCCCGAACTGCGCACCCACGACACCCACCAACGCCTGCTCACCCTCTGGGTGGAGGCCGAGGTGGCCCGGCTCACCGGGGAGCGGCTGCGTCAGCAGCTCGTCGCCGGACAGCCCGGACCCGAGGGCTCGGGCATGAAGCTCGCCTTCGCCCGGCTCAACCAGGAGATCAGCGGTCTGGAGGTCGAACTGCTCGGTGACGAGGGCCTGTTGTACGGCGACTGGACCATGGTCCGCCCGGAGCTGGTCGATTTCACCGGCCGGGACGCCGGCTACCGCTACCTGCGCTCCAAGGGGAACTCCATCGAGGGCGGCACCAGCGAGGTCCTGCTGAACATCGTGGCCGAGCGCGTCCTCGGGCTGCCCGCCGAACCCCGCAACGACAAGGACGTCGCCTGGAAGGACCTGAGCCGATGACCACGCCCGCCCAGCCCCCCGCCACCCCCGACCTCCTCTACTCCCAGGACGAGGAGGACCTGCGCTCCGCGGTGCGCGCCCTCCTCGCCGACCGGGCCGACGCGCCGACGGTGATCGCGGCGACCGAGGCGGACACGCCGTACGACCCCCGGCTCTGGGAGGCGCTGGCCACCTGCATCGGCGCCGCCGGACTCCTCGTACCGGAGAAGCTCGGCGGCCAGGGCGCGTCCCACCGGGAGGCCGCCGTGGTGCTGGAGGAGCTGGGCCGCAGCGTGGCCCCGGCCCCGTACCTGACCAGCTCCGTCGTGGCCACCGAGACCCTGCTCGCGCTGGCCGGGGAGGACGGACTCGCCCCGGCCGGGGACGCGGGACCGGCCGCCGCACTCCTGGCCGAGCTGGCCTCCGGCGCCCGTACGGCGGTGCTCGCCGTGCCCTTCGCCACCCCGCCCGCGGGGGCGCGGGCGGCGGCCATCACCTCACTCGACGGCACCGTACGGGGAGTCGCCGACGCCGCTGTGGCCGACGTCCTGCTGGTGCCGACCGCCGAGGGCCTGTACGCGGTCGGGGCGGCGGCCTCCGGAGTGGCGGTGGAACCCCTCGTACCGCTCGACCTCACCCGTCCCCTCGCCACCCTCACCCTCTCCGGCGCGACCGGGACCCTGCTCGCCGCCCCGGACGCCTGCGCCACCGCCGTACGGCGCGGTCTGCTCGCCGGGGCCGGACTGCTCGCCTCCGAGCAGCTCGGGATCGCGGAGTGGTGCCTGGCCGAGACGGTCCGGTACACCCGCGAACGGCACCAGTTCAACCGGCCCGTGGGCTCGTTCCAGTCGCTCAAGCACCGGATGGCGCAGCTCTGGCTGGAGGTCGTCTCGGCCCGCGCCGCCGCCCGCAACGCCGCCGACGCGCTGGCCACCCACAGCCCCGACGCCCCGCTCGCGGTAGCGGTGGCCCAGGCGTACTGCTCCGGCGTCGCGGTCCACGCCGCCGAGGAGTGCGTGCAGCTCCACGGCGGGATCGGGATGACCTGGGAACACCCGGCGCACCTCTATCTCAAGCGCGCCAAGGCCGACTCCCTCGCGTACGGCTCGGCGGGCAGCCACCGCGAGGCGCTCGCGGAGCTGGTGGAGCTGCCGGCCCCGTAAGCCTCCCGGTGCACATCCCGGCCAAAGGCCCTGGGTACCCCGTCCTCCCTGTGGAGGCGGGGTACCCAGGGCCTTAAAGAGCGTTTCTTCCTGGCAGGAGTGTTTGGCAACGCAGTGCTGCCGTGGATGATTGCGGGGTGTTGGTCCGAGTGGAAGCGGTGGGGCAGGTCGCCGACGGGCGCGCGATGGTTCGGGTGCGCTCGGAGGTGGGTGCCGCTGCGGCGTTCTGGTGCGGCGATCCGACGGAAGTGGGCCGCGAACATCATGTGGAGTGGACCGTTGAAGAGGACGTGGCCTGGGACGGCAACATTCGACCGGCCACTTCATTGTCACCCGGGGTGGACGAGGAGGAAGCCGGTCGGATTGTCTTTCGGGGGCGGCTGGGCCTGACGGGCGATGGCGGAGCCATGCTGGAAGTAGCTGGAACCCCTATCCTGTTCGACCTCGCCGCCCCGCCGCCGTCGACTGCTGTCGATGGAACGTGGGTCGAGATCAGTGTGGAGCGGAACAGCGTCAGCCTGTGGCCCTACCTGCTGTGATTCATGGGAGCCGGGCGCTGCCGCCGTTCAGTTGTCGCGCCCGTCGTGGGTCGATTCGCGGGTGAGTCTGCGGCTCATGAGGTCGATCATCGCTATGCCGATCATGGCTTCGGAGCGGTGGGGGTGGGTTTCGTAGTCGCGGGCGAGGCTGCGGTGGTGCATGAGCCAGCCGAATCTCCGCTCGACGGCCCAGCGCCGCGGAATTGCCTTGAAGCCTTTCCGGGCGGGGTTGCGGCGGGTGGCTTCGACGTCGATGCCCAGGAGGAGGCCGACGGTGTCGACGCCCAGGGGATCCCGGTCCGGTCGACGTGGAGAGTGGCGTCCATGATCCGGCGCAGGTCGTGTTCGGGCGGCCGCCCGATGTCCAGGCCCTTCCCTCTGCGTTCCACTCGCCAGGCTGTCAGGGTTGGTTCGAGCAGTTCCCAACGGGCATCGGACAGGTCACGGGGGTACGGCCGCTGTCGGCGAGGCATGTTTCGGTAGTGCCGATGGCAGCCGTCCCGCCACAGTGCGCAAACAGGCGTGACCGGGGGCGTGTTGGGATCAGACAGGAGGGACGCCTCCCGGAAGATCCCGGGAGGCGTCCACAGCGGCGCAGGTTCAGCCTTCGCCCTTCCACGACCGCCAGAGAGCCGCGTACGGCCCGTCCGCGGCCACCAGCTCATCGTGGGTGCCCAGTTCGACGATGCGGCCGGACTCCATGACCGCGACGCGGTCGGCGTCATGAGCGCTCTGCAGCCGGTGGGCGATGGCGATGACGGTGCGATCCGACCGGACCGCTGCCATGGCTCGCTCCGCCTGCCGGGCAGTCGTCGGATCCAGCAGCGATGTGGCTTCGTCGAGGATCAGGGTGTGCGGGTCGGCGAGCTGAACCCTGGCCAGTGTGAGTTGCTGAGCCTGCGCGGGGTCCAGGTCGAGTCCGCCCACCCCCAGCGGGGTGTCGAGCCCGTCCGGCAGCTGTGTGACCCAATCTGCCTCCACCAGGGACAGGGCCGCCCGGATGGCCGCATCGTCCGCGTCCGGGGCGGCCATGGTCATGTTCTCCCGGAGCGTGCCGAGGAATACGTGGTGCTGTTGGGTGATGAGGGCGATCCGGTTTCCGAGCTCACCGGCGGCCGCGAGGTCGGCAACGGGGACGCCGCCGACCAGAATGTCACCCGTGTCCGGCACGTCCACACCGGACATCAGCTTTCCGAGCGTGGATTTGCCGGCCCCCGACGGTCCGACCACTGCCAGCCGCTCACCGGGCCGAACCAGCAGTTCGACGTCCTTCAGCACATCGTGCGAGGGGGTGTAGGAGTACCGTACGCCCCTGACCTCGATGCGGTCGTCGACCGGAGTGGGCACACGGGGATTCGGCTCCTGCGACACCATGCCGATGCCCTTGATCCGGGCGAATGACGCGCCGCTGCGCTGCAGTTGTTCGACCCAGCTGAGCACGCGGTCGAGAGGGTCGACCAGCTGCCACATGTACAGGCTGCCTGCCACCACGACCCCCAGGGTGATCGACCCATGAAGGTAACCGAGCCCGCCCACCAGCAGAATGAGAGCCATGGGCAGGGCGTGGGCGAATTCGGTGATGGGGAAGAGGACGGTCCGCAGGAAAAGAGTGCGGACTCCGGCGCGATAGGTGGTGTCGATGGCTTTGTCGACCGCGAGGTTCTGCCGTGCTCGCATTCCGTAGGCCTCGATGGTGCGCGCACCGTGCGCGGTGGAGTTCAGGACCTCGGAGACACCGCCGGCGGTGGCGCCTTCCGCGAGGTAGGCGTCCCGAGCCCGGGCGAGGTACCAGCGACTCGCCGCCCACACCAAGGGCAGGCCCACCAGGGAGCAGAGCCCGAGGAGCGGGTCCAGCAGGCATACCGCGGCGAAGATGAACAGGATCTGGACGCCCGCGATGAGGACGTCGGGGGCCGCGTTGCGCAGCGTGGCCGCCACGGTCCCGACGTCCACGGTTGAACGGGTGACCAGATCACCGGTGCCCACTTGTTCCGCGATCCGTCCTGGCAGGGCGAGCGAGCGGTCTACGACCTCTTCGCGGAGACGGGCGAGGGCGCGCTCCCCGAACCGGTGGGACAGGCAGCGTGCGTATCGCGTCAGGACCAACTGGAGAGTTGCGAAGACAAGGACGGACCCGGCCAGGACATCGACCTGGGAGGTGGTCAGTTCTCCCGCTTCGACCCGGGTGACGATCCGGCCCAGCAGCCATGGTCCGGCCACGCCGGCCAGCGCGGCCAGGCAGGTCAGTACGAGGATCGCGGCCATGGCCCGTCCGTCGTCCTTCAACAGCTGCCAGCTGGCCCGGCGTACCGTAGAGGCATCGGCCACCGGCAGGCGCGGCATCTCTTCGGAACGGCTCATTGGGTGTGTCCTTCCACTGGCTTCGCCGAGACGGCTTCCGTACGGCTGTCGGTGCTGCCGCGGAACACCAGCGCCGCGTATCCGGGCTGTTCGGCGAGGAGTTCGCCGTGAGTGCCGGTGGACTTCACTTTGCCGTCCACGAGGTAGGCGACTTCGTCGGCGTGGCCGAGCAGCAGCGGGGACGTACTGACCACCACGGTGGTCCGGCCCCGGCGGTGAGCTGCTGTCCGGGTGGCGACGTTGGCCTCGGTATGGGCGTCCAGCGCGGATGTGGGCTCCACCAGCAGGAGCACTTCGGGGTCGGCCAGCAGTGCCCGAGCCAGGCGCAGACGCTGACGCTGCCCGCCCGAGACATTGCGGGCCTGGCTGTCCAGACGGGTGTCGAGTCCGTCGGGGAGTGCTTCGATGACGTCCTCGGCGGCAGCGGCGTGCAGGGCCCGGCCGATGTCCTCGGCGCTGTGGTCGTCATGGACGGATATGGCTGACCGCAGCGGGCCGCCGAACATGTAGGCGTCGTTGTCGGCGACCAGGACAAGGCGCCGCAAGGCGGAGCGGTCCCAGTCCGACAGCCTCGTGTCGCCCCAGGTGGCCTCGGAGTCCGTGTAGCCGGCCAGCCGCTTCACCACGGCGCGCGGTTCGTCGGGCCTCTCCCCGACAAGAGCTGTCACCCTGCCGGGGGCCACCACCAGGCCCGAGACGGGGTCACGGAGCGGGCCGGGGGAGCCCGGCGGAGTCTTCCGGGTCCGGTGCTCCTCGGGTTCCGGGGCGAGCGCCAGGATGTCGATCACCCGGCGCGCGGAGACGAGCCCGCGTGGCAGGTCGTCCGCGCCCTCGATGAAGAACGAGACGGGTGCCAGGAGCGCGGCGACGTATCCGTAGACCGCGACCAGTTCGCCCACCGTGATCGAACCACTGGCTGCCATGCGCGCACCGATCCAGGTCACGACGGCGAGGAAGATCACCGGAAGGCACGCGGCGAGCGCCTGGACCCAGCTGGTGAGGGAAGCGACCCTGTAACCCAGCGGGACCAGGGCCTGGGAGCGTTCCCGGTATCGCCGGGCGAACATGGGCTTTCCGCCGATGCCGTTCAGCACACTCAGACCGGCCACCATGTCTCCGGCGAGGGCGGTCAGAGCTCCCTGGTCCTCCCGGTAGTCGCCTTCGGCGCCGTGCAGTCGCTCAAGCAGGGGACCGACCGTCACTGCCAGGGCGGGAACTCCGAGAAGAACTACCGCAGCCAGGACGGCCGAGATGTTGAACAGGAGTACAGCGCTTGAGATGTATGCGATGACCGCGCCGATTCCCGGCCCCGTGACGGTCAGGGTCTGGGCGATCCGGCTGATGTCGCCGGCCTGGAGATGCGTGAGCTCACCCGCTGAAACCTGGCGGGGCAGGGTCGAACCCAGGCGGGTGACATGGTGGGTGACGACCTGGACGGTCCGGTAGGCCGCGTCCACGCGGATGAACGTCATCGTGCGGTGCCGCAGGATTCCCAGGATCGCGATCGCCGCTCCTGTGAGGAGAACCGCACCCACCCACAGGAAAAGTGCTCCGGTATCACGTGCTCGTAGCCCCTCGTCGATCGTCCTCGATATCAGGTACGGCGGCAGCATGAGCGCGCACATCCATGCGCTGCCCCAAGTGGCCCCGAGGAGAACACGTTTGCGTTGCCTCGTCACCAGCCACCACAGGAAGCGCAAAGGGCTCCGGTGATCCGGGAGCCCGGGGTCGCTGTAGGGGACCCTGCGCGTTCCTGCGGGCAGGTCTGGTCCGTCGGTCATCTCGGTCGTCCTTGGATAGATCCGATGGGCGGCATTCCGGGGCGGAAGGAATCCTCGTGACGCGTCGTGTCCCCGCGGGGTGCCGCAGCCGGGATTCCCTCGGCGGTTTGGAGGACTGCCCGACGCCTGCGGGGCATAAGAAAGCTCCGCACGATTGGAACGACCGTACGGAGCGAAGTCACGATGCGCACACTGCGCCAACGTGCGATTCATATTCATATGAGGTTCGCAGGCTTGTCAATGCTCGATTTCACGCCGGGCTTCGGCGGGATGTGCGAATACGGCCGGGACGGGTGAAGACATCACGCTGACGGGGCCGGAAGGTCTCCACGTATGAGTCCGCTGCCCTTGGTCACCTCTGCGGGATCGTCGCCTGCCAGCACCACGCGGTTGTGCTCGTCGACGAAGACCACGCGAGGCTTGAGTTCGCGGGCCTCATCCTGCGTCACCTGGGCGTAGGCGATGATGATGACAAGGTCTCCGGGGCTGATGAGCCAAACCGCGGCGCCGTTGATGCCGATGACACTCGAGTCGCATGGTCCTTGGATCAGTGCTGACCGGCGCTACGCCTGAATCAGCGTGCTCTTGGGCGACGGGATTGCCCCCCTGGCTGCTCACGGCTGCCCGCGAGCGGCATGAGGTGCCTGCAGCCGTGGCGATGGGTGCCGTTGCGCTTCGCGTCCCAACGATGGGTCGCAGTGGGCGGCTTCTGCCAGGTGATCACTTCGACAGAAGGACACGGCCGGACAGGCCCCCGGACCGACCCGTCGCCCGAGCCAGTTCAGAGACTCGCTCCGATCGCCCGAGCGGCTAGCGGCTCAGGGCGAATCCGGTCGAACCGGAGGTGCCCCCCTCCGACCCCCTCCGCACCCTGTTCCCGCAGTTCACGGCATGATCCGGCGAGTGTCGGCACAGGTCGAAGCGGTGCAGCGGAAACGTGCTGTTTAATTGCATGTTGTTCGCAATAACAGTCGATCTTGAACAGGGATGTGCAGAGTATGACGGCCCGATCGATACGGGGGGCGGTCGCCGCCACACTGGTGACCGCACTGTCCCTGACCGCGGCAGCCTGCTCCAACCCGGACAGCCCCAAGAGCGGCGGCTCCGGCACCGGCTCCACCTCGGCCGTCGTGGGCATCGCCTACGAGCCCGACAGCCTGAGCCCCCTGCTCGGCTACGGCAAGGACGGCAACTCCAAGATCTTCGACGGGCTGCTCGCCCTGGACGAGGAGCTGAAGCTCCGGCCGGCCCTGGCCTCCGCCCTCCCCGACGTCAGCGCCGACGGGCTGACGTACACGTACAAGCTGCGCCCGGGCGTGAAGTTCAGCGACGGGAAGGCGTTCGGCGCCAAGGACGTCGTCTTCACCTACCGCACCATCCTGGACGAGAAGACCAACAACCCCTCCCGCAACGAGCTGGACGCCGTCAAGGACGTCACGGCCCAGGGCGAGGACACCGTCGTCTTCACGCTCAAGTACCCCTACGCGCCCTTCGCCCAGCGCACCGTCCTGCCCATCGCCCCCGAGCACATCGCGGGCAAGCAGGACGTCAACACCGGCCCCTTCACCACCCGCCCCGTCGGCACCGGACCGTACGTCCTCACCAAGTGGTCCAAGGGCGAGAAGCTCAGCTTCACCGCCAACCCCCACTACTGGGGCGGCGAGCCCGAGGTGAACAAGTTCACCATGGCCGTCATCAAGGACGACGACGTGCGCGCCACCCGGCTGCGCTCCGGCGACCTCGACGGCGCGATCCTCCCGCCCAACCTGGCCAAGGGCTTCGCGAACGACAAGGGCAAGAAGACGTACGCGGCCAGCAGCTACGACTACCGCACCGTGACGCTGCCCACGAACAACAAGGTCGCCGGTGACACCGCCGTGCGCCGCGCCCTGGATGTGGCGGTGGACCGTCAGACGATGGTCGACGCCATCCTCAACGGCAGCGGCAAGCCCGCCTACGGCCCCGTCCCCACCGACAGCGAGTGGTTCACCCAGGGCACCGAGCGCACCCACGACCTCGCCGCCGCGAAGAAGATCCTGGACGAGGCCGGGTGGAAGCCCGGCAAGGACGGCATCCGCACCAAGGACGGGGTCCGCGCCGCGTTCCCGCTCTGGTACGTCACCGGGGACAAGCTGCGCCAGGAGCACGCCCTCGCCTATGCCTCCGACGCCAAGAAGGCGGGCATCGCCATCACCGTCGAGGCCGGGACCTGGGAGGTCATCGAGCCCCGGATGAAGCACGACGCCGTGCTCGCGGGCGGCGGCTCGCCCGCCGACCCCGACTTCGACCAGTACACCCTGCTGAAGTCCTCCCTCGCGGGCGACGGCTTCAACAACATGGCCTGGTACGACAACAAGGCCGTCGACGCGGCGATCGAGGCAGGCCGGAAGAGCGGGAAGAAGGCCGAGCGGAAGAAGGCGTACGACACCGTCCAGCGCGAGCTGGTGAAGAACCCCGGCTACACCTTCCTCACCCACATCGACCACATCTACGTCATCGACGACCGCTTCGGCCCCCTCACCACCCAGGTCGAGCCGCACGACCACGGGCTGGCCTCCGGCCCCTGGTGGAACGTCGAGCAGTGGAAGCCCGAAGGCACGGGAGACAAGAAGAAGTGAGCCACCGCCTCCCCTGGGGGCCGATGGCACGGATGACGGGACGGCGGGCCCTGTTCGCCGTCCCGGTCCTCCTCACCGTCACCTTCGGCGTCTTCGCCGTTGCCGCCGCGTCCCCCTTCGACCCGGTCAAGGCGTACGCGGGCACCGCCGGCCTCACCGCGTCCCAGGAGAACCTGGACCAGCTCCGGGCCAACCTCGGAGCCGACCAGCCGCTGCTCACCCGCTGGTGGACCTGGCTGACCTCGGCGCTCCAGGGCGACCTCGGCGACTCCACCGTGATGCGCCAGCCGGTCGCCGACGTGATCGTCGAGCGGATGGGCTGGTCCGTCCTGCTCGCCGCCTCCGCCTTCCTGATCGCGATCCTGCTCGGCACCTCACTCGGCGTCCTCGCCGCCCGGAGGCCCGGCGGCTGGCTCGACCGGGGCGTCAGCTCCGCCGCGTACACCCTGGAAGCCGCCCCCGCCTTCTGGCTCGGCCTCCTCGCGATCTGGCTCTTCGCCCTGAAGCTGGACCTCCTCCCGGCCGGCGGGCTCACCGACGCGGGCAGCGAGACCGTCACCTTCGGCCAGGTCGCCTCCCACCTGGTGCTGCCCGCGGCGGTCCTCGGGATCTCCCAGCTGCCGTGGTTCTACCTGTACGTACGCCAAGGGGTCACCGACGCACTCGCCGAGGACCCCGTGCGCGGGGCGCGCGCCCGCGGACTGAGCGAGCGCACGGTGCTCCTCGGCCACGCCCTGCGCTCCGGGATGCTGCCGATGCTCACCCTGATCGGCTCCCGCGTCCCCGAACTCATCACCGGGGCACTCCTCATCGAGACCGTCTTCAGCTGGCCCGGTATCGCCGCCGCCACCGTGCAGGCCGCGACCTCGGTCGACTTCTCCCTGCTCGCCGCGCTCACGGTGCTCGCCACCGCCGCCGTCCTGCTCGGCAACCTCCTCTCCGACCTCCTCTACGGGCTCGCCGACCCCCGGGTGGCCTTCGATGGCTGAGCCGACCCTCGCCCTCCCGGGCCGCACCAGCCGCCGCATCCGGGTGGCCACCTCCGTGACCATCGTCGTCGCCGTCGCGCTCGCGGTGCTGATCGTGCCGCCGCTGGCCCAGCTCGACCAGCAGGCCGTCGACCTCTCCAACAAGCTCCACCCGCCGTCCTGGGCGCACCCCTTCGGCACCGACGACGTCGGCCGTGACCTGCTGCTGCGCTGTGTCTACGGGCTCCGCGTCTCGCTGCTCGTCGGACTGGTCGCGGCCCTCACCGCCACCGTCATCGGTACCGCGATCGGCGCGCTCGCCGGGGCGTTCGGCGGCTGGCCGGACCGGATCGTGATGCGGGTCGTCGACACCCTGTCCTCCATCCCGCACCTGCTGCTCGGCATCTTCATCGTCGCGATGTTCCGGCCCGGTGTCTGGCCGGTCGTCATCTCGGTGGCCCTCACCCACTGGATCTCCACCGCCCGGATCGTCCGCTCCGAGGTGCTCTCGCTGCGCTCGCGGCCCTTCATCGACGCGGCCGTCTCCGGCGGCGCCTCGCGGGGCCGGGTCATCGTGCGCCATCTGCTCCCCGGGGTGCTTCCGCAGGCCGGGCTCGCGGCGGTCCTCATGGTGCCGCACGCCATGTGGCACGAGTCCGCGCTCTCCTTCCTCGGGCTCGGGCTCCCCTCCCACCAGGCCAGCCTCGGCAACCTCGTCCAGTCCGCACGCGGTTCGCTGCTGGCGGGGGACTGGTGGCCGACGCTCTTCCCCGGCCTCTTCCTGATCATTCCGACCCTTGCCCTGGCGGGACTGGCCGGGGCCTGGCGCGACCGGATCAACCCGCGACGGAAATCGGAGCTGATGCTGTGACCGCCGACCGCGAGACGCCCGAGACGCCCGGGACTTCCGGGGCCCTTGAGGCCTCTGAGGCCCCCCAGACCCCTGACGCCCCCGGGGCTCCTGTCCTGGACGTCCGGGACCTCTCCGTACGCTTCCGGATGCGCGGCGGCCGGGACATCGCGGCCGTCACCGGCGCCCGCTTCTCCGTCGCTCCGGGCGAATGCCTCGCCCTGGTCGGCGAGAGCGGCTGCGGCAAGTCCGTCCTGGCCTCCGCCCTGCTCGGGCTGCTCCCGGCCAACGCCGAGACCACCGGCAGCGCGCTGCTCGGCGGGGAGACCGACCTGCTGACGGCGGGGGAGCGGACGCTGGCCCGTACGGTACGGGGACGGCGCATCGGTCTCGTGCCGCAGAGCCCCGCCGCCCATCTCACCCCGGTGCGCACCGTCCGCGCCCAGTTGGAGGAGACCCTGCGCGAGCTGACCGGGGTGCGGGGGTCCGCGGCCGTCCGGGAGGCGGCGGAGAAGGCCGCAGCCCGCGCCTCGTTCCCGGCCGACCACCTGGACCGCTACCCGCACGAACTCTCCGGCGGCCTCGCCCAGCGCGCCGCCACCGCGCTCGCCCTGATCGGCGACGCCCCGCTGCTGCTCGCGGACGAGCCGACCACCGGACTCGACCGGGACCTGGTGGAGCGGACCGCCGACGAACTGCGCCGCCACACCGACGAGGGCCGGGCGCTGCTGATCATCACCCACGACCTGGCGGCGGCCGAGCGGATCGCGGACCGGGTCGCGGTGATGTACGCGGGCCGGATCGTCGAGATCGCCGACGCGGGCCCGTTCTTCGGCACACCCGGCCCCCGCCACCCGTACGCCAAGGGCCTGCTGGACGCCCTGCCCGAACGGGACTTCGCCCCGATCCCCGGGATGCCGCCCGAGCTGGGCGCGCTCCCCGACGGCTGTGCCTTCGCCGCCCGGTGCGCCCGCGCGGACGCCCGCTGCACCGCCGAACGCCCGGCCTTCGACGACCGGCTCGCCTGCCACCACGGGCTGACCGGCCGCGTCCACTCCCTCACGAAGGAGGCCGCCGATGCTTGAGCTGACCGGCATCACCGCCGGGTACGACCGCCGCGCCCCGGTCGTCCGCGATGTCTCCCTGAGCGTCGGCCACGGCGAGGCGGTCGGACTCCTGGGCCCCAGCGGCTGCGGCAAGTCCACCCTGGCCAAGGTCGCCGCCCTCCTGCACCGCCCGGACGCCGGAACCATGACCCTGGACGGCACGGTCGTACGCGGTTGGCGCCACCGGGCCCCGCGCGAGCAGCGCACGTCCGTGGGCGTCGTCTTCCAGCAGCCCCGGCTCTCCGCCGACCCCCGCCTGAGCCTCCGCGAACTCATCGCTCAGCCGCTGCGGGCCACCGGCCGCCGCGCCGAGGTCCCGGCGCGGGTGGCGGAGCTGGCCCCGCTGGTCGGCCTCTCCGCCGAACTGCTGGAGCGCCGCCCGCACGCGGTGAGCGACGGACAGCTCCAGCGGGCCTGCCTGGCCCGGGCCCTCGTGCTGCGGCCGGGGCTGCTGATCTGCGACGAGATGACCGCGATGCTCGACGCATCGACGACCGCCGCCCTGGTCGCCGTGGTCGAGCGCTACCGCTCCGAGTCCGGGGCGGCCCTGCTGGCCGTCGGCCACGACCGGGTCCTCCTGGAACGCTGGTGCGACCGGACGGTCCGCTGGGGCGAGCAGAGCGTGGAGCGCGTCCCGGTGGGGTGACGGCGGCCGGAAGGACGGCGGACGACGGGCCGGAGTCCATCAACCCAACAGTTGGCAGGTACCTGATGATGTCTGGGCGTCCGGCCCCATACTCGTTCGCGTCCGGCCCGCCCCGGGCCCCCGGCCCGGACGACTGCCAGGGAGACCCCATGGCCGCCCCGCCCGTCCCTTCGGCCCCGACGCGCCGCCGGGCCCTCACCGTCACCCTCGCCACCGCCGCCGCGGTGATCGCCGCTCCCGCCGTCGCCTCCGCGGCCGCCGCGTCCCCGGCCGCCGCCACCCGGTCGCCCCGCCCGCCCCGCCCGCGCCCCCTCCGTCACGCCCACGCGCACAACGACTACCTGCACCCGCGCCCCCTGTACGACGCCCTCGCGCACGGGTTCACCAGCGTCGAGGCGGACATCTTCCTCGTGGACGGTGAGCTGCTCGTCGCCCACGAGCCCGCCGAACTCGACCCGCGGCGCACGCTCACCGCGCTCTACCTCGAACCGTTACGCGCGCTGGTCCGGGCGGGCCACGGCAGCGTGTACCCGCACCACCGCACCCCCCTCCAGCTGCTCATCGACATCAAGGCCGACGGCGTCGCCGCCTACCGCGAACTCGACCGGCAGCTCGCCCGCCACCGCTCCCTCCTCACCCGCTACGACCACGGCCGCGTGCGCCCCGGAGCGGTCACCGCCGTCATCTCGGGCGACCGTGCCGCCCGGGCGCCGATGGAGGCCCAGCGCAGCCGCCTCGCCTTCTACGACGGGCGCCTCGACGACCTCGGCACCTCGTCGCCCGCCTCGTTCGCCCCGCTGATCAGCGCGAACTGGACCCAGACCTTCGGCTGGCGCGGCGCGGGACCCTTCCCCCGCGCCGAGCGCGACCGGCTCCGCTCCCTCGTCACCGCCGCCCACCGCGAAGGCCGCCGCATCCGGTTCTGGGCCACCCCCGACCTGCCCGGACCCGAGCGCGAGGCGGTCTGGGGCGAGCTGCTGGCCGCCGGGGCCGACCACCTGAACACCGACGACCTGGCCGGGCTCGAACGCTTCCTCCGCGACCGGGCGGCCCCGACCCCGTAACACCTCCCGGCCGGGTCTTACCCGTTCGGCGGACATGCCAGTGCGCCGAACGGCCGCCCCGCTGCGCCACACTGGCGGCCGAATGCCGCAAATCCGGCGCGGCGGAGGAGGTTGGCCATGGCCATTTCGATCTCACTGGTGCTGCTTCTGACGATCCTGGCGGTGATCTTCCTGCGCAACGGCGGACTGAAGCTCTCGCACGCGATCGTCTGCGCGCTGCTCGGCTTCCTCCTGGCCAGTACGAGCATGGCACCGACCATCCACGACGGCATCGGGGCCACCGCCAACCTGGTCAGCAGCCTGAATCCCTGACCCGGACGCCCCGGTCGCCGGGGCCGTCCGCGTCGGCCGTCCCCGTCGGCCGTCCGCGCGGCGCCCGGCGATCCCGCACAATGGGCAGATGTCTTTCCCGCCCCCCGGACGGCACTCGGGCGCCGCCCACCACGAGTACTGCAACACCGGCCTCTGCTGCCGGTGCCAGATGCGGACCTGGACCACCAAGGCGGGCAACGAGCGGCTCTGCGGGCCGTGCGCCGCCTGCTGCCAGGAGTGCGGGCGGGCGCCCGCGCCCCATCTGGACGGGCTCGACGGCGGGCTGTGCGCCGAGTGCCGCGGCCTCTGCGACCGCTGCCACGTCCCCAAGCGGCCCGACGGGTCCTGCGCCTGCGACCGCTGGCGGGAGAACGCCAAGGGCAACCCACGCGGCTATGTCCTCCAGGCGCTGCCCCACCAGCTCCTCCAGGCGCTCGGCGGCCGGGTCCCGAGCACCGTCCACGACCTGATCCACCAGGAGCTGTCCAGGAACCGCAGCGCCGGCCTCCTCAGGGAGCGCATCGAACGCCGCTGGCACCTCCGCTGGGCCCACGCCCTCAACGAGAAGGACGAGGACGGCCGCCGCCGCTGGAGCGCCCAGGACATCGCCGAGCAACTGCTGATGCCCGGCTCCTGCTCCGACCGGGACTGCGAGGACGGCTACCTCATCACCACCGACACCCCGTGCACCCGCTGCCGTCAGCCCCTGCACCGCTTCGTCACCTCGGTCGCCGACCACACCGCGACCCCGGAGCACGCCCACGCGGCGGCGGCCCGCATCCGCCGGGCGATGCTGGAGAACCGCTCACACAGGAAGCCCCCGCAGCGCTGAGCGGGCGCGGCCGGGCGCGGGCGGGTGTGGCTGGGCGCGGGCGGGTGCGGCCGGGTGTGTTGCGGGCCGTTGCCGTACGTGGCGCGGTGTTGCGGCGGCATGTCGTCCGTGCGAACCCTCCCGCTTTCCATGGACACCTCAAGGGGTGCGCCCTAACGTCGGGCGGCGGCGCGACCCCCGTCCGTAACCAAGGAGCCCGATGTCCCCGCCGTACCGCCGTGCGCTCACCCGCGTCCTGGCCCTGACGCTCACCGTCGCCTCCGTCACCCTGCTGGGGCCGGTGGCCCCGGCGGCGGCGCAGGAGATCCCCAAAGCTCCCGGTCACCGCCTGGTCAGCGACTACCAGGGCGCGCCCGCCACCGCGTCCCCGGTGCCGGGGCAGGCGCCCCCGCAACACCCGTATCTGGCCCCCAACGGCCGCAGCGGGATGCACGCCGACGCGGCGGGCAGCGGCACCCACCCCTACTCCGGGCCGCTCGGCCGGTCCCCCGAGGTGGTCAGCGAGAGGATCGCCCCGGTCGGCGGCGAGTGCGCCACGGCCACCTTCGACACGGCCGGGCGGCTGATCACCGTCTGCGGGACCTTCACCGGCTTCCTGCTCAAGCTGCTCGACCCGCGCACGCTCGACACGCTCGCCGAGTACAAGCTGCCGCAGCGCTCCTCCACGGTCGAGGCGATCACGCGTCTGGACTTCTCGCGCATCTTCAAGGACACCTCGGGCGGCGCCTACTTCTACCTGGATGACCAGGACCGCGTGGTCCTCGCCGACTCCCGTCAGCACGTCCTGCGCATCGCCCACCGGCAGAAGCCGGACGGCCGCTGGGAGTTCGTCGTCGAGAACGACTGGGACCTCACCGGGCACGTCCCGCACGACTGCGTGAGCTGGACCAACCTCTTCCCCAGCGGCACCTGCGACCCCGTCACCTCCGTCATGCCCGACTGGCAGGGCCGGATCTGGTGGGTCACCCGGCTCGGCCGGGTCGGCACGGTCGACCCGGAGACCTCCGTCATCCGCTCGGTGCGGCTGGCCGGTGAGGAGATCCAGAACTCCTTCTCCGTGGCCCGGGACGGCGTCTCCATCGTCTCCGACCACGCCCTGTACAGCTTCACGGCCGACCCCGACGGCACCCCGCGCATCCAGTGGCGCCAGACCTACGACCGGGGCACCGGCACCAAGCCCGGCTCGGTCAATCAGGGCTCGGGAACCACCCCGGACCTCTTCGGCACGGGTGAGGAGTACGTGGCGATCACCGACAACGCGGACGACCGGATGAACGTCCTCGTCTACCGCCGGGGCGTCGACGTGGACGCCGACCGCCGCCTCGTCTGCTCGGTCCCGGTCTTCGGCTCCGGGCAGTCGACCACCGACAACTCCCTCATCAGCTGGGGCAACAGCCTGGTCGTGGAGAACAATTACGGCTACGAGAACCCCACCTCGCTGCTGTTCGGACGCAGCGTCGTCGGCGGTGTCACCCGCATCGACGTACGGCCCGACGGCAGCGGCTGCGACACCGTGTGGGAGAGCGCCGTCCGCTCACCCTCCACCGTGCCCAAGCTCTCCACCGCCAACGGACTGCTCTACTTCTACGAAAAGGAGCCCAACGCCCTCGGCATCGACGCCTGGTACCTGACCGCCGTCGACTTCCGTACCGGCGAACGCCGCTGGCGCAAACTGACCGGCACCGGACCCGCGTACGACAACAACTGGGCGCCCATCACCATCGGCCCGGACGGGACGGCGTACGCAGGGGTCTTCAACGGCATCGTGGCGGTACGCGACACCCGCTGAACCACCGGGCAGGACGCCGGTGCCGCGCAGAAGTGCGGCACCGGCGCATGTGGTGACCGGGCCGAACGCCCTATGCTCGCGGCCATGGAGCAACGGGAAGTCGTGAAGCGCGTGATCGGCATCCTCACAGAGGCGCGCGAAATGCAGCGCCTGCTGGAGGCGGACCTCGAACGGGAAGACCTGGACGCGGGAGCGGGCGCGGTCACCGCCCTGCTGAACGAGACGATGCCCCACATCGCCATCCCCGACGATTTCTCCGTCGAGGAGGTGGTGACCGTGGTCGGGCGCGAGGTCGGCGGCGCGGTCGAGCAGTTGGTGAGCGCCTTCACCCTCGCTTTCACGATGCTGGCGCAGGTGCACGACTCCGGACAGACGGACGTCTCGTCGGCCGACGTCCTCCAGGACCTGGCCCTGCGGGTCGAGGCCGGCGGGCCGGACGACGAGGACGAGGGCCCGGTGCTGTAGCAGGGCCCGCTCCGGGTTCCTGCGTTCTCCGGTATGCGTAGGCATAGTGGAGGGAGAAGCGTGAATCTCCTCGCGGTACGGAGGCAGCTGTGGGTAAGAGCACCGACATAGCCCGCGCGAAGGCGCGGCGGCTCAAAGGCATGAAGAAGGAGTCGGACGGCATCGCCCTCGGCGACGAGCGGATGAAGGCCGAGGGAAGGCAGGAGCAGGACGCGGCCCGTCGGCAGGAGGAGCGGGCCCGCGCACTGCCGGAGACCTCCGGCCGCTGAGGCGGTGGGGCGCCCGTACCGTCGCGTTCACCGCGCGCGGTGCGGGCGCCTCGCGGTGTGACGGTGCCTGTCGCGGCGTACCCGCGCCCTCTCCGCGTACGGGCTGGGCCCTGTGCGAGTCTCCTCGTACGGGCAGCGCCGGGCCGCTTCAGCGGGACCGCGCCGCCTCCGTGACCTCGTCCACGATGTCCTTGTCCAGCGCGGCCCGCACGAGCGCCGCCGCGAACCTCGCGTCGTCGTGCCCGCGCGCCGCCTCGGCCAGCCTGCCGGGGGAGGTGGGCAGGCCCAGCCGCTCGGCCCCCTGCACCGCCTTCGGCCCGGCCCGGAAGCCGGTCTCCGGCCAGATCGACTGCACCTCGCGTACGAAGATGTCGGCCCCGGCCGGACCGATGCCCGGGACGCGCCGCAGCCCCTCCACCAGCCGGTCGTGGTCGCCGTCGGCCTCCTCGCGCAGTCGGCGCAGATCGCCCCGCCAGGCGTCGAGGACGAGTTGCGCACCCTCCCCGAGCTGGGTGGCGGTGCGCTCGTCGTAACGCCGGTAGTGGCCCTCGCCCAGCGCGTCCACCCGCTGCTGCCAGGTCGCGTCCGCCATCCGGCGTGGGGTGCGCATGCCGTGGCCGTACAGGGCCCGGGCGGCCGCCACCGCGACCGAGGCGCGGATGCGCGCGCTCAGCAGGAGGCTCAGCACCAGGAGCTGGTAGAGGGGCTGCGGGGTGTTCTTCAGGCGGATGCCCGCCTCCTCGGCGTACGTCTGCCCGCACCGCTCCACCAGCGCGTCGGCGATCCGGCGCGCCGGGGGTGTCTTCCTCCCGCTCATGCCAGGCCGAAGACCCGGGCGACGAAGAACCCGGCGACCAGCAGCGCCCCGAGCACGATCAGGCCGATCCAGACGGCCGGGTGCTCCCAGACGCCTCCGTCGGGGCGTTCCTCGTGGGCGTCGCCGATCGAGCCCTCGGCGGGGGGCGTCTCTGTCGGGGGATTCAGCAGAACAGCCATGGATCCAGGGTCCCCCGGTCCACGCTCCGGCGCACGCCGTACCGGCCCGCCCTCCGTCCGGCCACCCGTACAGGGCCGTACGGAGGCACCCCGGGGACTGAGCGCTGCGCGCCGCGAGATCGGGGCACCGTCAAGGAATGCCAGCAGTTGCCGCGCCCGTCATCAAGCTCGTACAGCGCACCACCGAACCCGCGGGGGTACAGACGCTGCGCTCGACCGCAGCCGCCGTCATCGCCTACTCCGTGGCCGTCTGGACCCTGCCCGAACCGGCTCCGCTGACCGCACCCCTCACCGCGCTCCTGGTCGTCCAGGTCACCCTCTACGCCACCCTCACCACCGGCATCCGCCGGGTGAACTCCGTCGTGGTCGGCGTCCTCATCGCCATCGCCTTCAGCTCCCTGGTCGGGCTCAGCTGGTGGAGCCTCGGCCTGACCATCTTCACCTCGCTGCTGATCGGGCGGCTGGTGCGGGTCAACGAGTTCGTGCCCGAGGTGGCGATCAGCGCGATGCTCGTGCTCGGTGTCTCCCAGGTCGCCGACACCGCCTGGGACCGGGTCTGGGAGACGCTCATCGGGGCGGTGGCGGGGCTGCTGTTCAACCTGGTCCTCGCCCCGCCCGTCTGGGTCGGGTCGGCGGGTACCGCCATCGGCTCCCTGGCCACCCGGATGGGCACCATGCTCCGCAGCATGGGTGAGGAGGTGGTGGGGAACAACCCCGTTCCCCGGGCGGCGGCCCGGCTCCACGAGGCCCGCAGACTCGACCACGACATCGTCGAGGTCGACGCCTCCCTCCGTCAGGCGGAGGAAAGTCTCACCCTCAACCCCAGGGTGAGACAGGGGCTGCTCTACCGGGTCGTCCTGCGCACCGGGCTCGACACCCTGGAGATCTGCGCGGTCGTCCTGCGCGTGCTGTCCCGGACCCTCACCGACCTGGCGAAGGCCCGCACCGAGGAGACGCTGTTCCCCGCCGATGTGGCGGGCCTGCTCCAGGAGCTCTTCGGCCAGCTCGCCGACGCCGTGGAGAGCTTCGCCGAACTGGTCACGACCCCGCTCGCCGCCGACGGCGAGGCGGCGGAGGACCGGCTCGCCGACGCGCTCGCCCGCAGCCGCGCCACCCGGGACCGGGTGGCGGACCTCCTCCTGGAGGACGTCCAGGAGCATCCGCGACAGTGGCAGCTGCACGGGGCCCTCCTCGCCGAGATCGACCGGGTGCTGGCCGAGCTCGACATCGACGAGCGCGCCAAGCGGCTGGGGGAGGAGCTGGACCGGCGGTCCTCCGAGGCCCATGAGCGCCACCCCAGGGTGCGCGGGATGATCCGGCGGCTGAGCCGGGCCGCGACGTGAAACCCTCCCGGTGGGGTACGCGGGATGCGGAAGCCCCCGGTCACTGGTTCGCTGGGGGCAGTGGTCCCTTATGTTCGACAGGCCCGAGGAGTGGTGATGAGCGGTTCGGACGAACCCGCCGACCTGGCGCGGCAGATGCGTGAGAAGGCCCAGCAGCTCGCCGAGGCCGCGGAGCGCGCGACCGACCCCGAGGAGCGGCAGCGGCTGGAGAAGAAGTCCCGGACGATCCGGGACCGGAGCGAGCAGCAGAGCGGGATGGCCGCCGGAGACGTCTATCCCCAGAAGTAGCTGCGCGACAGAGGCAGCTGCGCAACAGAGGTAGCTGCGCAACAGCAGGAAAAAGTGCACCGGCAGGAAGAGTGCACCGGCAGGAAGAGTTACGCGGTACCCGCCCGCCCCGGGCTCCTTCCGGGGCGGGCGGGCCCACGCGGGCGGGCCCGTCACCCCGCCCACTCCAGCAGCCGTTCCACCGGCCAGGTCGTCACCACCCGGTCGGCCGGTACGCCGCACTCCTCGGCCCGTGCGCAGCCGTTGATCTGCCAGTCGAGCTGGCCCGGAGCGTGCGCGTCGGTGTCGATCGCGAAGAGGGTGCCCGCCGCCACGGCCCCGCGCAGCAGCCGGCGGGGCGGGTCCAGCCGCTCGGGCCGGCAGTTGATCTCCACCGCCGTCCCCGCCTCGGCACACGCCGCGAAGACCCGGTCCGCGTCGAACCGCGACTCCGGCCTGGAGCGCCCCGACAGCAGCCGTCCCGTGCAGTGGCCGAGCACATCGGCGTGCGGATGGCGGACGGCCGTCTCCAGGCGCCGGGTCATCGGGGCGGGGTCCATCCGCAGCTCGGAGTGGACGGAGACCACCACCACGTCCAGCTCCGCCAGCAGCTCCGGCTCCTGGTCGAGCGAACCGTCCGGCAGGATGTCGCACTCGATCCCGGTCAGCAGGCGGAACGGCGCCCACTCCTCGTTGAGCCGCGCCACCACCGCGAGCTGCTCCCGCAGCCGCTCCGGCGACAGGCCGCCCGCCACCGTCAGCCGGGGCGAGTGGTCGGTGAGCACTGCCCACGCGTGCCCCAGCTCCGCCGCCGTCCGGCCCATCTCCTCGATCGGGGAGCCGCCGTCCGACCAGTCGGAGTGCAGATGGCAGTCGCCCCGCAGCCGGGAGAGGAGCTTCTGCCCCCGCTCGGGCGCGGGCTCGGCGGAGGCTTCCTCCTCCAGCCGCTCCAGATAGCCGGGTACCTCGCCCGCGTGGGCCTCCCGGATCACCCCGGCCGTGCGGGGCCCGATCCCGGAGACCCGTTCCAGGGTCCCGGCCGCCACCCGCTCGGCCGCCTCCCCGGGGGCCATCGCGGTCACGACCTCGGCGGCCGTCCGGAACGCCTTCACCCGGTAGGTGTCGGCCTGTGAGCGCTCCAGCAGGAACGCGATCCGCCGCAGCGCGGTGACGGGATCCATCGGCACCTCCCCAGGGAGCGTCGGCCGCCGCGCAGGTCACCCGTCCGGGCCGCCTGTCACCAGGATGGCCGCAGCGGGCCCCGAACGGCCACCGCACCGCTGCCGGCACCCGTACGGAGAGCTCGTCGGCACTGTCCCGTCGGCACGGTACGGAGACCTCGTCGGCGGAGCGCCCGGCGAGGCTCCCCGCCGCTCCGCCGAAGTGCGCCGCCCCCTCGGCGGGGAGCATGCTGGCTGTGTGACCCGGCACGATGCGACCCGGCCCACCCCGTCCCCCGGAAGCGGGGCCGCGGCCGGGCGAGACGACGGCGGCGGAGTACCGGACGAGCTGTCCCTCGTACTCGCCCAGGGGGTGGTCAGCGCCGTCGAGTCCGCCGGGGGGTACGCGGGAGGCATCTACCTCCGCTCCGGGACGCCCGGGCTGCTGCGCCTGGCGGTGCTCGCCGGGCTGCCGGGACCGCTGTTCCGGCCCTGGTGGCGGATGCATGTGAACCGCCCGTTCCCCGTCTCGGAGGCGTACCGCAGCGGACGGCCCGTGCTGCTCGCCGACGCGGAGGAGGCCATGCGGCGGTTTCCGCAGCTCATGGCGGGGCTGCCGTTCCCGTTCGGCTCGCTCTGGGTCCCGATCACCGGCCCGCAGGGCAGCATGGGAGTGGTGGCCGTCCTGCGCCAGGCCACCCCGGGCGAGGAGGTCGCCCCCGCCGACGGGGAGCGGCTGCACCGGCTGGCCCGCCGCCTCGGCGAAGCGCTCACCGACCTGGAGTCCCGGTCCATCCCCGTCGTCTGGGAGAGCGAACCGATCCCCGTCCAGCTCCCGGCCGCCCCCGCGCCCCCGGTGCGCGTCGGCCGCTTCGACTGGGACCTGCACTCCGGCGCCCTCACCGCCGACGACGACCTGTGCGCGATCTTCGGCACCGCACCCGAGGAGTTCCCCGGCACCGTCGACGCCCTCGCCGGACGCCTCGTACCGGAGGACGTGTACGGACTGTGGGCGCTGGCCCGGCAGGCGGTGGAGTCCGCCGACCCGGTCGTCCGCCGGATGCGGCTGCGCGGCCCCGACGGCCGCTACCACCTGCTGGAGCTCTCGGGCCGGTGGACGCACCCGGACGGTGACAGCGCCGAGAGCCGGCTCACCGGGTTCGTGGTCGACTTCGGCGCGGGACCCGTCGTCGCGGAGGCGGCGGACCGGCTGCCCCGGGGGATCGTCTCCCTGGACCGGATCGGGCGCATCACGTACGCCAACGGGCTCGCCGAGGAGCTGCTGGACCTCCCGCGCTCGGAGCTGGTCGGCCATGTCGTGTGGGAGGTGCTGCCGTGGTTCGGGCACCCGGCGTACGAGGACCACTGCCGGGCCGCCCTGATCTCCGACGAACCCGTCCACTTCCTGGCCCGGCGGGCCCCGTCCGTCTGGCTCTCGGTCTCGCTGTACCCGGGCCACGACGGGCTGAGCGTGGTGTTCCAGGCCACCGAGCAGCCGGCGTACACCCCCGGCTCCGTCACCTCGCCGGGGCTGGGCATCGGCTCCACCGCCGACCGCTCCTCCGCGCTCTACCGCCCGGTGGCCCTCGCCATCGCCCTCACCGAGGCGGTCACGGCCCGTCAGGTCTCCGCCGTGGTCACCGAGGAGCTGCTGCCCGCGTTCGGCGGCCGGCAGCTCGCCATCTACCTGCTGAGCGAGCGTCACCTCCACCTCGCCTGGGAGACGGGGTTCCCCAAAGGGTTCCTCGACCGCTTCGACGGGGTCGGGCTCGATGTCTCCATCCCCGGTGTGGAGACCCTGACCACCGGCCGCCCGATCTTCTTCGAGTCCATGCAGCGCCTGGCCGACGCCTACCCGGGCATCCCGATGGAGACCGATGTCGGCGCGCGGGCGTTCCTGCCGCTGATCGCCTCGGGGCGGCCCGTCGGCTCGTGCATCCTCGGCTTCGACCGGCCCCGGGGGTTCAGCCCGGAGGAGCGCACCGTCCTGACCGCGCTCGCCGGCCTCATCGCCCAGGCCCTGCAACGAGCCCAGCGGTACGACAGCGAGTCGGCCCTCGCCCGGGGACTTCAGGACGCCCTGCTCCCGCACCGGCTGCCGGAGGCCGAGGGGGTCGACACCCTGGGGCGCTACCTCTCCGGCACCCAGGACATGGAGGTGGGCGGCGACTGGTACGACGTCATCGAGACCGGTGACGAACTCGCCCTGGTCATCGGCGACGTCCAGGGGCACGGGGTCGCCGCGGCCGCCACCATGGGGCAACTGCGCAGTGCGGTACGGGCGTTCGCCCTCAGCAACCATGACCCGCAGGAGGTGGTGAGCGGTACGAACCGGTTGCTCATCGATCTCGACCCGGGACAGTTCGCCAGCTGCTGCTACATCGTCCTGGACCCGCTGACGGGCCGGGCCCGGGCGGTGCGCGCGGGCCACCCGCAGCCGGTGCTCCGGCATCCGGACGGGCGGACCGAGGTGCTGGACCTGCCCGGCGGCATCGTGCTCGGCATCGACGGCCAGGCGACCTATCCGGTCACCGAGCTGCAACTGGAGCCGGGCGCCATGCTCGCGCTGTTCACCGACGGCCTCATCGAACGGCCCGGGACCGACATCGACGAGGGCATCGAACGGCTGCGCGCCACCATCGCCGGGGTCGGCTCGGTCCTGCTGGCCGAGACGGCGAACCGGGTGATCGGGGAGGCGAGACAGGCCACGGACCGCCCCGACGACATCGCGCTGCTGCTCGCCGCCCGCTGGACGAGCATCCCGGAGAAGCCTCCGCCACCGCCCCGTGACACGGCCCCGCCGGACCTGTGGCGAACGTTCCGGGGGCCGGGGTCGGGTGGCGGCGGCACGGAGGGTGCCCCGGGTCCGGCCTGAAGGGCGGTGGGGCCGGTCAGACCTCGGGCCCGGTCGGAACCCGTTCTCGGGTGCCGACCGGGCCCGTACCGGATACCGGTTCTGCTCAGGCCGAGACCTCGGCCTCGTCCTCGGCCGAGGTCCTTGCTCAGGCCTCGGCGGGCCGCTCGGCCGGGACGAAGGCGTCCGACGCCTCCAGCATGCCCTCGCGCTCCACGACCTTGATCCGCTCGCGGCCCTGCGCGGCACCGAGCGCCTGCTCGTGCGCGTCCAGCTTGTGCCAGCCCTCCCAGGTGGTGTACCGGACGTTCCGGCTCTCCAGGAAGGCCTCGACGGCCTCCGGAGCGGGCGTCGCCGGCTCGGCCAGACGGCCGGCGGCGCGGTCCTCCAGGAGGCAGGCGACCGTCTCGTTGGCGTCGCCCTTGGTGTGCCCGATCAGACCGATCGGGCCGCGCTTGATCCAGCCCGTGACGTAGACCGAGGCCATGTGCTCGTCGCCCGCGATGACGCGGCCCGCCTCGTGCGGGACGGTGCCGGAGGCCACGTCGAAGGGGAGCTTGGGCAGCTCCTCCGAGTAGTAGCCGACGGCCCGGTAGACGCTCTGCATGTCCCAGTCGGTGAAGTTCCCCGTGCCCCGGACGTTGCCGGTGCCGTCGAGCTCGGTGCGCTCGGTGCGCAGCGCGACGACCTTGCCGTCCTCGCCGAGGATCTCGACCGGCGACTCGAAGAAGTGCAGGAAGAGCTTGTGCGGGCGGTCGCCGACATCGCGGATCGCCCAGTTCTCCAGGGTCTGCGCGACCATGTTGGCCTGCTTGTTCTCCCGCCGGGTGGCGATCGAGCCCTCGTCGTACTCGATGTCCTCGGGGTTGACGATGACCTCGATGTTGGGGGAGTGGTCCAGCTCCCGCAGCTCCATCGGGCTGAACTTGGCCTGCGCCGGGCCACGCCGCCCGAACACATGCACCTCCAGCGCCTTGTTGGCCTTGAGGCCCTGGTACACGTTGTCCGGGATCTCGGTGGGCAGCAGCTCGTCCGCCGTCTTGGCCAGGACCCGGGCCACGTCGAGGGCCACGTTGCCGACGCCGAGGACGGCGACCTTCTCCGCGGTGAGCGGCCAGGTGCGCGGGACCTCGGGGTGGCCGTCGTACCAGGAGACGAACTCGGCCGCGCCGTAGGAGCCGTCCAGCTCGATGCCGGGGATGTCGAGCGCCCGGTCGGCCTCCGCGCCGGTGGAGAAGATCACCGCGTCGTAGAAGGACCGCAGATCGTCCAGGTCGATGTCGTTCGGGTAGCTGACGTTGCCGAAGAGGCGGATCTGCGGCTTGTCCAGCACCTGGTGCAGTGCCTTGACGATGCCCTTGATCCGGGGGTGGTCGGGGGCCACGCCGTAACGGATCAGGCCGAAGGGCGCGGGCATGCGCTCGAAGAGGTCGATGGAGACGCCCGGGTCCTGGCAGACCTCGGATTTGAGCAGCGCGTCCGCAGCGTAGATACCGGCAGGGCCGGCTCCGACAATGGCGACGCGGACGGGGCGTGTCATGGCGTGGTGATCCTTAAGGCGGGCGAACGCGGGCAGGTTACAGCGTACGTCGGAAGTAAGGCTTGGCTTACTAGTCTCCACCCCACACGGTAAGCCCTCGCCCCGCGGGCCCGTGGACCCGGCCCGTGGGACTGTCCGATAAGTCCGTTTCTGTGGGGTGGTATGGGCGATTTTAGTCTTTTCACCCCCTATTCCATAAAAAGGCTATTGGGGCGCTTGGGATGTTTTGACCCTGCTCATTTCGGCCACCTCCGCGCGAAGTGGTGAGCGTCACTTCCGGGGGCGCGGACGTAGATGCGGAGGGTTCGGTTCCCTTCTGCGCGAAGAAAGTTGACACCGCGACGGAACGGGAGCGGCGGGGAATTCCTTTATTGGATCTTCCGGGTAAAGCTGATCAGGAATTCAGGGCTTGTTCCGCCCGGCCCTTTTCGCCTACGGTCACGACCAATCCGGATGGAACGCCGAATCCTGCCGCCGTCCGGGAATCCGAAACCCACTCACGTACGGCAGGAGCGGGGGACCCAGGTAAGCCGCCGATCCGGTATCCGGAACGGCTAGGGGTGAAGTCGCATGCCCATGCGGCCAGACATCTCCCGTCTGAACCCGACAGCTCACCTCGTAGGCGCCGGAGAGGAAATTCCCCATGCCCGCACAGGGTAAGCACCGCCGTCCCAAGTCCGTCTCGCTGAGCCGTGGCATCGCCGCTGTGACCACGGGTGGAGCCGTTCTGGCCCTCCCGGTGCTCGGCGCCACCACCGCCTCCGCCGCCCCCGCGCACGCCGTTGCCGCCGAAAAGGCGGTGGCCCCGGTCTCCGTGACCGCCCAGGCGAATTCCGTGACGAAGGCCGCACCCGCCAAGCATTCCGTGGTGGCCGGCGAAACGCTTTCCAAGATCGCCCGTGAGCATTCCGTCAGCGGCGGCTGGAAGAAGCTGTACGAAGGCAACCGGAAGGCCATCGGTGAGAACCCGAACCTCATTCACCCGGGTATCACGCTGACCATCGGCGCCAAGGCTGCCGCCCCGTCAGACGCCAAGGCCGGCAAGGCTGCCAAGGCCGCCGCCCCGTCCGTCGGCCGCGCCGCCACGGCCGAGCGTGCCGACCGCTCCGAGCGCGCCGCCGCCCCCGTCGCCAAGGCCGCCCCGGCCGCCGCCCCCACCACGTACACCAACGACCTCGATGGCTGGATCAAGGAGTCGCTGGCGGTCATGGCCAAGCACGGCATCCCCGGCACCTACGAGGGCATCCACCGCAACATCATCCGCGAGTCCTCGGGCAACCCGAACGCCATCAACAACTGGGACTCCAACGCCGCCAAGGGCATCCCCTCCAAGGGGCTGCTCCAGGTCATCGACCCGACCTTCCGGGCGTACCACGTGCCCGGCACCTCGACCAACAGCTACGACCCGGTCGCCAACATCACCGCCGCGTGCAACTACGCCGCCGACCGGTACGGCTCGATCGACAACGTCTTCGGCGCCTACTGATCCCGCCCGCACATCAGCCCGAGGGGCCCCGGACCACACGGTCCGGGGCCCCTCGGGCGTGGTGGGCGCGCCGGGAAGTTACCCCCAAGTTCCTCTTTCCTTACCACGCGATCGACAGTAGAACCTGTTGCACTCTGTCGAGAGTGAGGTATGTCACATGACCGACACTACCCTGCGGGATGACGCATCCAAGGGTGTCTCCCGTCGAAGATTCATCGCTGGAACAGGTTCTCTTCTCGGGGTCGCGGCGCTCGCCGGACCCACCGCACCCGCCTGGGCCTCGGTCCGCGCGGCAGCGGCGCCGATCGGGTCCGGTGCCCATGTGCCGGTACTGGTCGTCGGCACCGGGTACGGCGGCTCCGTGGCCGCCCTGCGGCTCGCCCAGGCCGGCACGGACGTGCACATGGTCGAGATGGGCATGGCCTGGGACACCCCCGGCGCGGACGGCAAGATCTTCGCCAACACCACCAGGCCGGACGACCGGTCCTTCTGGCTGCGCACCAGGACCAGACAGCCACTCAGCAACTTCCTCGGCTTCCCGCTGGACAGACACGTCAACCGCTACACCGGCATCCTGGACGCCGAGGAGTTCTCCGGTATCACCGTCTACCAGGGGCGCGGCGTCGGCGGCGGCTCGCTGGTCAACGGCGGCATGGCCGTCACGCCCCGGCGGGAGAACTTCGCCGCCATCCTCCCGTCGGTCAACGCCGAGGAGATGTACAGCACCTACTACCCGCGCGCCAACGCGGGCCTCGGCGTCACCACCATCGACCCCGCGTGGTTCGACACCGTCGACTGCTACCAGTACTCCCGGGTCGGCCGGAAGCACGCGCAGCGCTCCGGCTTCCCGTTCCTCTTCGTACCCGCCGTGTACGACTGGGACTACATGAAGCAGGAGGCCGCCGGAACGGTCCCCAGGTCCGCGCTGGACGCGGAGATCCTCTACGGCAACAACTACGGCAAGAAGTCACTCCAGAAGACCTACATCGACCGGATCAGGGCCACCGGCCGGGTGACCATCACCCCGCTCCACCAGGTCACCTCGGTCTCCCCGGCCTCCGGCGGCGGCTACACGGTCCTCATCGACCAGCTGGACACCACCGGCCGGACCACCCTCACCAAGACCGTCACGGCGGACAAGGTCTTCTTCGCCGCGGGCAGCGTCGGCACCAGCAAGCTGCTCGTCGGACTGAAGGCCACCGGAGCCCTGCCCCTCCTCAACGACGAGGTCGGCAAGGGCTGGGGCGACAACGGCAACGTCATGTGCGGCCGGGCCAACCACCTCTGGGACCCGACCGGGAAGGTGCAGTCCTCCATCCCCACCGGGGGCATCGACAACTGGGACGCCGGAGGCGCGTTCGCCGAAGTCGCCCCGCTGCCCACCGGGATCGAGACCTGGGCCTCGTTCTACCTCTCGATCACCAAGAACCCGCACCGCGCCCGGTTCACCTGGAACGCGGCGGCGGGCCGGGCCGAGCTGAACTGGCAGACGGCGTGGAAGCAGCCGTCCATCGACGCCGCCAGGACCATCTTCGACAAGATCAACAAGAAGGAGGGGACGATCTACCGCACGGACCTCTTCGGCGTCCACAAGATCTGGGGCGACCATCTGACCTACCACCCCCTGGGCGGCGCGGTCCTGGACAAGGCCACCGACAACTACGGGCGGCTGCACGGCTATCCGGGCCTGTACGTCATCGACGGCGCACTGATCCCCGGCAACACCAGCGTCAACCCGTTCGTGACGATCACCGCGCTCGCCGAACGCAACATCGAACGGATCATCGCCACCGATCTGTAGGGCGTATCCGCAGGGCGTACGGAGAGCCCGGGGCCGGGAGTGCCAACCCGGCGGCCCCGGACTCCGTCAGTGACCCGGCAGCACGCACACCGCGTCGATCCCCAGCACATGGTTGAGCCGCCCGAACGCCAGCCAGGAGCCGATGCTCATGGACAGCTCCACGATCTCCACCTGGCTGTAGTGCGCGGTCATCCGCTTCCAGAAGGCGTCGTCGAGCCCGTGATGGTCCAGCGCGTACCGCTCCGCGTACTCCGCCGCCAGCCGCGTCCGCTCGTCGAAGGCGTCCGTCGTACGCCACTGGGTCACCGCCCCGGCGAACTCCTCCTCGACCTTCGCCCCGTCCCGCTCGGTCCGCCAGTCCAGACAGAACAGGCACCCGTTGATCTGCGCGATCCGCAGCCGGGCCGCCTCGAACTCCCGCAGGCCCAGCGTCGTGTGCTCGTACACGGACATCGAGAACGTGGCGGCGGCCATGCCGATGCCGGGGACCATCTCCCCCCACACGTAACCGATGGGCTCCTGGCCCTCCGGAATGTCGATGATCATGCCGTTCTCCTTCCCAGCCTGCCGACGGCGGGCCGCAGCGGGACATCGAGTGCGTCGTACAGCCCCGGTTTCGCGTCGACCAGCCAGTCGATCGCCGACACGAGCCGCCCGACCGCCGTGGCGTTCCCGCCCGCCGACCGGTTCTCGCCCTCGTCGGAGGCCTCGACCGTCACCTCGATACGGGGGCGGCCCTCGATCACCACCCGGTGCGCGCCCACCCCGTCGGGCGGCGAGGGCCAGTCCGGTGCGCACGAGGGGTGGATCCGGGTGATGTGCTCGATCACGATGCGCGGCTCCCCGCCCACGATGCCCTGCACCTCGAACCGCACCGCGCCCTGAGTGCCTGCCGCGAACGCGCCCATCGTGCGGGTGGACACCGTCGTCTCCAGCGCCCGGCGATCCAGCGTCTCGCGGATCCCGTCGAGCTCGACACCCAGCGCCCGGGCCATCAGCCGTATCTGA
Organism: Streptomyces sp. NPDC059452; assembly: GCF_042750035.1. NCBI lineage: Bacteria > Bacillati > Actinomycetota > Actinomycetes > Kitasatosporales > Streptomycetaceae > Streptomyces > Streptomyces sp. NPDC059452. The sequence goes on from NZ_JBHYVE010000022.1 coordinate 64,072, forward strand.
CCGCCCCACACCATCGTCGGCACGCTTTCGGCGAGCATCAGCGGCTGGTAGTCCAGCGGGTGCCCCATGCCGATCAGATGGCGTACGGACTCCTCCTGCTCGTACGTGGAGTAGTCGAAGATCTCCTGGCAGCGGATGGCGTCCACCTCGGTGCCCAGCCCGCTGACCAGCAGCGGCAGCACGTCGTTGCCCCAGCCGGGGTCGACCCCGGAGACGAAGAGGGAGCCGCCGCCCTCCGCGACGGCGGCCAGGACCGGGTCCCGCAGCTCCGGCGGGGCGTTGCGCTGGTCGTAGAGGGGATAGAGGGAGGGCGTGACGACGACCGCTCCGGCCCGGACCGCCCGGCCGATGTCGGCGAGGGCGTCGTCGGGGCGGATGTCGCCGGAGGCCGCGTAGACCACCGCGCGGGGGCGGGCGGCCAGGACGGCGGCGATGTCGTCGGTGGCCGCGACGCCGAGCGTGCGGCCGACTCCGCCCAACTCGCCCGCGTCCCGGCCGACCTTGGCGGGATCGTGGACGAGAACGGCGGTGAGTGTCAGTGCCGGATGGGCCTCGACGGCGCGGATCGCCGCGCGGCCGACGTTGCCGGTACCCCAGACAACCGTGGGAATCATGCGCGGAGGGTAGCGGCCGGACCCTGTACTTCCCAGAGCCGTGAAGGCATCAAATATGGCCGTGCGCAAGGGCGTTCCCGGGCCCGGCGGCGACCGCCGGGCCCGGGAACCGTACAGGGGGACTACTGCTGGGCGCGTGCGCTGTTCGGGGTGCCGCTGATCGTGAACTGCGAGCCGGGCTCGATCAGTACATGGCCGTCACGGGAGTCGGTGATCGTCACGTCGGTCAGCGTCGCGTTGCCGCGGGCGCCGCCCATCGCGAGGATGCCGGAGCCGTTGTTGGACGTGGCGATCCGGACGTTCTGGATCTTCACGTCCGGCATCAGGCCGCCACCCGTCTTGAACTGGATGCCGTCGTAGGTGGAGTCGATGATGTCGGTGTCGCGGATCGTGACGCCGGGGATGGGCAGATTCTGCGGGAAGAGGGTGATCGCGCCGAACTCCTGGTCCTCGTTCCAGAAGGCCCCGCCCGTGCGGTACAGGGCGTTGTTGGCGATGAGCGTCTGCCCGGAGAAGGGCAGCGGATCGTGGTCGGTGGCCAGCATGATGGCCGGGTAGTTCATGGTGTCCGAGATGATGTTGTTCTCGATCCTGTTGCCGTGACCGCCGTAGATCGCGATGCCGTTGGCCCGCCACGGCAGCTGGATGGTGTTGTTGCGGAAGCTGTTGTCGTGGCCGATGTCGACGGACTGGTCCTTGACGTACTTGCTGGACCAGACCGCGAGCGCGTCGTCCCCGGTGTTGCGGAACGAGGAGTTGTACACCGTTGAATTGCGGGTGCCGTTGGCGAAGTTGATGCCGTCGGCGTAGGTGTTGCGGATGCGCATCCCGGTGAACTCGACGCCGTCGCCCGGGTTCCAGAGGGCGGGGATGTTGTCGTAGTCGCGGCCCGCCCAGACGCCCACGTTGGCGTGCTCGATCCAGACGTTGCTGATCTTCGTGCCCTTGCCGAACCGGCCGTTGAGCGCCACCCCGCCCTCGTGGTTGCCGTCACCGCCGCGGATCGTGCCGGAGCCGAAGATCGCGATGTCGGAGATTTGCGTGTTCTCGTCGATGTCGAAACCGAAGTTGCCCTCGTGCGGGTGGTTGATCCCGCCCGCCTCGTGCGGCGGGGTCAGCGTGTAGAGCTGGGAGTGCCACATGCCCGCGCCCCGGATCGTCACATCACGGATGCCCACCTGGTTCCACTGGCCCCGGTCCAGCGGGTCGTCGGTGAGGATCTTCTGCTCCTGGCGCCACTGGCCCGCCGGAATCCAGACGCAGCCGATCTGGCCGTTCTGGTTGGCGGTCACCGCGCGCTGGATCGCGGCGGTGTCGTCGATCCCGTCGTCGGGGACCGCGCCGTACGTCGTGATGGAGACGCAGCCCGAGGGCTGGGCGGTGGGCGGGGCGACCTGCTCCAGGTCGATCAGGTCGATGATGTAGAACGCGGCGTTGTCGCCCGCGTCGCGCTGGAGGCGGAACTGGGTGCCCGCCGGGTAGGTCCGGGCGAGCAGTGCGTGCGACTCGTCGAAGAGCCGACGCGCGTCGCCGCCGGGGGTGTTGGTGAGCCCTTCGGGGCTGTCGGTGTTCCCGTACAGCCAGCTGTGCTTGGAGGAGAGGTCGAGCTTGCGGACGAACTGGCCGTCCGCGTAGAGGCTGATGGTCGCCTCGCGGCCGCCCCCGCCCGGGGCGTCCGGGATCGAGTTGCGTACGACGATGGAGTTCGAGGCGTTGGTGGAGGTGAACTCCACGTACTCACCCGTGGAGTCGAGCCGCACCGACTTGCGGCCGGAGGACTCGGTGGCGAAGTTGGTGTGGCCGAAGGTGCGCTTGGCGTCCGAGGTGAGCAGCGTGCCCCGGTACGTGGCGTCCTCCGCCTCGTACTCCGTGTACGGCACGGCGGCGCCGCGCCCGACGACGATGGAGCGGGCGAGCACGTTGTTGGCCTCGTCGGTCTCGGCGACCAGGTTCGTCGCGTCGGCCGTGGCGGTCAGGGTGGCCCCGCCGCTCGCCGCCGTCCAACTGCCGCTGACGGGCACGTCGACCGTGGCGCCCGCCGGGACCGCCGGGGTCGTGCCGTCGAGCGTGGTGGAGCCCACCGTCAGCCGGGTGACCGTGCCCGCGCTCACCGCGCTGGTGCCGCGGTTGTGCACGGCCACGGTGAAGGTGACCGCCGCGCCGACGGCCGGGTTGGACGGGCTGGAGGTGATGGAGCGGACCTCCAGGTCGGGGCCGGGGCTCCGGCCCACCACCAGCGGGGACGCGGTGGCGCGGCTGTTGTTGGTCTCGTCCGACTCGACGATCGTGTCGGTCGGGTCCACCAGCGCCGAGACGGTGTACGAGCCCTGCGGCCGCTTGCCGACCGGGACCGAGAACGGGGCGGAGGCCCCGGCGGCGAGCGGGCCGACCTGGGCGCTGCCCACGACCACACCGCCCAGGCTCACATTGACGGTGGTCGCGGCCGAGGCGGCCGTACCGATGTTGCGGACGGTCCCGTCGACCGTGACGTCGTCCGTCTCCGAGGGCGCCGACGGGCTCCAGGACAGCGCGCTCACCGTCAGGTCCGGGTTGGGCGCGGGCACCCCGAGCACCTGGATCTCGGCCACCTGGGCCCCGGGCGCCCCGGTGTTGGAGAAGAACCGCAGCTGGAGGTCGGCGGCCCGGCCGCTGACCGGGACGGTCACCGTGTTCCGGTTGGCGGCCGGGTCGAACACATGGCCGGCGCGGGCCTTGAGCGAGGTGAAGCCGGTGCCGTCCTGGGTCCGGCCGAGCACCTCGAACTCCTGGGTTCTGGTGGCCCAGACCGGATCCGGGTTCAGCTTGATCACCACGGAGTGGAGCTCCGCGTCGGCGCCCAGCTTCACCGTGAGGGTCGAGGGGTGCCCGTCGGCTTCCCAGTAGGTGTTCACCTGGCCGTCGTTGGCGTTGACGGCGGGGTAGCCGCCGTGCGAACCGCTGGCGGTGACGCTCTTGCCCCGGGCCAGGTGGGTCGGCTCAGCGGCTGCCGCCTGGAGCGGCAGGAGGCCGACGGTGACCAGCCCGGCTATGAGCAGGCCGGTGACCGATCTCTGGGTGAGTCGCTTCCATCTCATGCTGTCCTCTTGTTCCACAGGTTGTTCCACAGGGATTTGAGTCATGCAGTCAATGTTTTGCAAGCGGCAGTTCACAGATTTCTGGTCTGTTTCTGATTTGTCAACGGTTCTCGCATGTTCACGTCATCAAGGCGTGCTGGCCGACGCATCGTCAGGAAGCCTGGTGCGGCGCGTGGTTCAGGACAGCGCCGTGCCGCGCCCCAGGAGCAGCACCAGGTCCGCCGCCGCCACGGCCACCGCCCCCGCCAGCGCGGCCTTGCGCCACCACCGGCCGGCCACCGGCCCCAGGAGCGCCGCCGCCCCGGCCAGGACGAGGACGGCCCCGGACCCCGCGTCCACCGGGCCGGGCGGACCGAGCACCAGGACGGCCGTGGCCGCGAGGAGCGGCACCGGCAGCAGCAGCCGGGTCCCCGTGGCGCCGAGCCGGTGCGGCAGCCCCCGGATCCCGGCGGCCCGGTCCTCCTCGATGTCCGGGAGCGTGTCGCCCAGATGGGCCGCGCACCCCAGCAGCGCCCCCGCCGTGACCGTCCACCACCGGGGCCAGGGCGCATCGGGCAGACTGAGCGTCACCAGCGAGGGGAGCGCGGCGAATCCGGCCGCGTACGGCACCCAGGAGAACGCCGTCGCCTTCAGCCGCAGGTTGTAGAGCCAGGCGGCGGCGACCGCCGCCAGATGCACCGTACCGGCGAGAAGACCGCAGGCCAGGGAGAGCGGTACGCACAGGACGAGCGCGACCGCCGCCGCACCCCACACCGCGCGGACGGTCACCACCCCGGCGGCCACCGGCTTCCCCCGGCGGCCCGCCCGGGCATCGCGCCCCGCGTCGAACGCGTCGTTGCACCAGCCCACCGAGAGCTGCCCGGTCAGCACCGCCGCCCCGACCAGCGCGAGCCGCGCCGGGGAGAGGCCCGCCCCGACACCCAGCGCGCAGGCGAGCGCGGTCACCGCGACCACCGGCCCCGGATGGCAGGCGAGAGCCAGCCCCACCGCGCGGCCCGGCCACCGGACCGCTGCCGTGGCCGTCCTCGCCCCGTCCATGGCCTCCATCCGGCGATCGTAGGGACCTGTCGCCCCGTCAACACGGCAACCGCGCGACTCTTTTGCCGGGTTTCGCTCATATTTGTGGGCAGGATGGGGTGATGACGCCCCCGACGCAGGAGCCGCAATGACCCGGATCGCCGCGGTCCACGGGGCCCTGCCGCCCCATCGCCACACCCAGCGCGAGGTCACCGACATGGTGGCCGCGACCTGTCTGCCGCCCGGCGCCGACCGCCGCGTCCTGGACCGGCTCCACGAGAACGCCCGCGTCCGCACCCGCCACACCGTGCTGCCGCTGGAGGACTACCGCGAACTGGACGGATTCGGCGCCGCCAACGACGTGTTCATCCGCTCGGCCGTCGACCTCGGCGGCCAGGCCGTACGCGGCGCCCTGCGCTCGGCGGGGCTGCGCCCCACCGATGTCGACCTGCTGATGTTCACCTCCGTCACCGGCATCGCGGCCCCCTCCGTCGACGCCCGGCTGGTGGCCCGCCTCGGTCTGCGCTCCGATGTGAAGCGGCTCCCCGTCTTCGGCCTCGGCTGTGTGGCCGGAGCGGCCGGGGTGGCCCGCGTCCACGACTACCTGCTCGGCCGGCCCGACGACGTCGCCGTACTCCTCTCGGTCGAGCTGTGCTCCCTCACCTTCCAGCGCCGGGACGTGACGCCCGCCAACCTGGTGGCGACCGCCCTGTTCGGCGACGGGGCCGCCGCCGTGGTCGCCCTCGGCGGACGCCGGGCCGTCGCCGGGCCCGAGATCGTGGCCACCCGCAGCCGGATGTACCCGGAGACCGAGCAGGTGATGGGCTGGTCCATCGGCTCCACCGGATTCAGCGTGGTCCTCGATCCCGCCGTGCCCGACGTCGTACGTCAGTATCTCGCCGACGACGTACGGGAGTTCCTCGACGAACACGGCCTGAAACCGAAGGACATCGCGCACTGGGTCTGCCACCCGGGCGGCCCCAGGGTCCTGGAGACCGTCACCGAGGTCCTCGACCTGCCGGAGGGGGCCCTCGACGTCACCTGGCGCTCGCTGGCCGACGTCGGCAACCTGTCCTCGTCCTCCGTCCTGCACGTCCTGCGGGACACCATCGAACACCGCCGCCCCGAACCGGGCACCCCCGGACTCCTGCTGGCCATGGGCCCGGGCTTCTGCTGCGAACTGGTGCTGCTGCGCTGGTAGGAGGGAGCGCCCCGATGCCCCGCCGGCAACCGCCCGGCCCGCCCGTGAACTGGAGCGCCGCATGATCTGGTACACCGCCCTCGTGCTCGCCGTCGCCGCCGAACGCCTCGCCGAACTCGTCGTCGCCCGCCGCAACAGCCGCTGGAGCCTGGCCCGGGGCGGCATCGAGGCGGGGAGCGGCCACTACCCGGCGATGGTCGTCCTGCACACCGCCCTCCTGGCCGGGTGCCTGGCCGAGGCCCACTTCGCCGACCGCCCCTTCCTGCCCGCCCTCGGCTGGACCATGGCGGCCGTCGTCGTCGCGGCCCAGGCGCTGCGCTGGTGGTGCATCACCGCACTCGGCCCCCGGTGGAACACCCGCGTCATCGTCGTCCCCGGACTGCCCCTGGTGACCGGCGGCCCCTACCGGTTCCTGCGCCACCCGAACTACGTCGCCGTCGCCGCCGAGGGCATCGCACTGCCCCTCGTCCACGGGGCGTGGGTGACCGCCGTGGTCTTCACCGTGCTCAACGCCGTACTGATGGCGGTCCGCATCCGCTGTGAGGACGGCGCGCTCGCCCGGCTCCCGGTGGCGGAAGCGCGGGCGTGATCGACATCCTGGTCGCGGGCGGCGGCCCGGCCGGACTGGCCGCCGCGATCCGGGCCGCTCAGGCGGGCCTGGAGGCGGTGGTGGTCGAACCCCGCACTGCCCCCGTCGACAAGGCCTGCGGTGAGGGCATCATGCCCGGCGGCCTCGCGGCCCTGCACGCCCTCGGTGTGCACCCGGCCGGGCACCCCCTGCGCGGCATCCGGTACACCGACGGGCGGCGCAGCGCGGAGGCGCCGTTCCGGGGAGCGTACGGGCTCGGCGTCCGGCGCACCGAACTGCACACGGCCCTCCACCAGCGGGCCGAAGCCCTCGGCGTACGCATCGTGGAGGGCAAGGCGGCCCAGGTCCACCAGGACGAGCACTCCGTCACCGCCGCCGGGCTGACCGCCCGCTGGCTCATCGCCGCCGACGGGCTCCACTCACCCCTGCGCCGCCACCTCGGGCTCGACCGCCCCGTCCCGGGCCCCGGCCGTTACGGGCTGCGCCGCCACTACCGCACCGCCCCGTGGAGCGACCTGGTCGAGGTGCACTGGTCGCCGTACGGAGAGGCGTACGTGACCCCCGTCGGCGAGCACCTGGTGGGCGTGGCCGTGCTCAGCCGCGACCGCCGCCCCTACGCCGGCCATCTGGCCGCCTTCCCGGCCCTCGCCGCCCGGCTCGGCCCGCAGGCCACCCCCGTACGCGGGGCCGGTCCGCTGCGGCAGCGGGCGACGGGGCCACGGGCCGGGCGGGTCCTGCTGGTCGGTGACGCGGCGGGGTACACCGACGCGCTGACCGGGGAGGGCATCGCCCTCGCCGTGGCCACCGCGACCGCCGCCGTCGGCTGCCTGGCCGCCGGGCGCCCCGAGGACTACCCGGCGCACTGGGCGCGGGCCACCCGCCGCTACCGGCTGCTCACCCAGGCCCTGCTGGGCGCCGCGGGCCACCCCGTGTCGCGCCGGCTGATCGTCGCGGCGGCCCACCGCGCACCCGCCCTCTTCCGCACGGCGGTCCGGGCGCTCCAGTGACCGGCCACGCCCCCGCCGAGGCCCCCGGTTGATCGAATGGCGGCGCTCCGGGTTCCGTCATAACGTCGGTCGGGTGAACGCCCGCGTTCATCCGGCCGACGGAGAGACCGACCGCCCCTGCGGGGCGCAGCGCCCTCGGAACGAGAGACGAACCCACCCATGACGGGCTCCCACGCGACACCCGGCAAGACAGCCCGGTCCGATCAGCGGAGCCGTGGCAGCGGACTGGCACTCCTGGTCATCGCCTCGTGCCAGCTGATGGTGGTCCTCGACATCACCATCGTCAACATCGCGCTTCCCCATATGCAGAAGTCCCTGGGCTTCTCCACCGAGAACCTGTCCTGGGTGGTCAACGCCTACACGCTGACCTTCGGCGGACTGCTGCTGCTCGGCGGGCGGCTCGGTGACATCCTCGGCCGCCGCCGGGTCTTCATCTTCGGGGTGCTGCTCTTCGTCCTCGCCTCGCTGCTCGGCGGACTCTCGCAGGAGTCCTGGCAGTTGCTGGCCGCCCGGTCGCTCCAGGGCGTCGGCGGCGCCATCGCCTCGCCGACCGCCCTGTCGCTGATCACCACGACCTTCCGCGAGGGCCCCGAACGCAACAGGGCCTTCGGGGTGTTCGCCGCGGTCTCGGCGGGCGGCAGCGCCATCGGGCTGCTGGCGGGCGGGCTGCTCGTCGAATGGCTCGACTGGCGCTGGGTCCTCTTCGTGAACGTCCCCATCGGCCTGCTCATCGCGTTCGCCACGCCCCGCTACATCCCGGAGTCCGAACGCCACCCGGGCCACTTCGACGTCATCGGCGCCCTGACCTCGACGGTCGGCATGGTGTTGCTCGTCTACGGCTTCATCCGTGCCTCCGAGGACGGCTGGAGCGATCCGCTCACCCTCGGCTCCTTCGCCGCCGCCGTCGTGCTCCTGGCCCTGTTCATCTCCATCGAACGCCGCTCCCGGCAGCCGATCACCCCGCTGTGGATGTTCCGCGACCGCAACCGCGCCGGAACCTACGCCATGATGCTCAGCCTCGCGGCGGCGATGTTCGGCATGTTCTTCTTCCTGACCCTCTTCGTGCAGAACGTGCTCGACTTCAGCCCGCTGCGCGCCGGACTGGCCTTCCTGCCGGTCAGCGCCATCATCGCGGTCGGCGCGGGCCTGGCCTCCCAGCTGCTCCCCAAGTGGGGCCCCAAACCCTTCATGGTGACGGGCGCGCTGCTGGCCGCCATCGGGCTCGGCTGGCTCACGCTGACCGATGTCCACAGCTCGTACCTCGGCTCGATCCTGGGCCCGATGCTCGTCTTCGGCTTCGGCATGGGCATGCAGTTCGTCTCGCTGACCCTGATGGCGGTCTCCGGTGTCGCCCAGCACGAGGCGGGGGCCGCCTCCGGCATCCTCAACGCCACCCAGCAGGTCGGCGGGTCCCTCGGGCTGTCGATCCTGGTGACCATGTTCGGCACGGCCAGCCGCCACGAGGCCACCGACCAGGTGCCGAGATTCCTGGAACAGGCCACCCCGGCGCAGCAGCAGCTGTACGAGAGGACCGGGCAGCTGCCACCGCCCTGGGGCGACGAGGTGCTCACCGCGGGTGTCTCCAGCGCCTTCGTCGTCGCCGCCTGCTTCGCCGTCTTCGCGGCCCTGGTGGCCCTGGTGGTCATCCAGGTCCGCCCCTCCGACCTGGCCCGGCTCCAGGGCGGCCCGCCGCCCGGACCGGCCGACGACGCCACCCGTACACCTTCCGACGAAGTGAAAGGGACACCCAGCCATGGACTGGACGCTCGAAGTGATCGTGCTCCCGGTGACCGACCTGAACCGGGCCCGTGACTTCTACCGCGACAAGCTCGGATTCCACGTCGACATCGACGGCGAGGTGATGCCGGGCGCGCGCGTCGTCCAGCTCACCCCGCCCGGATCGGGCTGTTCGATCGCCCTGACCGACGGCCTGCCCAACCCGACGGGGGAACCGCAGCCGGGCACGTACCACGGCCTCCAGCTCTGCGTCACCGACATCGACGCCGCCTACGCCGAGCTCGTCGGCCGAGGGGTCGAGGTCTCGGAGCCCCAGCGGTACGCCCCCGAGGACGGCGCCACCTTCATGCACTTCACCGACCCGGACGGCAACGGCTGGGCCGTACAGGAGTACCGCCGTCGGCTGACCGAACCCCTGCACCAGGTCCTCGCCGACCAGGCGGCCAAGGGGAGCGGGGAGACTGCGGACTGACCCCACTCGTCCCCCGTACCGCTCGCACACCCGCTCACCGTGGCACGCACCGCTTGCCGCGGTGGATCGCACCGCCCCGGTCCACCACAATGCTCCCCGTATCACCGCAGTGATCCATGGACACGAGGGAGCAGCATCCAATGGCCGGCAACGCAGACATGGTGGCCTTCGTCCGGGCGCGTCTCGCCGATGAGGAACAGGTCGCCCAGGCTGCCGGCGGGGACCGGTGGCGGTGCCCGGCGGATGTCCCCGGCGAGGTCCACGACCGCCGGGGCGGGGTCGCGTTCACGGTGCGCGACCTCGGCTTCGACCACCACATCGCCCTCCAGGACCCGGCCCGCACGCTGGAGCGCATCGAGACACACCGGGTGCTGCTGGGCGAGTACGTGGAGGTCGCCGAGCTGGACACGGACCGCCCGGCCCAGGACTTCCGCTCCGGCCGCGCGGTCGGCCTCGGCTTCGCCGTACGCCAACTGGCCGCCGAGTACGCCGGGCACCCGGACTACCAGGCGCGGTGGCTGCCCCGGTTCATCCAGTAGCGGCGGTCCCTCCAGCGGAGTGCGAGGGCACCCGGGGGAGCGTGGGGCCCTGGGAACCAGTAACTTACTTCAGGGTAAGTTACTGGTTCCCGGGGCCATGCCGGTTTCCTGTTCACAGGTTCCCTGCCTACAGGTTCCCCGCTCACCGGTTCCTGCTCACCGGTTCCCGCTCGCCGGTTCCCCGCTCCCGTCGTCCCGCCGAAGGAGACCCCATGTCCCCGTCCTCCCGGACGCGTTCGCCCCTGCTGCTCGCCGGACTCATGGCGGGAGCGGGGGTGCTCCACTTCGCCGTCCCGAAGGCGTTCGACGCCACCGTCCCCCGCATCCTGCCCGGCGAGCCCCGAACCTGGACGTACGCGAGCGGAGTGGTCGAACTCGCCCTCGCCGCGGGCCTCGCGCACCCGCGCACACGGGGCGCCGCCGCCCGCGCGACCGCGGGATTTTTCGTCGGAGTGTTTCCGGCCAATGTGCAGATGGCCGTGGACTGGCGCCACCGGCCCCGGCCGCAGCGGGCCGCCGCCCTCGTCAGGCTGCCGCTTCAGCTGCCCCTGGTGCTGTGGGCGCGCAGTGTCGCCCGGGGGGGTCGATACGCCCTGAACAGGGCGTAGTCGGTACGGTTCGAGCCAACGGCTGTGAGAGTGATCGTCGGCAAAATGGCGTTGCTCTCTGGTGAGGAGTGATCCCGCCGTGTAGCGTCGCCGACAGATGTCGTGGTTCGCAGTACCTGCCCGCGCCTGGCGCGGGCGTTTTGCTGTGCAGTGCCTGAGAACCAGGGCGATCACCTCCGGGTCCGCGCGGTGCGGATCCGTTTACTGCTGAGAGGTACAGGCATGGCCAGCGGAACCGTCAAGTGGTTCAACTCGGAAAAGGGCTTCGGCTTCATCGCGCAGGACGGCGGCGGCCCCGACGTCTTCGCGCACTACTCCAACATCAACTCCACCGGCTTCCGTGAGCTCCAGGAAGGCCAGGCGGTGACCTTCGACATCACCCAGGGCCAGAAGGGCCCGCAGGCGGAGAACATCACCGCCGCCTGATCCGGGTTGAACGACCCCTCGGCCCCCGGGACGCACCGCGTCCCGGGGGCCGAGGGCGTTCGCGCGACCGGCGGCTATCCCGGTGACTCGTCCGGGGTCGGGTGCTCGTCGGGGTGCGCACCGGCGTTGCGCGGCTCGTCCTGGCCGGAGCCCGCCTCGTCCGGGTCCGGCCCGTCGCCGCTCTCGCGGGCGACGCGCTCCGGCACCGGTATGTCGAGAGGGTCCTCGCCCTCCTTCGCCTGCTGGTCCGGCAGATCCGCCCCGACCGGGGGCGGACTGGGGGAAGCCCCGTCGTAGGCGGTGCCTTCTGGCCTGCGGTCGGTCATGGGAGCGTCCTTCCGTGGTGCCCCGGAGCGCCCGGGGAGGGATGGTCCGTCCTGCTGGGTACCCCTTGCGGAGCGAACGATTCACATAGGTGTGGCAGGGGCCCTCGGGGGGTACCCGGGGCTGTGCCCGGGCAACCGGACCGGGACCAGGACAGGCACCCGATGACCGCGCGGAAGGACCCCCGCATGCTGATGGCCCACCCCACCGTGCTGAGCAACCTCGTCGAGCAGTACGAGGCCCTGCGCCTCCTCCACGCGGGGAGCGGATCCACCGAGGCCCGGCAGCGTATGGACGACGTCTCCTACACCCTCTGCGTCTCGACGGGCACGGGCGATGTCGACAGCGCGCTGGTCGCCGCCCGGCACCGGCTGCCGGGCGCCCGCCCCGAGGACGACTCCGTCCTCCCGGCCTGACCGCCGGATGACCCCCGAAGGGGTGGGAGCCGCCGTGCGGACCGTGGGCGTCGAGGAAGAGCTGCTGCTGGTCGACCCGGAGAGCGGGGAGGCGCGTGCCCTCTCCTCCGCGGTGCTGGCCCTCGCAGAGAAGCACGCGCCGGGGGAGTCGGCCTTCGAGCCGGAGCTCCACCGCCAGCAGCTGGAGTTCGCCACGCACCCCTGCCGGGAGATGGACGACATCGCCGACGCGGTGCACCGGTGGCGCGCCGAGGCGATCCGCCACGCGGCCGACGCGGGGGCCTCGGTGGCGGCCCTGGCCACCTCGCCGCTGCCGGTCAGCCCCAGGATCGGGGCGGGGGAGAGGTACCGCTGGCTGGCTGAGCGCTTCGGGCTGACCGCCCAGGAGCAGCTGACCTGCGGATGCCACGTACACGTCTCGGTCGCGTCCGACGAGGAGGGCGTCGCCGTGCTCGACCGGGTGCGCTGCTGGCTGCCGGTCCTCCTCGCCCTGAGCGCCAATTCGCCCTTCTGGCAGGGGCAGGACACCCAGTACGCGAGCTACCGCAGCCGGGTGTGGGGCAGGTGGCCGTCGGCGGGCCCGGTGGAACTCCACGGTTCCGCCGGGCGCTACCACCAGCAGGTGGCGGCCCTGGTCTCCACCGGAGTGCTCAAGGACGAGGGGATGGTCTATTTCGACGCGCGCCTCTCGCACAGCTACCCCACAGTGGAGATCAGGATCGCGGACGTCTGCCTGGACCCGGCGGACACGGTGCTGCTGGCCACGTTGGCGCGGGCGCTGGTGGAGACGGCCGCGCGGGAGTGGCGTGCGGGGGTGGAGCCGCTCGGCACCCCTGTGGCGCTGCTGCGGGTGGCGTCCTGGCAGGCGGCCCGCTCGGGCCTGGAGGACCGGCTGATCCACCCGCGCACCCTGCGCCCGGAGCCCGCCGCCGCGGTGCTGCGGGCTCTCCTGGCCCAGGTGCGGGACGCCCTGGAGGACAGCGGCGACCTCAAGGCCACGGAGAAGGCCCTGGCCGCCGTGGAGCGGCGCGGGACCGGGGCCCGGATCCAGCGCCGGATCCTGGAGCGGACGGGAAGCCTCCGCGACACCGTCGCGGAGTGCGTCCGTATGACGGGGGGATGAGCGGGACGCATGACGGGGGACGAGCGGGACGACCGGCGAAGGAAGGACCGTACGGGCGCGTAACGGCCGTACGACGTCCCGAGACCGTATGACGCGAGAGGAAAGGAGCAGCACATGGCCACCACCGATCTCGGCGAGCGCCGGATCCTGGCGATCGTCACCAACTACGGGGTCGAGCAGGACGAACTCGTCGTGCCCCTGAACCACCTGCGCGACCACGGGGCACAGGTGAGCGTGGCGGCGGTCTCCGACGACGGGATCCGTACCCTCGTGGGCGACCGGGACCCCGGCGAGACCGTACGGCCCGACCTCACCCTGGCCGACGTCGACCCCGCCGCGTACGACCTCCTGCTGGTCCCGGGCGGCACGCTCAACGCCGACACGCTCCGCCTCCAGGACGCCACCACCCGTATCGTCAGCTCCTTCGCGGCCTCCGGCAGGCCCGTCGCGGCGATCTGCCACGGCCCGTGGGCGCTGGTCGAGGGAGGGTACGTACGGGGCAAGACCCTGACCTCGTACGCGTCGCTGAAGACCGACATCACCAACGCGGGCGGGACCTGGGTCGACAAGCCGGTGGTCCGCGACGACGAGGGCGGCTGGCCGCTGATCACGTCCCGGACGCCCGACGACCTGACGGACTTCCTCGGCGAGATCGACGCGGTGCTCACCGAGTCCTGAACCCGTGCACCTGTGCCCCCGGTGCCGTACGCGTACGGCCGACGGCCCCCGCCCCGCCTGTGTGTCGCGGCGGGGGCCTCCGTACGCCCTCGTACGGCACCGGGGGCACAGGTGCACGGAGGCAATAGGGCCACCACGCACTTACCGCCCCCGGCGCCCTCGCGGTATCCAGGAGACAGGCCGACGGCCAGAGATCCTGCAGCGGGCCGACCCGAGGAGGGCTCATGGACGCCCCGACCGCCACTACGGCCGATACGGACGTACTGGACACACCTCAGGAAGACCCGACCGTTCACATTCTGTGGATCAACGCGGGGCTGAGCTGCGACGGGGACTCGGTCTCCCTCACCGCCGCCACCCAGCCGAGCATCGAGGAACTCGCGCTCGGCGCCCTGCCCGGCCTGCCCAAGGTCGCCGTCCACTGGCCCCTGATCGACTACGAGTGCGGGCCCGTCCAGGGCGCCGACAACTTCGTCGACTGGTTCTTCAAGGCGGACCGGGGCGAGCTGGAACCCTTCGTCCTGGTCGTCGAGGGCTCCATCCCGAACGAGCGCATCAAGCCCGAGGGCTACTGGTGCGGCTTCGGTGACGACCCCGGGACCGGCCAGCCCATCACCACCAGCGAATGGCTCGACCGGCTCACCCCCAAGGCCCTCGCGGTGGTCGCCATCGGCACCTGCGCCACCTACGGCGGCATCCACGCGATGGAGGGCAACCCGACCGGAGCCATGGGCGTACCGGACTACCTGGGCTGGGAGTGGAAGTCGAAGGCGGGCATCCCGATCGTCTGCATCCCCGGCTGTCCCGTCCACCCCGACAACGCCTCCGAGACCCTGCTGTACCTGCTCTACCAGGCCGCCGGCGCCGCGCCCATGATTCCGCTGGACGAGGAGCTGCGGCCCACCTGGCTGTTCGGCGCCACCGTCCACGAGGGCTGCGACCGGGCCGGGTACTACGAGCAGGGCCAGTTCGCCGAGGAGTACGGCTCCCCGCAGTGCCTGGTCAAGATCGGCTGCTGGGGCCCGGTCGTCAAGTGCAACGTACCCAAGCGCGGCTGGATCAATGGCGTCGGCGGCTGCCCCAACGTCGGCGGTATCTGCATCGGCTGCACCATGCCGGGCTTCCCCGACAAGTTCATGCCGTTCATGGACGAACCACCCGGCGGCCATGTCTCGGCGGCGGCCAGCGGCGTCTACGGCTCCGTCATCCGCAGGCTGCGGCACTTCACCGAGAAGACGGCCGACAAGGAACCGAAGTGGCGCACCAAGACCGACACCATCAAGACCGGCTACCGGCCGCCCTGGTGACCCACGCCGACCGGCAGACCCCGGAAGGGCCGTAGGGCCAGGGCGAGCAGCACGGCCTACGCAGCACGACCTATCAGGAAGGCGGCGCGGGACCATGGCGACTGCGACCGGCAAACCCGTCGTCGACGCTGACGGCCTCATGGAGATGTCGTGGGACCCGATCACGCGCATCGTCGGCAGCCTCGGCATCCACACCAAGATCGACTTCGCCGCGAAGCGGGTCGCGGAGTGCTACAGCACCTCGTCGATCTTCCGTGGCTACAGCGTCTTCATGAAGGGCAAGGACCCCCGCGACGCCCACTTCATCACCAGCCGTATCTGCGGCATCTGCGGTGACAACCACGCCACCTGTTCCGTCTACGCGCAGAACATGGCGTACGGCGTGGCGCCCCCGCACCTCGGCGAGTGGATCATCAACCTCGGCGAGGCCGCCGAGTACATGTTCGACCACAACATCTTCCAGGAGAACCTGGTCGGCGTGGACTACTGCGAGCGGATGGTCAGCGAGACCAACCCCGGCGTCCTCGAACTGGCCGAACGTACCGAGGCCCCGCACGCCGCCGACCACGGCTACCGCACCATCGCCGACATCATGCGCTCCCTGAACCCGCTGGAGGGCGAGTTCTACCGCGAGGCGCTCCAGGTCAGCCGCTACACCCGGGAGATGTTCTGCCTGATGGAGGGCCGCCATGTGCACCCCTCCACGCTCTACCCCGGCGGCGTCGGCACGGTCGCCACGATCCAGCTCTTCACCGACTACCTCACCCGCCTCACCCGCTACGTGGAGTTCATGAAGCGGGTCGTCCCGCTCCACGACGACCTCTTCGACTTCTTCTACGAGGCGCTGCCCGGGTACGAGGAGGTCGGCCGCCGACGCGTCCTGCTCGGCTGCTGGGGCGCGCTCAACGACCCCGCGTACTGCGACTTCACCTACGCCAACATGGCCGACTGGGGCCGCAGGATGTTCGTCACCCCGGGCGTCGTGGTCGACGGCAAGCTCGTCACCAACAGCCTCGTCGACATCAACCTGGGCATCCGCATCCTGCTCGGCTCCTCGTACTACGAGGACTGGGCGGGCATGGGCAAGTTCGTGGAGCGCGACCCGCTCGGCAACGAGCTGGACGAACGCCACCCCTGGAACCAGCACACCATCCCGGCCCCGCAGAAGCGGGACTTCGACGACAAGTACAGCTGGGTCATGTCGCCGCGCTGGTTCGACGGCACCGACCACCTCGCCCTGGACACCGGCGGCGGCCCCATCGCCCGGCTCTGGTCCACCGCCCTGTCCGGACTCGTCGACATCGGCTACATCAAGGCCACCGGCCACAGCGTCGAGATCAACCTCCCGCGCACCATGACCAAGCCGGAGATGGCCCTGGAGTGGAAGATCCCCCAGTGGTCCAACGCCATCGAACGCAACCGGGCCCGCACCTACTTCCAGGCGTACGCGGCCGCCGCCGCCCTCCACTTCGCCGAGCAGGCGATGGAGGAGGTCCGGGCCGGAAACACCAAGACCTGGGAGCAGTTCGACGTCCCCGACGAGTCGATCGGCTGCGGGTTCACCGAGGCGGTACGCGGCGTCCTCTCCCACCACATGGTCATCCGGGACGGGAAGATCGCCAACTACCACCCCTACCCGCCGACCCCCTGGAACGGCAGCGTCCGCGACAGCTACGGCACCCCCGGACCGTACGAGGACGCCGTCCAGAACACCCCCATCTTCGAGGAGAACCCGCCCGAGAACTTCAAGGGCATCGACATCATGCGGGCCGTCCGCAGCTTCGACCCCTGCCTGCCGTGCGGCGTCCACATGTACGTCGGCGGCGGCCGGACCGTCGAACAGACCCATATGCCGACCGGGCTCAGCGGACTGGCGGGCGGCTGACGCCGCACTCCGGGCGCATACTTCGGAAAGGGGCCCACCATGGCGGGAGCCGACCCCGGTGCACGCATCGGTGAACTGCTGGACCGACTGGGACGCGAGGCCGGGCCCCAGGCCCGCGAGACCGCCGACGAACTCGTGCGCAGCATCGTCGAGTTCTACGGGGAGGGCCTCGCCCGCACCGTACGGCTGCTGCGCGCCGCCCCGGCCGGGTCCGACCCGCTGGCCGTGCTCACCGCCGACGAACTCGTCGGGGACCTGCTGATCCTGCACGACCTGCACCCCGAGGACACCATGACCCGGGTCGGCCGCGCGCTCGACAAGGTCCGCCCCTACCTCGGCTCGCACGCCGGGGACGTCGAGGTCGCCGGACTGGACACGGACGCCTCCGAAGGGCCCACCCTGCGGCTTCGGCTGCGCGGGAGCTGCGACGGCTGCCCGTCCTCCACCCAGACCGTGCGCTGGACCATCGAGGAGGCCGTCGCCCGCCTCGCGCCGGAGATCGCGCACATCGAGGTGGAGGGGGTCGCCGAGGAGCCTGCCGCCGGTGGACAGCCCCTGCTCCAGATCCTGCCGCACCCGCCCGCCGACGCCCCGGGCGCACCACCCCCGGCCGCCGCCGGGGAACCGCCCCACTGGCACACCCTCGCCACCCCCGCCCTGCCCGCCCGCGACCACGCCACCCGCGTCGCCGACGTCGAGGGCAACGCCCTCCTGCTCGTCCGGCTCCCCGGCAACCTGTACGCCTACCGCGACCGCTGCCCCGGCTGCGGGGCCGACCTGCGCACCGCACCCCTCGACGGGGAGTTCCTGAGCTGCGCCGAGTGCGCCGCCCGGTTCGACGTACGGCACGCGGGGCGCGGCGAACGCACGCATCTGGAGCCCCTGCCGCTGCTGGAGGAGGAGGGGGCCGTCCGGGTCGCGCTGCCCGAACTCCTGGGGGCCGGACCGTGAGCGCGAACGTGCTGGCCCAGTTCACCCGGCGGCCCCCGCCGCCGGGGGAGCGGTGCGAGCTGTGCGGGGAGCCGCTGCCGGACGGGCACCGGCACCTCGTCGACACCACCCGGCGCTCCCTCAAGTGCTCCTGCCCGCCCTGCCACCTGCTCTTCACCCGGCCCGGCGCGGGGCAGGGCCGCTTCCGGGCCGTCCCGGACCGCTACCTCACTGACCCCGCCTTCACACTCGACGACACCGGCTGGAACCGGCTCCAGATCCCGGTCGGCCTCGCCTTCTTCTTCCGTAACGCGGCGCTCGACCGGTTCGCCGCCTTCTACCCCAGCCCCGCGGGGGCGACCGAGAGCGAACTCGACCCCGCCACCTGGGACGCGGTCCTTGGCCGCACCCGCCTCGCCGGGCTGCTCCAGGAGGACGTGGAGGCGCTGCTGCTGCACGCCGAGCGCGGGCAGCCCGCGAGCTGCACCCTCGTCCCGATCGACGTCTGCTACGAACTCGTCGGCCGGATGCGGCTCCACTGGAAGGGCTTCGACGGCGGAGCCGAGGCCCGCGCGGACATCGAGGAGTTCTTCGAACGCGTCGCGGCCCGCGCACGGCCCCTGCCGGCGGAGGCCGAGGCCTCAGGGGCGGGGCCCGGAGCCGAGGCCCCGGCCGGAAACGCGGGGAATCCCGGGGGCGCCCCGTGACCGATCTCGACTTCCGCTGCACCGGCGTACGGCCCGAGCCCTTCGGCGCGAGCCCCACGCTCCTGTTCGGCCTGCGCATCGAGGAGCTGGACCACCAGCCCGTGCACGCCGTCGCCCTGCGCTGCCAGATCCGCGTCGAGCCCGCCCAGCGCACCTACGACCCCGACGAGGTCGACATGCTGGGCGACCTGTTCGGCGAGCCCAGCCGCTGGAGCAGCACCCTCAAACCGCTCCAGTTCGCCCACGCCTCCATCACCGTGCCCGCCTTCACCGGCACCACCCACGTCGACCTCCCGGTGCCCTGCACCTACGACACCGAGGTCGCCTCCGCCTCGTACTTCCGGGCCCTCGCACGCGGCGAGATCCCGCTGCTGATGCTCTTCTCCGGCACGGTCTTCACCGGCCGCAACGGCTTCCGCGCCGAGCCGATCCCCTGGCACAAGGAAGCCTCCTGCCTGATGCCCGTGGACGTCTGGCGGGAGCTGATCGAGTCCTACTTCCCCAATACGGGCTGGCTGCGGCTGCGCAAGGACTGCCTGGAGTCCCTGCGCCGCTACCGCTCCGCGCGCGCCCTGCCGTCGTGGGAGCAGGTCTTCGAGGAACTGCTCGCCACCGCCGAAGCGAGGGAACCGACGAGGGAAGCGACGGAAGCGACGGAAGCGAAGGGGGCCGAGTGAGATGACGGACCCGGATCTGCTGCCCCTGCCCGGGGCCGTCGACGACGCTCTCGACGACGCCTTCGGCCAGGCGCGCGCGGTCGCCGACGCCGTGCTCTTCGAGGGGTACGTCCTCTACCCGTACCGCGCCTCGTCCGCGAAGAACCGGATGCGCTGGCAGTTCGGCGTCCTCGTGCCGCCCGCCTGCACGGCCGAGGGCGGCGAGTACGCGGAGCAGCGCACCGACGTCCTCCTCGAACCCCGCACCGCCGACCGCCTCCACGCCGAACTGCGCTTCCTGCACGTCCGGCGGCGGACCGTGGAGCGCCTCGGCCCCGACGGCACGTACACCGAAGTGCCCGAACTGGAGCTGCCCGACCGGGTCCTGGTCCCCTGGGACGAGGGCCACGAGGAACGCGTCCGGCTCCACGCACCCCTCGCCGAACTGACGGGGGAGCAGGCCCACACCCGTACCGTCACCTTCGACCTGCCGCCCGCCGTCGAGCACGAACCGGTGCTGGACGGTGAGGGCCGGACCCTGGGACGGCTCGTACGGCGGCGGGCGCGGCTGACCGGCGAGATCCGGCCGTACGTCGAACAACTTCCCGGCCCCTACCGGGTCTCCCGCCTCACCGTCACCGTGCACAACACCACCGACGCCCCGGCCGGCGACCGGACGGCGGCCCTCCCGCACAGCATGATCGGCGCCCATCTGCTGCTGGCCGTCGAGGGCGGCCGGTTCCTCTCCATGACGGACCCGCCCGAGTGGGCCCGCCCCGCCGTCGCCGAGCTGCGCAACGACCACACCTGGCCGGTCCTCGCAGGCCCGGCGGACCGCGCGGACCTCGTCCTCTCCTCGCCGATCATCCTGGAGGACCACCCGGTCCTCGCGGAGGAGAGCCCCGGCCCGCTGTACGACGCCACCGAGATCGACGAGATCCTCTCGCTGCGCACCGCCGCCCTCACCGAGCGGGAGAAGCGCGAGGCACGCGGCACCGACGACCGGGCCGCCGAGGTCAT
Source organism: Streptomyces sp. NPDC059452 (assembly GCF_042750035.1). Lineage (NCBI taxonomy): Bacteria > Bacillati > Actinomycetota > Actinomycetes > Kitasatosporales > Streptomycetaceae > Streptomyces > Streptomyces sp. NPDC059452. The sequence goes on from NZ_JBHYVE010000022.1 coordinate 84,402, forward strand.
CGACCTGGTGGACTCCATGCCCGAGGCGGTACGGGAGCGGCTGCACGGAGCGATCCGGGGGCTGCGGGAGGTGACGGGCGAGGGCGCGCCCTCCGGCCTCACCCTCCCCGAAGGCCCCGGGCACCCCTGGTGGGACCCGCAGCAGGATCCCGAGGCGGCCGACGCCCCCTCCACCGTCTCCATCGACGGTGAGGCCGTGGGCGAGGGCTCCCGGGTCCTCCTCACTCCGGGGGCCCGCCGCACGGACGCCCAGGACACGTTCCTGCGGGGCTGCCGGGCCACCGTCGAAGCCGTGGTCGCGGACCTGGACGGGGAGCTGCACCTGGCCGTCGTCCTGGACGACGACCCGGGCGGCGACATCCGCCGCGGGCAGGGCCGCTTCCTCTACTTCAAGCCGGACGAGGTGGCGCCGCTGCGGGAGGAGGAGCCATGAGCGGTACGGAGACACCTGAGCGCACCCTCGTCGCCGGGGTCGGCAACATCTTCCTCCAGGACGACGGCTTCGGCGTGGAGACGGTCCGGCGGCTCGGCCGCCTCGACCCGTCCCGGCTGCCGCCCGGCACCGAGCTGATGGACGCCGGAATCCGCGGGGTGCACCTCGCCTACCGGCTGCTGGAGGGCTACCGCACCCTCGTCCTGGTCGACCTGGTGAGCCGGGGCTCCCCGCCCGGCACCCTGTACACGATCGACGTCGGCCCGCACCCCCCGGACACCGGGCACCGGCCCGGCCCGCTCGACACCCACGCCATGGACCCCGCCACCGTGCTCGCCCTGCTCCACGACCTGCACGCCGGAGCGGGCGGCACGCTCCCCGACGAGGTGTACGTCATCGGCTGCGAGCCCCGGGACACGGGGGAGGGGATCGGGCTCAGCTCGCCGGTCGAGGAGGCGGTGGACCCTGCGGTGGACCTGGTGCTCGGCCTGCTGTCGCGCCGCGCCGCCCCCGTACCGGATCCCGTATCCGATCCCGTACCGCAGGGGACCGTACCGAATGCCGTACCGCAGAAGAACTGAGACCACGACCTTGGAGGCACAGGATGCACTGGATATGGATCGGCGTCGCCGCGGGCCTGGTGGCCCTGTACGGCGTCGCCCGGAACCTGCCCGATGCCCGGCGCTACCTGCGCATGCGCCGGATGTAGTCCGCGTGTCCAGGGTGGTGCGGAGGATGTCCCGGGTGGTGCGGAGGCCCGTCCCCGCCCCCGGCGTCCTCCAGTTGCACGTAGCGCTCCAGGAAGAGATGGAGGGTGCTGTGCAGTTCTCCCAGCCGGACGAACCAGAGGGCGAGATTCATGGCGCCCTGCGGGGTGATGGCGTACACGCGGCGCGCGGGGCCGGAGGCCGAGGCACACCACTGCGAGGTGACTTCGCCGCACTTGTCCATGGACCGCAGCAGCCGGTAGACATGGGCCGATTCGGCTTCCTCCCAGCCGAACGCCCCCAGGCGCTGCACCAGCTCGTAGCCGTGACCCCGGCGCTCGGCCAGGAGCAGGAGCAGGACCGGGGTGAGCAGCGCTCGCCGTTCGACCTCGTGACCAGGCATGGTCCTCCCAGGGTAGCGAGGGGGTGAGCGCCGTGCATGAGCTGTCGATCGCGATGGCCGTCGTCGACCAGGTCGACGGCGCGCTGCGGGAACGCGGCGCGGAACGGGTCCCGGTCCGGTCGCTGACCCTGCGGGTCGGGGAGCTGTCCGGGGTGGTGCCCGAGGCGCTGGACTTCTCCTTCGGGGTGGCCGCCGAGGGCACTGTGCTGGCGGACGCCCGGCTGCTGATCGAGACTGTTGAGGGAAGAGCCCGCTGCGAGGGCTGCGGCCGGGACACCGCGACCGGGATGCCCCCGGACCTGTGGTGCGGCGCCTGCTCACGGGCGATGAGCCTGACCGGCGGGCGCGAACTGGAGATCGCCCGGGTCGTCCTGGACGACGTCCGCCCGGAGGACGCCCACCACGACGGGGACCGGCACGGGGACGACGTACCGGGCGTGACCGATGCGAACGCCGATGCCGCTGCTGACGCTGATGTGAACGCCGATGCCGCTGCCGACGCTGATGCGAACGCCGATGCCCTCGCCCGGGACAAGGAGGCGAGCCATGTGCCGCACCGTTGACCTGCACCAGGCCGTGCTGGCGAAGAACGACACCAACGCGGTGGAGCTGCGCCGCACCCTGGACGACCGCGGCACCACGGCCGTCAACCTCATGTCCAGCCCCGGCAGCGGCAAGACGGCCCTGCTGGAGGCGCTGCTCACCCGGGCCGTCGCCGGGGGCACCCCGGCCGCCGCTGTCACCGCCGACCTCGCTACGGAGAACGACGCGACGCGCCTGGCCCGCTCGGGAGCCCCCGTACAGCAGATCCTCACCGACGGGCTCTGCCACCTGGAGGCCGGAATGCTCGGGGCCAAGCTGGCGGGCTGGCTGCCCGAGGGGACCCGGCTGCTCTTCGTCGAGAACGTCGGCAACCTCGTCTGTCCCGCCTCCTACGACCTCGGCGAGACCCTGCGGATCGCGCTTGCCTCGGTGACCGAGGGCGAGGACAAGCCGGTGAAGTACCCGGCGGCCTTCGGGCTCGCGCATCTGGTCGTGATCACCAAGACGGATCTCGCGGAGGCGGTGGAGTTCCGGCGGGAGGACTTCCTGAGCGGAGTCCAGCAGGTCAACCCGGGCGTGCCCGTCATCGAGACCTCGGCCAGGACCGGCGAGGGCGTCGACGACCTCCTCGCCCATGTGCTGCGGGCGGCGGACGGCGGGGAGAACCATACGCCGGTCCTCGCGCGGCAGCACGAGAAGCACCTGCACCACCATGAAGATCCCTCCGCCGAGCACTCCCACGCACCCGCCGGAACCCCGCGATGACCCCGGCCACCCCGCAGGACCGCATCCGCCGCCACCTCACCGTGCGCGGCGCGGTCCAGGGCGTCGGCTTCCGCCCGTTCGTCTACACGCTGGCCGAGGAGTACGGCCTCACCGGCTGGGTCACCAACGACGCCGACGGCGTCCGTACGGAGGTCGAGGGCCCGGCGGCGGCCGTCGACGCCTTCACCGACGCGATCGGCACCCGGGCGCCCCCGCTCGCCGTCGTCGAGTCGGTCGAGCCGCGCGCCGTGCCCGTCCTGAACGACGGCTCGGGCTTCACCATCCGCCCCTCCGCCTCTGCCTCCTCCGGCACCGGCACCGGCCGCACCCTGATCCCGCCGGACACCGCGACCTGCGACGCCTGCCTGACCGAACTCGCGGACCCGGCCGACCGGCGCCACCGCCACCCGTTCATCACGTGCACCCACTGCGGCCCCCGGTTCACCGTCGTCACCGGCCTGCCCTACGACCGGCCCCGCACCACCATGTCCGGCTTCCCGATGTGCCCCGACTGCGCCCGCGAGTACGCCGACCCCGCCGACCGCCGCTTCCACGCCCAGCCGATCGCCTGCCCGTCCTGCGGGCCCCGGCTCACCCTGTGCCGGGGACCCGGGGGTCCGGACACGCGCCACGACGAGGACGCTCTGGCTGAGGCCCGGCGGCTGCTGGCGGACGGCGCGGTGGTCGCGGTGAAGGGGATCGGCGGCTACCACCTGGCCTGCGCCGCGGGCGACCCCGCCGCCGTACGCACCCTGCGCAAGCGCAAGAACCGGGGTGGCAAGCCCTTCGCCGTCCTCGCGGACTCCTTGGAGACGGTCCAGCGCCTCGCCTACGTGGACGAGGCCGAACAGGAGCTCCTCACCGGCCCCCGTAAACCGGTCGTGCTGCTGCGCCGCCGGGTCTCCGCGTCCCCCGAGGTGGTCTCCGGTGTCGCGCCCGGCAGCCCGGACCTGGGCGTGATGCTCCCGTACACCCCGCTCCACCGCCTCCTGCTGGGCCTGCCCGGCGACCCGCCCGGACCGCCCGTCCTCGTCATGACCAGCGGAAACCGCTCCGGCGAGCCCATCGTCACCGATGACGAGGAGGCCCTGACCCGGCTCGACGGACTGGCCGACGCCTGGCTCCGGCACGACCGGCCCATCCATGTGCCCTGCGACGACTCCGTGGTCCGGATCTGTGCCGGGGCCGAACTCCCGGTCCGCCGCTCGCGCGGCTACGCCCCGCTGCCGCTGGCCCTGCCGCTGCCCGTCCTCCCGGCGCTCGCGGTCGGCGGCGACCTGAAGAACACCTTCTGTGCCGCCGACGACCGCTACGCCTGGCTCTCCGCCCACGTCGGCGACATGGACGACCTCGCCACCCTCACCGCCTTCGCCAAGGCCACCGCCCACCTCACCGACCTCACCACCGTGACCCCGCGCCTCCTGGTCGCCGACCGTCACCCCGGCTACCGCTCCACCCAGTGGGCCCGCCGCACCGCCGAGGAGCGCGGCCTCCCGCTGCGCCAGGTCCAGCACCACCACGCCCATGTGGCCTCCACCATGGCCGAGCACGGGCTCGACGGCACCGCCCCCGTCATCGGTATCGCCTTCGACGGGACGGGGTACGGCGACGACGGGGCGGTCTGGGGCGGCGAGGTCCTGATCGCGGACTACGACGGTTTCCAGCGGTTCGCCCACCTCCGTTACGTACCGCTGCCCGGCGGGGACGCCGCCGTCCGCAACCCGTACCGGATGGCGCTCTCCCATCTGCGCGCCGCCCATGTGCCGTGGTCGGACGGGCTGCCCTGCGCGGCCATCGCCCCGCCCGGTGAACGGCGGCTGCTGGAGCGCCAGTTGGAGCGCGGGCTGAACTGCGTCCCGACCTCCAGCATGGGCCGCCTCTTCGACGCGGTCTCCTCGCTCGCGGGCGTCTGCCACCGGGTGGAGTACGAGGCCGAGGCGGCCATGCGCCTGGAGAACGCGGCGCTGGACGCCCCCGGTCCGGACCCCGGCTCCGGCGACGACGGGCGCGAACGCGCGTACGGGTTCATCCTGGGAGCAGAGCCGGGCGGGCCCGCGACGCCCCTGATCGCCGACCCGTCACCGGTCCTGGCCGCCGCCGCCGAGGACGTCCTCGGCGGGGCCCCGGCCCCGACCGTGGCCCGCCGCTTCCACCGGGCGGTGACCGGCCTCGTCCGTGACGTGTGCGCGGCGGCCCGGCAGCGTACGGGCATCGCCACCGTGGCCCTGACCGGAGGTGTGTTCTGCAACGCCCTGCTGACGGAGGGCTGTTCGGCCGGCCTCGCGGAGGACGGCTTCACCGTACTGCGACACCGCAAGGTGCCCCCCAACGACGGCGGGCTCGCCCTCGGACAGCTGATGGTCGCCGCCCGGACGAAGGAGTGAGGGAGGAGAGCGCCATGTGTCTGGCCGTACCCGGCCGAGTGCTGGAGATCGAGGAACGCGACGCCACACGAATGGCCAAGGTCGACTTCGGCGGTGTCGTCAAGGACGTGTGCCTGGAGTACGTCCCCGACATGCGGGTGGGGGACTACGCCATCGTCCATGTCGGATTCGCCCTGCAACGGCTCGACGAGGAGTCGGCGCGCCAGACCCTTGAACTCTTCGAGAACCTCGGCGTCCTGGAGGAGGAGTTCGGCGACCACTGGGGCAAGGCGGCCAAGGACGCGGGCGCCGAACGCCCCGCCGGGACCGAACTCCCGGCCGACGAACTCCCCACTCACGGAAGCGAGAAGGAGGCGCGGTCATGAAGTATCTCGACGAATTCAGCGATCCCGTCCTCGCCGAACGGCTCTTCGACGACATCCGGGCGCTCACCACCCGGCCCTGGTCCCTGATGGAGGTCTGCGGCGGACAGACGCACTCGATCATCCGCCACGGCATCGACCAGCTGCTCCCCGACGGGATCCGGCTGATCCACGGCCCCGGCTGCCCGGTCTGCGTCACCCCGCTGGAGATCATCGACAAGGCCCTGGAGATCGCCTCCCGACCCGACGTGATCTTCTGCTCGTTCGGTGACATGCTCCGCGTCCCGGGCAGCGGCCGCGACCTGTTCCAGGTGAAGAGCGAGGGCGCGGACGTCCGGGTGGTCTACTCGCCGCTGGACGCCCTGCGCATCGCCCAGGAGAACCCGGAGAAGCAGGTCGTCTTCTTCGGTATCGGCTTCGAGACCACCGCCCCGCCCAACGCGATGACGGTCTACCAGGCCAAGAAGCTCTCCATCCCCAACTTCAGCCTGCTGGTCTCCCACGTACGGGTGCCCCCGGCGATCGACGCCATCATGAACTCGCCGGACTGCCAGGTCCAGGCGTTCCTCGCCGCCGGGCACGTCTGCACGGTCATGGGGACCAAGGAGTACCCGGACCTCGCCGACCGGCACGAGGTCCCCATCGTGGTCACCGGCTTCGAGCCGCTGGACATCCTCGAAGGCATCCGGCGCGCGGTGCGGCAGCTGGAGACGGGCGAGCACACCGTGGAGAACGCCTACCCGCGCGCGGTCAACGAGCAGGGCTCCCCGGCCGCCCAGGCGATGCTGGCCGATGTCTTCGAGGTCACCGACCGGTCCTGGCGCGGCATCGGGATGATCCCGCGGAGCGGCTGGCGGCTGTCGCCGAAGTACCGGGAGTACGACGCCGAGCACCGGTTCTCCGTCACCGGCATCGAGACCGAGGAGTCGACGGTCTGCCGCAGCGGCGAAGTGCTCCAGGGGCTGATCAAGCCGCACGAGTGCGCCGCGTTCGGCAAGCAGTGCACCCCGCGCAACCCGCTGGGCGCCACGATGGTCTCCAGCGAGGGCGCGTGCGCGGCGTACTACCTGTACCGGCGGCTCGAAGCGCCGACGGCGAACGCCAAGGCCGCGAAGGCTCCGGCGGCGAACGCCCCGGCGAAGGAGGCGAGTTCCGTTGGCTGACATCGCCCCCGCTCCCTCCTCCCCGGCTGCGGCCCCCGCCGACTTCTCCGGCTGGACCTGCCCCGCACCCCTGCGCGACCACGAACGCATCGTGATGGGCCACGGCGGCGGCGGAACGCTCTCCGCCGAGCTGGTGGAACACCTCTTCGCCCCCGCCTTCGGCAGCGATGTCCTCGCCGAACTGGGCGACTCCGCACATCTGACGATGGGAGGTGCGAAGCTCGCCTTCTCCACCGACTCCTTCGTCGTGCGCCCGCTGTTCTTCCCCGGCGGGTCCATCGGCGACCTCGCCGTCAACGGGACGGTCAACGACCTTGCCATGGCCGGAGCCGTCCCGGCCTACCTCTCCTGCGGCTTCATCCTGGAGGAGGGCATCGAACTCTCCGTCGTCGGCCGGGTCGCCCAGGCGCTGGGCGACGCCGCCCGCACCGCAGGGGTGACCGTCGCGACCGGCGACACCAAGGTCGTCGACGCCGGGCACGGGGACGGGATCTTCATCAACACCGCCGGGATCGGCCTGGTTCCCGACGGCGTCGACATCCGCCCGCAGCGTGCCGCTCCCGGGGACGCGGTGCTGGTCAGCGGGCAGATCGGGGTCCACGGCGTGGCCATCATGAGCGTGCGCGAGGGGCTGGAGTTCGGCGTCGAGATCCAGAGCGACACCGCATCGCTGGCCGGACTGGTCGCGGACATGCTCGCCGCCTGCCAGGACCTCCACGTACTGCGCGACCCGACGCGGGGCGGACTGGCCACCTCGCTCAACGAGATCGCCGGAGCCGCGGGCGTCGGCATCACGCTCGACGAGCGGGCGCTCCCCGTACCCGACACCGTCGCCAACGCCTGCTCCTTCCTCGGCCTGGACCCCCTGTACGTCGCCAACGAGGGCAAGCTCGTCGCGTTCGTCCCGCCCGACCACGCGGACGCCGTCCTGGAGGCGATGCGCGCCCACCCGCTGGGCAAGGAGTCCGTGCGGATCGGCACCTGTGTGGCGGACCACCCGGGCATGGTCGTGGCCGCCACCGGCCTCGGCGGCACCCGGGTGGTGGACATGCCGCTCGGCGAGCAACTGCCACGCATCTGCTGACGCCCGTTGCCGTCGTGCGGGACAACTCGGGTGGATACCGGCTTCCGCCGCGCCCTTCGGCTGCGGATGTTCCTTCCCCGCCGTCCGGTACCCCTGCGCCCCCTCGATCCTGGTACTGCTCCCGCAGCAGGGCCCCGTTGTTCCTCGTCGGGGGTCCCAGGAGCCAGAACATTGCCACGAACGACCGTGCTGTCAGTTTGACCGCGGGGCCCGCGGGGCCCGCGGGGCCCGCGAGGCCCGGGTCTTCGGCTCCGGGGGCAGCTCGGTGTGGCGGACCGTGAAGCCGCCGTGGACGGCGGGGGCGAAGGGGGCGGGCGCCATGCATGTGCCCACGGTGGGCTGCGTCGGGTTGCCCTTCTCGTCGGGGGTGTCCGGGTCGACGTTCGCGACTCCCCAGGAGAACCCGAGGCGGTCCGGCTCGCCCGCGCGCCCCTCGTAGACACTGAAGCCCAGCCGCTCACCGACGGGGCCCGTGTCCGACCGGGTGACGACGGCGGTGAACGTGGCCGTGCGGCCCCCCGTGACCAGGCAGTCCACCCGGGCCTCGGCCGACACGGTCTCACCGGTGCTGTCCACGTGGTGGGTGAACCGCACCGTGCCCCGGGCGTCGGTGGGCAGCCCGCCGGGCAGCCCGGGAAGCGGGCGGGAGTAGGGCGCCGCCACGGCGTCGACGGTGAACCGGATGTCGTCCTGAGGGCTGAAGACGTAGTGGACGCGGGCCGAGCCGTGGACGCTCGCGGTCCTGGGCGGCTTCTTCGCCGTGTCCGCCGCCGGTGCCGGTGCCGCCGCCACACAGGCGGTGGTCAGCAGGGCGGCACCGAGGGCGGTGAGGGAAATGCGTCGCATGATGAACTCCTGGTCCGGTGTGCGTGTTTGCCGGGTGCGTGTTGCCGTGGAACCAGCCTCGTGCGGACCCGGCCCGGCATCCATCGGCCGATCGGCACGGAAGAGGCATCCCGTGCGGCTCCGGCCTCTGCCGTTCGGGGCAGATGGGGTCCGGCGGCCCCTTGGGACCGGCTCTGGACGCCCCCGTACGCTGACGCCCGTGCGTATACCGAACGAGCGGTCCAGTACGTCACCTGGGGGCGCGGGCCGACCTCCCGCCGACGCCGGGGTGCCGTCCGGAGTCCCTCCCGTGATCAGGGCCGTCCTGCTCGGCGCCACCGGTCCGGCGCTGGTCGCCGCCCTCCTCGCACCGGCTCCTGTCGCCGCCGCCGTCCCGGCCGTGGCGGCCGTCGCCACCCTGGTGGGAGCCGCTGCCGGGCGTCCGGCTTCCCGCAGGTGGCTCGCCCTGCCCGCGACGGCCTGCGCGGGTCTCTCGCTGACGACGACCGTCACCGGCCCCGGCCCGTGGAAGCTCCTCGAAGCAGCCCTGCTGCTGGCCCTGCTCGGCGCGGTGGTGCGCTGGTCGCCGCTCTGGCGGTTACGGGTCGCCGTTCCGGCCTTGGCGCTCTGGCCTGCGGCGCTGCTGACCGGGGCTTCCTTCCTGGAGCGTTCGGGCGCCGCCTCGTTCTGGTTCCTGCCCTCGCTCCTCGTGGGCGGGGCCTGCTGGACCCTGCGCCGGGCGGAGGTGCGACGGCGGGACGCGGTCGCTGCCGCGCGCCGCGCCCAGCAGCTCCAACTCGCCCGGGACCTCCATGACTTCGTCGCCCACGATGTGAGCGGGATGGTCGTACAGGCCCAGGCCGCCCGGTTCGTCGCCGCGACCGACCCCGGGCAGGCCGTACAGGCTCTCGAACGCATCGAGACGGCCGGGCTCAGCGCGCTCGCCGCGATGGACCGGACGATCCGCATGCTCCACGGTCCGGGTCCGGGAACGTCGGAACCCCTCCCCGGGGCGGATCAACTCCCTTATCTGGTCGACCAGTTCACCTTCTCCGGTGGCGCCGGGGCCGCTCTCGTCCTGGAGCCGGGCGCCGAGCGCGCCCTGTCGCGTGAGGCCGGTGCCACCGCCTACCGCGTCGTCGCCGAAGCGCTGACCAACGTGCGACGGCACGCCCCCACCGCCACCCGCGTTGATGTCACCCTCGCCCTGGCCCACGGGGCCGTGGAGGTACGGGTGACGAACGACCGCCCCCGCTCGGCGGGCCGGTCGGCCGCCTTCCCGCTCCGCCGCCGCACGGGCCCTTCGGGGTACGGGCTGCCGGGCCTGACCGACCGGGTCCGGGCGCTGGGCGGGACGCTGTCGGCGGGGCCGTACGGCGAGGGCTGGCGCCTGGTCGCCCGACTGCCGGTCGAGGAGCCCTGACCAGGCTCTGTGCGCCTGTGCCCCCGCCCCTCGTCCTCGGCCGTCCGCCGTCCAGTGCCTCTCCGCCCACCGCCCCCCAACCCACCAGGGAGACCTGTATGACCGCCCCCCAGCCCCCGGGTGTGACCCGCATCCTGCTGGCCGACGATCAGGCCGACATCCGCAGCGGGTTCCGGCTCGTTCTCGACTCCCAGCCGGACATGGCGGTCGTCGCGGAGGCGCCGGACGGTGTCACCGCCGTCGGACTCGCCCGCGCCCTCCGTCCCGACCTGGTCATCGCCGACATCCGGATGCCCGGCCTCGACGGTCTCGAAGTCACCCGGCGGCTCGCGGGCCCCGAGGCCGTCGACCCGGTGCGGGTCCTCGTGGTGACCACGTTCGACGACGACGAGTACGTCCGTACCGCCCTGACGGGCGGCGCCTGCGGATTCCTCCTCAAGCGCTCGGGCCCCGGGCTGCTCATCGAGGGAGTCAGGGCCGCGATGGCGGGCGACCTCCTGATCAGCCCGCAGGTGACGGTCCGCCTCCTGAGCGGCCTGGCCTCCCGCGCCACGCCACCGCCCCCCGGCCGCTCCCCGCTCACCGAACGGGAGCAGGCCATCGCCCGGCTCGTCGCCCAGGGGCACACCAACGCGGAGATCGGGGCCCGGCTCCACATCGCGGCGGGCACGGCCAAGACCCACATCGCCAACGTCCGGGCGAAGCTCGCCGTACGCAACCGGGTCGGCATCGCCGCATGGGCCTGGGAGACCGGGCTGATCGAGGACGGCGGCGGGCAGTAGGCCTGAGGCGGTATCGAACAAGGGGCCATGGAAGGTTAGGCTGGCCTAAGTCGATCGGAGTGTCGTGTCCGATGGGCGTATCCGCGTCCTGTCGCCCCCGCGATCAGGCCGACCACGCGTACGAAGGGGCAGTGTCCATGACGATCCACCGAGCCGTCGTCGCCCGAGTCGATCCGCTCACCGCGACCATGACCCGAGTGACGCTGCACGGCGAAGGGCTCGCCGGCTTCGAGTCCACCGGGGTCGGCGACGAATACGTACGCCTCTTCTTCCCGCACGGCCCGGACCGCAACGACGTCTCGCTGCCCATCACGACGGAGAAGGGCTGGGAGACCCCCGAGGGCCGGCCCGTCGCCCCGATGCGTACGTACACCGTGCGGGCGGTGCGCCCCGAGGCCGGTGAGATCGACATCGACTTCGTCCTGCACGACCACGGCGTGGCGTCCACCTGGGTGGCCGGGGCGCAGCCCGGAGACGTGATCGGCGTCAACGACCCCACCGGCCTCTACAGCCCCCCGGACGACCTCGCCTGGCAGGTGCTGATCGCCGACCAGACCGGGCTGCCCGCCGTGGCGCGCCTGCTGGAGAACACCCCGGACGAGGTCGCCACCCGGGTGGTCGTCGAACTGCCCGGGCCCGAGGCCGTCCAGCCGCTGCCCGACACCAAGGTGACCTGGACCTACGGCGGCAACGGCCACGGGGCCAGCCGGCTGGCCGAGCTCGTGAGCGCAGCGATCCCGCCCGGCACGGACATGACCGGCGGCTACATCTGGGTCGCGGGCGAGACCAACGCGCTGCGTACCGTACGCCGTTACCTCCGCAAGGAACTGGGGCTCCCCGCCACCCGGTTCAAGGTCGTCGGCTACTGGATACCGGACGCCGACAGCTGGAACGAGCGGTACGAGGCCCTTCCCGACGCCGTGCGCGCCGAGCTGGTCGCCCTCTGGGACGCCCCGGCCGACGACGAGGAAGACCTCACCATCCGGTACGAGGCGCGCCTCAGCGACCTCGGACTGTGACGGCTCCGTCCGCCGCCGGGCCGTCGGGGCCTTGTGCGCAGGGCGGGTCAGCGGCGCCCGGCCGCCGCTCCCGGACGGGCGGGTGAGAGGCCGACGTGCCCGGTCAGTCCACTCTCGGCCGCCCTCCTGCCCAGGCGGTCCGCACCCGAACACCCCAGGAAGCCACCCCCGCCCGTACCGCCCTGCGCGGCGGCGGACTGCTCGTCCTCGCGGCGCTCCTGCTGCTCCTCGTCGCGCTGAGCACCTGGATCGGCACCAAGGACACCTCGCTCGGCCAGGTCTGGTCGGCGCTCTGGAACGACGACGGCTCCTACACCACCGATGTGGTCCGGGAGTTGAGGCTGCCGCGCACCCTCGTCGGGCTGATGGCCGGCGCGGCCCTCGGCGTGGCGGGAGCGGTGATGCAGGCCGTCACCCGTAACCCCCTGGCCGACCCCGGGCTCCTCGGTGTCAACGCGGGTGCCTCCGCCGCCGTGGTGTTCGGCATCGGGGTCGTCGGGCTCGCGGGCTTCGGCTCGCTGGTGTGGTTCTCCTTCGCGGGCGCGGCGCTCACCACCATCGTCGTGTACGTCCTCGGCGCCTCCGGGAGAGCCGGACCCACCCCCGTACGCCTCGCGCTCGCCGGGGCCGCCGTGAGCGCGAGCCTGAGCGGGGTCATCGCCGGACTGACCGTCTTCGACTCCGCCACCTACGACTACCTGCGCTTCTGGATGGTCGGCTCGCTCGCCGGGCGGGAACCTCAACTCGTCGTGCAGCTCCTGCCGTTCATCGTGGCCGGCCTGGTGATCGCCCTGCTGCTGGCCCGCTCGCTCAACTCCCTGGCCCTGGGCGAGGAGTTGGGGCGGGCGCTGGGGGCGCGGATCGCCCGGACCCGGATCGCCGCCGTGGTCGTGGTGACCCTGCTCTGCGGGGCGTCGACCGCCGCGGCGGGGCCGATCGCCTTCGTGGGACTGGTCGTTCCCCTGGTGGCGCGGTGGCTGACCGGGCCCGATCTGCGGTGGGTGCTGCCGTACTCGATGGTGCTCGCCCCGGTGCTCCTGCTGGTCTCGGACATCATCGGCCGGGTGGCGCTGCCGGGCGACGAGCTGGAGGTCGGCGCGGTGACCGCGCTCATCGGGGCGCCGGTCTTCATCGCCATGGTGTGCCGGCGCAAGGGGGCGTCGCTGTGACGGCCACCGAACTCCGGCCCGCCCGCAAGGCGCCCGGGGACACGGCGGACGCGACCCGGCCGGTGCGGCTGTGGGCCGGACGGGTCAGCTTCCGGATGCACCGGCGGACCGGAGCGGTGAGCGCCGGCGCGCTGCTGCTGGCCGGAGTGCTCCTGCTGGTCAGCCTCTGCCTCGGCGCGTACCCGGTGACGGTGGCCGAGGTGGCCCAGGCCCTGTTCCATGGGACCGGCGACCGGCTCGCCGTCCACTTCGTCAACCAGGAACGCCTTCCGCAGGCGCTGTTGGCGGTCCTGGTCGGCTGCGCGCTGGGCGTCAGCGGCGCGATCTTCCAGAGCGTCTCCCGCAACGCCCTGGCCAGCCCCGATGTGATCGGCTTCAACAGCGGTGCGGCGACCGGCGCGATCCTGGTCATCGTGACGTTCGGCGGCGCGGCGGCCTCGGTGGCGGCCGGGGCGATCGCCGGGGGACTGGTCACCGCCCTGGTGGTCTCCGTGCTGGCCAGCCGGGGAGGGCTGCACGGCATCCGGCTGGTGCTCATCGGGCTCGGGGTGACCGCCATGCTCGGCTCGGTCAACTCCTATCTGCTCACCCGGTCCTCGCTCAACGACGCCCAGAACGCGCACATCTGGCTCGTCGGCACGCTGAACGGGCGGGGCTGGAGCTCGGTGCAGACCATGGCCGTGGCGCTGGCCGTGCTGCTGCCCCTGACGCTGCTGTTCGGCAGGCGGCTGCGGATGATGGAACTGGGCGACGACCTGGCGACCGGCCTGGGCGTACGGGTGAACCGTTCGCGGCTCGCCCTGACCGTGCTCGGCATCGGGCTGTGCGGGGTCGCGGTGGCGAGCGCCGGGCCCATCCCGTTCATCGCGCTGGCCGCACCCCAGATCGCCGTCATGGTCAGCCGCAGCCCGGGGGGCAGCCTGGTTTCGGCGGGGGCGGTGGGCGCCGGACTGCTGTCGGCCGCGCACCTCGCCTCCGGCCAGTTCTTCACCGTACTGGTGTGGACCGACCGGCAGATCGGCTGGATCCAGGTGGTCGAGGAGTCCCAGCGCAACAACCTGCTTCCCGTGGGCGTCACCACGGCCGTGCTCGGCGGTGTCTACCTGGCCTGGGTCCTGTTCAAACGGCGTGGCACCGGCACCGCGTGAGCGGCCAAGTGGGCGGGCAGGCAAGGGGGTTCGTGGGCGGACGGGAAAGGAGGTCGTGAGCGGGCACGGAAGATAGGCTTGCCTCGGTACGCGCTTCATCCCTACGCAAGGAGGACCGGTGACCAACCCCTTCGAGGACGAGAACGGCACCTACCTGGTGCTCGTCAACGACGAGGGACAGCACTCCCTGTGGCCCGCCTTCGCCGAGGTGCCGGGCGGCTGGACCGTGGCCCACCCGGAGAGCAGCCGCCAGGACTGCCTGGACTACGTGGAGCGGAACTGGACGGACCTGCGGCCCAAGAGCCTGCTGGAGAACGCGGCGGCCGACCCGGCCTGAGAGGCCGCCGCCGCCCGGGGTTGCCCGTCGGCGCCGCACGGCACCGACGGACAGCTCCCGTCCGCCGTCGCTCCGACCGCCGGAGTCCGCCACATCTGCTGGAGCCCGCTCCGGCTGCCGGAGCCCGTCACATCTGCTTGAGCATGGCCTCGATCTCGTCGACCGTGCCGATGGCGAAGCTGTAGTTGGCCATCACGAAGTGTTTCGAGGGGAAGGCGCGCCCGGCCTTGACGGCGGGTACCCCCTTCCACAGTTTGTGGTCCAGCAACTGCTGGGTCGTGGGGGTCGCCCTGCCGTCGTACTGCACCGAGTAGATCAGCGCGTCGCAGTCCTTGAGGACATCCATCTCCTCGTAGCTCTTCGCCACGAAGCCCGCCTCCTTCTCCGGCAGTCCGGCACCGATACGGAGCCCGACATCACGCATCACCGTCACCAGCGGTGTACCGAGGAAGAACTTCCCGTTCGGCCCGCCGCTCAGCGGCGCCCAGGTCGTCGTGCTGATCTGCTTGCGGTAGGCCGCCCGCACCTCCGACAGCCGCCGCTCGTACTCCTTCTTCTTCTCGGCGAGTTGACTCTCCCGGTTGACCGCCGTGGCGACCTTTGCCAGTTGCTGGTGCCAGAGCGATCCGCTGGTGTGCCAGTCGAAGAACGCGACGGGCGCGATGGTCTTGAGCGGGGCCGACTTCTCCTTGTAGAACTGATCGATGATCAGATCCGGCTTCAGGGCCGCGATGGCCTGGGAGTTGGGGGCTCCCGAGGCTCCGACGGTGTCGACGTCCTTGAGCTGGGCGTACACCTCCGGAGGCAGCAGCTGCGCGTTGGCCGCCCCGTCGGGGACCCCGACGGGCACCAGTCCGAGATCGAGGAGCATCAGGGCGTCGTAGTTCTCCAGAACCACCACCCGCTCGGGCTTCTCCGGCACCCGTACGGTGCCGTTGTCCGTGGCCAGGGTGCGGGTCGCCGCTCCGGACGGGGCCGTGGAACCGTCGTCCGCGCCCTTCCCGCCGGACTCGCCCACGCCACAGGCCGTCAGCCCTAACGCCGCCGCGGCACCCGTGAGTCCGCCGAGGAACCGCCTGCGCTCCACCGGGCCGGACAGGACGCGTGAACGTGCCATGTTCGCTCCTTCGTCGAGGAATGGAAGATCTCCCGGACGCGCCGGAGCGGCCGGGAAGTAAGGTATGCCTAACCTATCGTCTCCGTACGGGATGCGGGGAACCGGCCACCTCAACGATCAGCGAGAAGAGGGAAGATGGGCAGGACCACGACCGAAGGGCGCCGCGCCCCGAGGCCGTTCACGACCGGCATCCGCCCCACCGCCCACCGGACCGGGGGCGCATCCCAGGACAGAGAGGTCTGACCCCGCCATGCCTTCCGTACCCCTCAACGGCATCAGCCTGACCTACGACGACACGGGCGAGGGCGAACCCGTCGTGCTCGTCAACGGCGCCGCCGCCGGCCGCACCACCTGGCGGGCCCGTCAGACCTCCGCCCTCAACGCGGCCGGCTACCGGGTCGTCGCCCTGGACAACCGGGGCCTCGCGCCGAACGTGTCACCGCCCGGAGGCATCACCCTGGACGCCATGGCGGCCGATGTGGCCGCCCTGATCGACCACCTCTCCCTCGGCCCCTGCCGGATCGTCGGCTTCTCCATGGGCGCCTCCGTCGTCGCCGAACTCCTCCTCGCCCGCCCCGAACTCGTCGGCCGGGCGGTGCTGATGGCGGGCTGGGCCCGGCCCCACCCGTTCGGCTCCGCCCTCCGCCGGGCCCGCCGCGACCTGTACGACGGCGGGGTCGACCTCCCCGCCTCGCACCGGGCCGTCTTCGCGGCCCTGACCTACCTCTCGCCCCACACCCTGCGAGATCCGCGGGCGGTGCAGGACTGGCTCGACGTCTTCACCTACGCACCGGGGGAGAGCGGGCCGGGCATCCGCGCCCAGTGGGACGTCGTGGGCGACACCGACCGGCTGTCCCGGTACGCCGCGATCGACGTCCCGCTCCTGTGCATCGGGTTCGCCGACGACGTCCTGGTGCCGGCGGCGGCCACCCGGGAGATCGCCGACGCCGTTCCGGGCGCCCGCTACACCGAGATCGAACGCGCCGGCCACTTCGGCCATCTGGAACGCCCGGCGGAGGTCAACGCGGCCCTGCTCGACTTCTTCGCGGAGCGCCTGGAGCGGTCCGCCCAGCCCGCCGAACCCCACCGACCCGCCCGCGGCGAAGGGCTCATCGGTGCCGGGCGAGGAGCCATATGATCCGCCGCACCACCATCGCCCCGAAGCCCCCGGCCGCCGGTCCGGACGAGCCCACCGACCCTACGACCCGGGACGGCCTCCGGCTCCTGGTGTCCTGCCTGAGGGACCGCCCCGCCCTCGCGGCACTCGCCGTACTCGGCGGCCTCGTCTACCAGCTCGCGCTCATCGCCCTGCCCTGGCTCGTCGAACGCGCCGTCGACCAGGGCATCGTGGACGGCGACACCTCCGCCCTGTACCGCTGGGCCCTCGTCGTGGTCGGGGCCGGCCTCCTCGCCGCCCTCGCCGAGATGGCCCTCGGCTGGTACTCCACCCTGCTCGCCACCACCCAGGGCAACCGCCTCTACATCGCCCTCGCCGACCGGGTCTCCCGGCTCGACACCCGTACACTCACCCGCTTCGGCGAAGGGGACCTCGCCCTGCGCGGCACCCGTGACGTGGACCTGGTGCGGAACTGGCTCTCCGGCTTCGCCTCGTTCGTGACCGGGGTCGCCGGGTTCGCCGTCATGGTCGGGGCCATCATGCGGCTCGACCCGCTGCTCGCCGCCCTCTGCGTGCTCTGCGTCCCGCCTCTGGTGTGGATCAACACCTACCGGTTCCCCCGGCGGTTCGGCGCCGCCAACGCCCGGCTCTCCGCCGCCCACGGCAGCCGCGCCGACGCGGTGGAGGAGCTGCTCTCGGCCAGTGCCGCCGTACGCGGACTCGGCGGCGAGCCCGCCCTCGTACGACGGCACCACGAGCGCAGCGCCACCGTCACCGAGCACACCCTTGCCACCGGCCGGATCTCCGCCGACTGGGCCGCGCTCTCACCGTTCGTACCGGCCCTCGCCATCGGCGCCGGACTCGGCCTCGGCGGCGTCGCGGTCCTGCGTGGCACCCTCTCCGTCGGCGGCATCGTCGCCTTCACCGGCTGGATGAGCATGCTCGTGCTGTGGGTCGGCGTCATCACCCTGCGGATCAGCCAGCTCAGCCAGGCCACCACCGCAGCCCGCCGCCTCCAGGACGTCCTGCTGCCCCGGCCCACCGACCGCCCCGAGGGCACGGAACCCTTACCCGCGACCGGCGACCTCACCGCCGAGGGCGTCAGCCACCGCTCCGGCGGACACCTCACCCTCGCCCCGGTCGACCTCACCGTCCGCCCCGGCGAGCTGATCGCCGTCACCGGACCCACCGGCTCCGGGAAGACCACCCTGCTCAGGATCCTCGCCGGACTCCTGCCGCCCACCACCGGCACCGTACGGTTCGGCGGTCTCCCGCTGGAGGCGGCCGACACCGCCGGACTCCACGCCCGGATCGGCTACGTGCCCCAGCGCCCCGTCACCCTCAGCGGCACCCTCGCCGACAACCTCCGCCTGGGCGCCCCCTACACCGACGACGAACTGCGCGAGGCCTGCCGCACCGCCGCACTCGACGACACCCTCGCCTCCGCCCCCGAGGGCCTGGACACCCCCGTCGGCGAACGCGGGAACACCCTCTCCGGCGGCCAGCTCCAACGCCTCGCCCTCGCCCGGGCCCTCCTGCGCCGACCGGCCGTCCTGCTGCTCGACGACATCACCTCCGCCATCGACGCCACCACCGAACGCACCCTGCTGGAACGGCTCCGCGCCCGGCCGGGGACGACCACGATCGTCTGCGCCACCCACCGTCCCACCGTCATCGAAGCGGCCGACCGCACCCTCGCCCTGACACCGGCCCGGCCGGCCGGAGCCGACGACGTAACGGCGGAGCGGGTGAGCACCGGTGGCTGAACACCCGCTCCTGACCGCCACCCCCGACCAGCGCCGCGTGCTGCGCCGCGCCTGGCCCCATCTGCGCCCCGAGAGGCGCGGGATCGCCCTCGCCCTGGCCACGAGCGCCGCCGCGACCGCCACCGCCGTCGCCGTCCCCGCCGTCATCGGCGCGGGCGTCGACCAGCTCCTGGAGCGGGACCGTACGGGCCTGTTCGCCGCCGTCGCCGCGCTCACCGTGCTGGCCCTGCTCAGACTCGTACTGTTCCGCCGGTCGGAGCTCCTGCTCATCACCGTGGGCGAACGGGTCGTCCGCGCCCTGCGCGAACTGGCCGTCACCCGGCTCTCCCGCGCCCCCCTCCGCTTCCTCGAAGCCCACCCCTCCGGGGATCTGCTGCGCCGGACCACCACCGAGATCGCCGACCTCGCCACCTTCGTCCGGAGCCAGCTCCCCGACGTCCTCACCGTCGCCGGGTACCTCGTCCTCACCACCGTGCTGCTGCTCACCTACTCGCCGCTGCTCACCCTGGCCCTGGCCGCCGTGTTCGTGCCCGCCGTCGTCGCAGTGCTGCGGCTCTTCAAGAAGGCCGCCGACCCGGCCTTCGCCGCCGAGGCCGCCGCGGCCGGGAAGGTGGCGACCACCTACCGCGAACTGGTCCAGTCCCGCGAGATGCTCCGGACCGGCGGCGGCACCGGCTTCTGGCGGACGCGCTTCCTCGCGGACAACGAACGGCGCTACCGCGCGGCCCGGCGCAGCCAGCGCACCCTCTTCCTCATCAGCCTCTCCCGCATCGTCCAGAGCGTGACGACCGCCGTGCTCCTCCTTGTCGGCGGCTGGCTCACCACCCGGGGCTCCATCAGCGTCGGCACGGTCGTGGTCTTCATCCTCGCCACCCGTCAGCTCTTCGACTCCGCCACCCAGGCATCGAACCTGGTCGGCCAGGTACAGAGCACCCTCGTCGGCCTCGCGCGCCTGCTCGACCTGCTCACCACGACCGCACCCCGCCCCGCACTCGGCCCGCCCCGCCCCGCGTCCGGGGACCGACCGCACCCGGTCACCGCTGAACGCGGCCCGCTGGACCTGGAGGACGTCCACTACGCGTACGTGGCGGGGAACGAGGTCCTGCGCGGTCTCTCCGTACGGGTCGAACCGGGCGAACGCGTAGGGCTCGTCGGCCCCACCGGCTCCGGCAAGACCACCCTCGCCAAGCTCATGACCGGTCTGTACGCCCCCGACAGCGGCACCGTCCGCTACGACGGCCACGACCTGGCGAGCCTCCCGCCCGACGAGCTGCGCCGCCGGATCGTCCTGATCCCGCAACGCGTCCACATGATCGAGGGGACCCTGCTCGACAACCTCCGGCTCGTCCCCGGCGACCCCGACGAGCAGACCGTCGCCCGGGCCGCCGGAGACCTCGGCCTCACCGGCTGGATCGGCTCGCTCGACGAAGGGCTCCACACCGACCTCGGCCGGGGCAGCGGCAGACTCTCGGCCGGTGAACTCCAGCTGATCGGCCTGGTGCGCGCCGCACTCCTCGACCCGGCCGTCCTCGTCCTCGACGAAGCCACCGCCGACATCGACCCCGGGACGGCCCGGACCCTGGAAGCCGCGCTCGACACCCTGCGGGCCGACCGGACCCTCATCGTCATCGCCCACCGGGAAGCCACCATCGAACGGCTCCCGCGCGTCATCCGCCTGGACGGGAAGACCCTGCTGCCCCACAACTGACCTGCGGCTGCTCCGTAACCGCCGCACCAACGGGCCCGTGGCTGCCCCTCGGAGGGAAGCGATGCCCCTAGGCTGCGACCCGGCACGAGAACACGAGAACCGGCAGCGACCCTGGAGCACACCCCATGTCCGACCCCGCCCCGCACCATCCCTACCCCGACGCCTTCGCGCCGGACGACGCCCCCGCCCCGCACCCGCTCCTCACGCCGGTGCTCGGACTCCTGGGGAGGTGGACCGGCCGGGGGCGGGGCGGGTACCCGACGCTGGACGACGCGTTCACCTATGCGCAGGAGGTCACCTTCAGCCACGACGGGCGGCCCTTCCTCCACTACGCCTCGCGCGCCTGGCTGCTCGACCCGGACGGCGCCCCGCTGCGGCCCTCGGCCCGGGAGAGCGGCTGGTGGCGGCTGCAGCCGGAGGGGCGCGTGGAGGCGCTGATCACCCAGCCCACCGGCATCGCGGAGATCGCGGTCGGGCGGGCCGACGGGGGCACGGTGGATCTCGCCACGCACGAGGTGGCTCTCGCGCCCACGGCCAAGCAGGTCGACGCCACCCGCCGCCATTACACCCTGACCGACGGGGACACGCTCGCGTTCGTCCATGAACTCGCGGCGGTCGGACAGCAGTTGCAGCACCACCTGTCGGCGGAGCTTCGACGGGACGGCAGGGAGTAGCCCGCTGGCCGGAAGGCGCCGATCCGGCCGGATTTGCATATCAGAGGTCTTCCAGTGCATATGGACAGGACAACTTTTGGCAAAAGGAGTTCGACCGATGTCCATGCCCAGCTATCCTCAGCAGCCGAACGCGGGTCAGGCCCCGTACGGAGCACCGCACGGCGCCCCGGCACCCGCCGCGAGCAACGGCTTCGCGGTCACCGCTCTTGTTCTGGGTCTGCTCGCCTGCGTCTTCTTCTGGACGGTCATCGGAGGGCTTCTTCTCGGCCTGCTCGCGATCGTGTTCGGCATACTCGGGGCGCTCCGCGCCCGGCAGGGGCGGGCTCCGCGCCGGGTCATGGCGATCATCGGCGCCGTGCTGGGCGGGCTCGGCCTGATCGGCTCCGTCCTCGTCCTCTTCCTCAGCTTCTCCCTCTTCAACTCCGAGGAGTTCAAGAACTTCGGGGAGTGCGTGCAGAGCGCCAACAGCAAGGCCGAGGAAGACCGCTGCGCCGAGGACTTCGGCAAGAACCTGTCCCGCTGACCCGAACGGCGGCTCGGCGGTTTGCCACCGCGCTGCGAGTTTGTGACGGTGGGAAGTGGGGAGTGGTCTCCCTCACCGCCGGATCCGACGGTCCTGCGGATCATCTGTCCGTAACGAAGCAGAGGGAAGAGGGTTCGATGTCCTCGAAGCGACGTCGTAAGAAGAAGGCCCGCCGCAAGAACGGCGCCAACCACGGCAAGCGCCCGCAGAGCTGAGGCCGGTCCGCGGGTCCGAGGGGCAGCACCGCACGGTGCTGCCCCTCGCGTGCGTTACGGACGGGTGCCATGGGCTCAGGGGGCGCCGCCCGGTCCGCCACCCCCGCACGGATGCGGGCGAGGGGCCGGGCCCCTCATAGGGTGACCCCATGTCTGCCACGTTGAGCTCCGAAAAGACCGCGGCCGCGCTCCGCAGATCGGCACGCGTCTCGCTCGAACTGCTGCTGGTCCTGCTGATGGCCGCCGTCGTCCTGTGGCTGCTGGGCCGGACGTGGGCGGTGGTCTGGCCGCTGATAGTCGGTCTGCTGCTCACCACCCTGACCTGGCCGCCCGCCCGCTTCCTGCGCCGCCGGGGATGGCGGCCCGCCCCGGCGGCGGCGCTGGTGACCGTGCTGTTCCTCCTCGTCGGCACCGGCATCGTCGCGCTGATCGCGATCCCCGTCGCCTCCCAGTCCGGCCAGTTGGCCGACGGGGTCATCCAGGGCATCGGGAGACTGCGCGAATGGGCCGCCGGGCCGCCGCTCAACATCAGCGACGCCCAGATCACGGGCGCCTTCGACGCCGCCGTGGACCGTATCGAGAACAGCGTCGGCAGCGTGGTCACCACGGCGGTCACCGGGGTGAGCACCGTCTTCAGCGGCCTGATCACCGCCGTGCTGGCCCTCTTCCTGATGTTCTTCTTCCTCAAGGACGGCCCGCGCTTCCTTCCCTGGCTCGGCCGTCAGCTGCCCGGCCGGCTCGCCACCGATGTCCCGGCCGTGGCCGAGCGGTGCTGGAACACGCTCGGTTCGTTCGTGCGGTCCCAGGCCTTCGTCGGCCTGCTCGACGCCGTCTTCATCGGCATCGGCCTGTGGATCCTGGGCGTTCCCCTGGTGCTTCCGCTGGCGGTGCTGACCTTCGTGTCCGCGTTCGTGCCGATCGTGGGCGCGGTCTTCGCCGGTCTCGTCGCGGTGCTCATCGCGCTGGTCTCGAACGGTCTGACGGACGCACTGATCGTCCTGGCGATCATCGTCGCGGTGCAGCAGCTGGAGGGCAACGTCTTCCAGCCCATGATCCAGAGCCGTGGACTCGGCCTGCACGCGGCGGTGGTCCTGCTGGCCGTGACGCTCGGCGGCAGCCTGGCCGGAGTCGTGGGCAGCCTGCTCGCGGTCCCGGTGGCAGCCCTGGTCGCCGTGGTCTGGAACTATCTGCGCGAGCAGCTCAGCGACCCGGGGGAGGCGCCGGAGCAGCAGGACGAGGGGCCGGAGCCGGGAACGGCCCCGGGCGGGTCCCACGTGGACGCGCCTGCTCCCGCGTGACGCCGTACGGCCGGGCGGGGACGGCGACGACTCCGTACGGTCGTCGGGTGTGACGGCGGTGATCCCCGTACGGTCGTGGGTCTGACGGTGTGATCCCCGTACGGCCGTCGGGTGTGACGGCGTAACCACCCTCCCCAGCGGGCTCCTTGGCCCCTTTGCGCGCATAGCACCACGCCCGGCCCGTCTCGTATCACCGAGGCGGGCCGGTTCTCTGCCCTCGCCCCCGCCCCCGCCCCCGGCTCCCGGCCCCGACGCGCCGGATCGTGGAGAGCTCGTACAGATTCCCCGCACGGGTCTAGGCCCGCACTCCCCTCTTGCTATACCTTGCGTCTAATAAGCTTGCTAGACACCGCGTCTAACAAGCGAGGGCGGCGCTCGGCGGCCATCGATCTCATCGGGCGGGAACGCGATGGGAGGCGGCTCGGGTGGCGCCGGGCCGATCTCTCGAGTCAAGGAGCCGCACCATGTCCAGCAGCACCGTTCGGCCGGAGGACCAGGACCGGCGCGCCGAGCAGGACGTCGCCCGGCGACTGCTCGACTCGTCCGCCAAACTCTCGTACGACCCGGCCACGCAGGTCGACTGGGAGACCCCGCTCGACCCGGACCACCACGGCGCGAGCCCCGAGTGGTCCACGCTCTACGGCACCGCCTACTGGGCCGAGTTGAGCGAGGCGCAGCGCAAGGCGCTCACCCGTCAGGAAGCGGCGTCCGTCGCCAGCACCGGCATCTGGTTCGAGATGATCCTCCAGCAGATGGTGCTCCGCGACATGTACGCCAAGGACCCCACCGACCCCCGGTTCCAGTGGGCGCTGACCGAGGTGGCCGACGAGTGCCGCCACTCGATCATGTTCGCCCGGGGCGCCGCGAAACTGGGCGCACCCGCCTACCGGCCGCGCCGCCCGGTGGTGGAGCTGGGGCGCGCCTTCAAGACCCTGGCCTTCGGGGAGGCGGCCTACGCGGCGATACTTGTGGCCGAGGAAGTCCTCGACGTGATGCAGCGCGACTGGATGCGGGACGAGCGGGTCGCGCCCTTCGTCCGCACCATCAACAACATCCATGTCGTGGAGGAGTCGCGGCACATGAAGTTCGCCCGCGACGAGACCCGCAAGCGGCTGCGCGGCGCGGGCCCGGTACGGCGGCAGCTCAACGCCGTCGTGGTGGCCATCGCCTCGTACTACATCGTCACCAGCATGGTGAACCGGGACGTCTACGCCAACGCCGGTCTGGACTCCGCGCGGGCCCGAGCCGAGGCGAGGACCAACGAGCACCACAAGTCGCTGATGCGGTCGAGCTGTTCGGGACTGATGGAGTTCCTGGCCTCGGCGGGCCTGCTGACCCGGCCGGCCCTCTTCTTCTACAAGCGCGCCTCGCTGATCTGACCGCGGCCGCCGGCCCGCGCCCGGCCGACCCGCCCGCTCCTTCACCGGTACGGCCCCGAGGCCGGCCCGGTCCCTCACCACGACCCGAGACGACGAGATGACCTACGCCATCACCCAGACCTGCTGCTCCGACGCCACCTGCGTCGCCGTCTGCCCCGTCAACTGCATCCACCCGACCCCCGAGGAGCGGGCGTTCGGCAGTACGGAGATGCTGTACGTCGACCCGGAGACCTGCATCGACTGCGGCGCCTGCGCGGATGCCTGCCCGGTCGACGCGATCTTCCCGGTGGACAGCCTCTTCGGGGCGCAGAAGGAGTACGCGGCCATCAACGCGGCCTACTTCACGGACCGGGAGCCCGAACTGGCCCCCGCCGGGCCGAACTTCCACGCCTGGGGCGAACCCTCCTTCGAGCGCAGCCTGCCCGCTGACTTCGCCCCCATCCGGGTGGCGGTCGTCGGCACCGGACCCGCAGGCATGTACGCGGCCGAGGACCTGCTGCTGCACACCAACGCCGAAGTGACCCTGGTCGACCGGCTCCCGGTGGCGGGCGGCCTGGTCCGCTACGGCGTAGCGCCCGACCACCCCGCGACGAAGAAGGTCGGCGAGACCTTCGCCCGGTTCCACTCCCACCCCCGGGTACGGATGCACCTGGGCGTCGAGATCGGCAAGGACATCACGGCCCAGGAGCTCGCCGCGCACCACGACGCGGTGATCTACGCGGTCGGCGCCTCCACCGACCGCAGGCTCGGCATCGAGGGTGAGGAGCTGCCCGGCAGCGGCTCGGCCACCTCGTTCGTCTCCTGGTACAACGCCCACCCGGAAGTGGCGCCCGACTCCGTGCGCCTGAGCGCGGAACGCGTGGTCGTCGTCGGCAACGGCAATGTCGCCCTCGATGTCGCGCGCATCCTCGTCACGGACCCGGACACCCTGGCCGCCACCGACATCGCCGACCACGCGCTCGCGGCGCTGCGGGAGTCGGAGGTGCGCGAGGTGGTCCTGCTGGGGCGGCGCGGCCCCGAGGACGCGGCCTGCACCGCCTCCGAACTGCTTGCCCTGAAGCATCTGCCGGGGGTCGGCCTGGTCGTCGACGACCAGGACCCCAGGACCGGCGCGGCGATCGACGGGGCGGCCCCGGGCGGGAAGGCGGCCCTCCTGCGGGACGTGGAGCGCCGGGCCGTGGACTGGGCGCAGCCCCCCGCACCGGGGCGGCGCATCGTCTTCCGCTTCCACTCCGCCCCGGTGGAGGTGCTCGGCGAGGAGAGCGTCAAGGGCGTGCGCGTGACGGCGGGCCCGGGGGAGCGGGACATCCCGGCGGGTCTGCTGCTGCGGGCCGTGGGCTACCGGGGCGTGGCCGTGCCGGGCCTGCCCTTCGACGAGGCGTCGGGGACCGTACCGCACGAGGGCGGCCGGGTGAGCGGGATGACCGGGACGTACGTCGTCGGCTGGATCAAGCGCGGCCCCTCGGGCGGCATCGGTGCCAACCGCACCTGCGCCGCCGAGACGGTCGGCACGCTCCTGGCCGACGCCGTGGCGGGCGCCCTGCCCTCCCCGGCCCACCCGCCCACCGCGTTCCGCCGCCTCGCCCGCAGCCGTGGCCGTGATGTCGTCGACGCCCGGGGGCTGGCCGCCATCGACCGGGCGGAGGTGGCCCGGGGCCGCGAGCACGGCCGGCCGCGCGTCAAGCTCGGCACCGTACCCGCCCTGGTCGCGGCGGCGAAGGGGCGCCGCCGCCGGCGAACGCCGAGCTGATCCGCCCCCGACCAGAGCTGAGGCCCCACCGGTCGGTGAACCGGTGGGGCCTCAGCGGTTCGTGCAGGCGGCAGGAGGGGAGCGCCTGCATGAACTCGGGTCAGGGGGACTTGTACCCGCATCCCCCGGGCCCACGCGGCCACCGGCCGACGGAAAACCTTTATGAGGCGCATACTCGAAAGTAGTCGGCATTGTTTGGAGGACTCCATGATCGTCCTCGGTGTCATTCTGTTGGTGATCGGCCTGATAGCCGGAATCGGCTTCCTCTGGACCATCGGCATCATTCTCGTGGCCATCGGTCTGGTGCTCTGGGTCCTGGGGGCGACGGGCCGCGCGGTGGGCGGAAGGCGCCACTACTGGTAGCGCACGAGTAGCCCGCTGGTAGCCCACCCACAGCCCGGCGGTAGCACTCCGGTAGCCCGCCGGGGAAGGAGCGCGCACCCCCGCATGACCGTCGCCGCCGTTCCCGTACAGGAGCGGGGGCGACGGCGGATTGTCAGTGGCACCTCCTACGGTGTGAGCAGTGAGACCCGCCGGAACGGCCGCGGGTCCGCCCTCGGGAGGGGTCTGCCATGTCCACCGCGTCCACCGTGTCGACGACGACGTATCTGGAGCTGTCACAGGAAGGCGCGGGGGCGCACAAGTTCTACGAGGTGACCGTCGACGGCCTGGTGGTGACCGTGCGGTACGGGCGGATCGGCGCCGCCGGGCAGACCCAGACGTCGACGTTCGCCACGGTCGCGAAGGCGCAGGCGGCGGCCGCCAAGAAGGTGGGCGAGAAGGTCCGCAAGGGGTACGCCCCGGCCGTCCCCGGACAGCGCGCGCCGCGTGCCGTGACCCGGCGGCAGGTGACGTCCGCCCCCTCCACCGCGCGGGCCGTGGCGCCCGTCCTGTGGCGGTTCCGTACGGGCTCCTCGGCGTTCGGCATCCACGTGGACGACGAGCGGTGCTGGGTCGGCAACCAGGCGGGCGATGTCTACACCCTGGACCACGACGGCGGCGTGCTCGCCCGGTTCAGCCTGCCGGACGGCGTGAAGTGCCTGGTCGCCGACGACTTCTGGATCTACGCGGGCTGTGACGACGGCCGCGTCTACGACCTCTCCTCCAAGCTGCCGTTCGCGGCCTACGACATCGCGGCGGACGTCGACATCTTCTGGCTCGACATCCACGAGGGCCTGCTCAACGTCTCCGACCGGGCGGGCCGGCTGACCGTCATCGACCACGAGGACGAGCACCAGTGGGCACGCCGCAGCCAGGGCGAGCACGCCTGGATGGTCCGCGCCGACGACCGGGCCGTCTACCACGGCCACCACCGCGGCGTCACCGCCTACGCCCCGGACGGCGGCGGCGAGTTGTGGCACACGCCCACCCGGGGCGGGGTGCTCTTCGGCTGGCAGGAGGACGACGCGGTGTACGCGGGGACCGCGCACCGCGTGGTCCAGCGGCTGTCGAAGGCGAGCGGCGCGATCGAGGCCACGTACGCCTGCGACAGCGCGGTGTACTCCTGCGCCACCTCGCCCGGCGGCCGGTTCGTCTTCGCGGGCGACGCCTCGTCGTCCGTCTACTGCTTCGACCAGGACGGCACACGGCTGTGGAAGCTCGGCACGGGCGGCGGTTCGGCGCTGTCCATGCAGTACCGCGACGGGCGGCTGTATCTGGTGACGACGGACGGTTCGCTGGTGTGCGTGGACGCGAGCGAGGCGGCCATCTCCGCCGCCCAGCAGGGCACGGTACCGGCGCCCCGTGACGTCAAGCTGGCCGCCGCGCTGCCGACCTACGCGCCCGCCACGGCCCCGGCGGCGGTCACCACCGTGACCCACGCCCCCGCCGGGGCGGTCGTCGTCGAGTGCGTCCAGGACAGCGGCGGCCGCCTCCGCGTGCACGTGGTCTCCGGCGACTACGACACCTCGTGGAACGTCCAGTTCCCCCGCGCGATACGGGAGCCCGGCGCGCGGTACGTGGTGGACCACCTGCACGCGGCGGCTGGCGGCTTCTACCGGGTCCGGGGTGACATCCGACGGCTCCAGTGAGCACGGGCGGACCCCGTCGGCGGGGCCCGCGTGGCACGGGCCCGCCGGTTTTGTTCATGCGAGTGCAACGGCGTACGCCTGTCGGCGGCCGGGGCGGCCCGCCTACCGTGGACGGGTGACCCTTCCCGCGCTGTACCGCAGACTGCACGTGGACCTGGCGCGCACATGCGCGTCCCTCTGTTGACGAGCCCGACTCCGTCCCCGTACGACAACAGCCACGAGCACAGGGAGAGATGGGCATGACCACCGTCACCACCCACGGGATACACCGCGTCGGACCGAGGATCGGCGCCGAGGTGACCGGCGTCGACCTCACGCGGGCCGTCGACGACGAGACCGCGGACCAGCTGCGGCGGGCCTTCCAGGAGCACAAGGTGCTGGTCTTCCGCGACCAGCACCTGACGCCCGACCAGCACGTCGAGGCCGTACGCGTCTTCGCGGAGCCGTTCGACCACCCCACCGCCGTGAAGGACGCCGCCAACCCGCTGGTCTACCCGTACAACGTCCGGCAGACGGGCAAGGCGAGCACCTGGCACATCGGCGGGCTGTGGCGCAGCCCCGTCTTCGCCGTCGAATCGCTCACCTACGAGGAGGTGCCCGAGCTCGGCGGGCACACCCTGTGGGCCGATCTCCAGGCGGCCTACGACGATCTGTCGGAGCCGTTCAAGGTGCTGCTCGCCTCGGTGAGCGCCACCTATGACGCCGACCCGCAGAACTACGCCCAGGGCACGAAGCGGACCGCCGTCACGGAGACCGTCGAGCACCCGGTCGTCCTCGAACACCCGCTCACCGGGCGGAAGGGGCTGTTCCTCAGCACCTCGGCGACCGGGCTGACCGGCGTCACACCGCAGGAGGGCAAGGTGCTGCTGGACCATCTCCTCCGGCATGCCTCCTCGCCCGACTACACCATCCGCTTCGGGTGGAACCCCGGCGACTTCGTGCTCTGGGACAACCAGGCGACCTGGCACTACGCCGTGGACGACTACGGCGACGGCGCCCGGGTGTACCGCAAGGTGATCGGCGTGGAACGCCCCGGGGCGGCGACGGCCGCCTCCTGACGGACGCCCGCTTCCTGACGGACGTCTGCCTCCCGGCACCACTCGCCTCCTGCCTCCCGGCACCACCCGCGACCCGCTTCCCCGTCCCCGCCGCTCCGGCGCGCCGGACGGGTGGGCGGGTCGCCCCGTGCGGGGGCGGGCGGTGCGGTCCACGGGCCGCTCAGCGGCCGGGTGCCCCGGCGCGCAGCCCGTCCATCACGAGGTCCAGCAGCCGGGCGGCCCTCGGCTGCCAGTCCTCCCGCGGGTCGATCTGCCAGAGGCCCGCTATGGCCAGGAAGAAATCGTCCGGTGTCACCCCCGGACGTATCGTCCCGGCCTCCTCGTTGGCACGCAGCAGCGTTCCGGCGGCGTCCAGCACCGGGGCGGGGCCGGGCCTGGCCGGGCCGCCCGGCGCGCTCGTGACCAGCCGGATCGCGTCGGCCAGTCCGGCCTTGGCCATGGCGAACCGGGCGAGGCGGTCCATCCACTCGCGCAGGGCCCGCTCGGGGGCGCGGGCGGCCAGCAACTCGGCCGCCGCGTCGGCCACCTGCTGCATCTCATAGCGGTAGAGCTCCAGGACCAGCGCTTCCCGGTGGGGGAAGTTGCGGTAGAACGTGCCCTGTCCGACGCCCGCCTTCCGGGCGATCGTGCTCAGCGGGACGTCCGGGCGCTGCGTCAGTTCGGCCATGGCCACGTGCAGGATGCGTTCGCGGTTGCGCAGCGCGTCCGAACGCAGGGGAGCGTCCTTCTTCGGCTGGTTCACACGTTCTCCTCGCGGGTTCGTGGCCGAATCCCGTCCTTGTCGAACCGGACAGCTGTCCGTTACGTTTTCGAGTGATGCGGACAGTTGTCCGGTTAGGTCTACCTTAGCGCGGGGTCGCCACCTGTAGGGGCCGGACCGAGGCCCGCCCCGGCCCTCTCCCGGGGCCCGCCCCCCTCCGCTTACCGCCGTACCGCTGCCGCAGCCCCCGATCTCCCGTCACCGGACACCGAAGAAGGCTGATCATGGCCCCACCGTCCTCGTCGACCACCAGTGCGATCACTCTGAACATCAACGGCGAGAAGCACCATCTGTCCGTCGACCACCGCACCACCCTGCTCGACGCCCTCCGCGAGCGCCTCGACCTCACCGGCACCAAGAAGGGCTGCGACCAGGGCCAGTGCGGCGCCTGCACCGTCCTGCTCGACCGGCGCCGCGTCGTCTCCTGCCTCAGCCTCGCGGTCGCGGCCGAGGGCCGCGAGATCACCACCATCGAGGGCATCGCCGAGGGCGACGACCTGCACCCCGTCCAGCAGGCCTTCCTCGACCTCGACGGCTACCAGTGCGGCTACTGCACGCCCGGCCAGATCTGTTCGGCCATCGCCGTCATCGAGGAGCACGCGGCAGGCTGGCCGAGCGCCGTCACCGACGACGTGGGCCCCGAGGCGGCGCCACCACCGCTGACGCCCGAGGAGATCCGCGAGCGGATGAGCGGCAACCTCTGCCGCTGCGGCGCCTACGTCTCGATCGTCCAGGCCGTCGCCCGTGGTGCGCAGACCCACGCCGAGGGCCGGACGGAAGCCGTGAAGGAGGCGGCCGCATGAGGGAGTTCGACTACCGGCGTGCGCATGACGTGACCGGCGCGGTCGCCCTGCTCGCGGCCGACCCGGACGCGCGGTTCCTCGGCGGCGGCACCAACCTCGTCGACCTGATGAAGGCCGGGGTGGAACGGCCCGCCCGGCTCGTCGACGTCCGCGAACTCCCGCTGGACCGCATCGAACCCACCCCGGACGGGGGCCTGCGCATCGGAGCCACCGTCACCAACAGCGACCTCGCCGCCCACCCCGACATCCGCCGCCGCTACCCCGCGCTGACCCAGGCCGTCCTGGCCGGCGCCTCCGGACAGCTGCGCAACATGGCCACCGTCGGCGGCAACCTGCTGCAACGCACCCGCTGCGGATACTTCTCCGACGTCAGCGGGCCCTGCAACAAGCGCGTCCCCGGCAGCGGTTGCCCCGCCGTCACCGGTGAGCACCACAACCACGCCGTCCTCGGCGCCTCCGGGCACTGCGTGGCCGTGCACCCCTCCGACATGGGCGTGGCCCTGACGGCGTTCGACGCGGTGGTCGCGTACGAGAGCCTTCACGGCCCGGGCGAGGTGCCGGTCACCGACCTCTACCTCCCGGTCGGCGACACCCCGCACCGGGAGACCGCCCTGCCGCCCGGCGCCCTGATCACCCATGTCACCCTGCCCGCCGCACCCGTCACCGCCGACTCCCGCTACCGCAAGGTGCGCGAGCGCGCCTCGTACGCCTTCGCCATCGGCTCCGTCGCCGCCGCGCTGGACATCGAGGACGGGCGCGTACGCGAGGCGCGGCTCGCGCTCGGGGCCGTCGCCTCCCGGCCCTGGCGGGCCCGCGCGGCCGAAGCCGTCCTGACCGGCGCACCGGCCACCGGCACGGCCTTCGCCGCCGCCGCGGACGCCGAACTCGCGGCCGCCCGCCCGCTGCCCGACAACGGATACAAGGTGACCCTCATGCGCAACCTGATGGTCTCCGTCCTGACCGAACTCGCCGAGGGGAACACCCGATGACGACCACCACGCCGGGACCCACGGCGCTGCGCGGCGCCGTCGGCACCGCCCACACCCGCGTGGAGGGCCGCGACAAGGTCACCGGCGCCGCCCGGTACGCGGGGGAGATCCCCTTCGCGGGCCTGGCCCACGGCTGGCTGGTGCTCTCCACCGTCACGCGCGGCCGCATCCGTCACGTCGACACCGCCCCGGTCCTCGCCATGCCGGGCGTCCTCACCGTGCTGCACCACGGCAACGCCCCGCGTCTGCACACCGATTACGTCGGCATGCTCGGCACCCCGCCCGACCTGACCGCCGCCGTCTTCCAGGACTCGCGCGTGCCGTTCGCGGGCTGGCCGGTCGCGCTGGTCGTCGCCGACACCCCGGAGCAGGCCAGGGAGGCGGCCGAAGCGCTCGTGGTGATGTACGACGAGGAGCCCCACGACACCGTGCTCACCGCCGGTCACCCCGGCGCCCACCCCGTCGGCGGACATATGCCCGCGGAGACGGAGAAGGGCGATCTGGAGGCCGAACTGGCCGCCTCCGCCGTCGTGGTGGACGAGGAGTACACCACCCCCGAGGAACAGCACAGCATGATGGAGCCGCACGCGGCGACCGCCCGGTGGGACGGTGGCCGACTGGAGGTCGTCGACTCCAACCAGGGCACGACCTGGGTGCAGAGCGAGCTGGCCGAGATGTTCTCGCTCGACGCGTCCTCGGTGCGGGTGCGCTCCGAGCACATCGGCGGCGGCTTCGGCAGCAAGGGCCTGCGCGCCCACCAGGTGTCCGCCGTGCTGGCCGCCACCGTCCTGCGGCGGCCGGTACGGGTGGTGATGACCCGGCGCCAGATGTTCTCCCTGGCCGGACACCGCAGCCCCACCACCCAGCGGGTCAGGCTCGGCGCCTGTCCCGACGGCAGGCTCCGCGCCCTGGACCACCGCTCGCTCAGCCGGACGTCGACGGTGTACGAGTTCGTCGAGCCCAGCGCGGCCGTCGCCCGGGTCATGTACGACGCCGACGCCCACCGCACGGCCAACCACGTCGTGGGCCTCGACGTGCCGTCCCCGACCTGGATGCGGGCCCCGGGGGAGGCGCCGGGGTCCTTCGCGATCGAGACGGCCCTGGACGAACTCGCCGTACGCTGCGGCCTCGACCCCATCGAGCTGCGCCTGCGCAACGAGCCCGAGGTGGGCCCCGTCTCCGGGCTCCCGTTCAGCAGCCGCAACCTGCCCGCCTGCTTCCGCGAGGGCGCCCGCAGGTTCGGCTGGGCGGACCGCGACCCGCGCCCCGGTGTCCGCCGCGACGGGCGCTGGCTGCGGGGCACCGGAACGGCGGCGGCGTCCTACAGCGCCGGAGCGGTCCCCTCCACGGCCCTGGTGACGGCGGAGGCGGACGGTTCCTTCACCGTACGGATCGCCGCCGCCGACCTCGGCACAGGAGCCCGCACCGCGCTCACCCTGATCGCCGCCGACGCCCTGGAGACCGCACCCGCACGCGTCCGGGTCAGGATCGGCGACAGCGACTTCGGCCCCGCGATGATCGCGGGCGGATCGATGGGCACCCGCTCCTGGGCCTGGGCGATCACGGCGGCCGCCGCCGAACTGCGGGAACGGCTCGCGGTGGCCCCGGGCATCCCGCCGGAGGGGATCACCGTCCGCTCCGACACCGCCGAGGCCATCGGCGCCCTCGCCCAGAAGGAACGCCACTCCTTCGGGGCCCAGTTCGCCGAGGTCGCCGTCGACGCCGCGACCGGCGAGGTCCGGGTGCGCCGCATGCTGGGCATCTTCGCCGCAGGCCGGATCGTCAACCCGCTCACCGCCCGCAACCAGCTCGTCGGCGGGATGGTCTGGGGCCTCTCCATGGCCCTGCACGAGGAGGCCGTCCGCGACCGGAACACCGGCCGCCACTACAGCCCCGACCTCGCCGGGTACCACGTGGCCACCCACGCCGACGTCCCGGACATCGAGGCGGACTGGGTGGAGGACCCCGACCCGGACGACCCGGTCGGTATCAAGGGCCTGGGGGAGGTCGGCATCGTGGGCGCGGCGGCGGCCGTCGCCAACGCGGTCTGGCACGCCACCGGCGTACGCCAACGGCACCTGCCGATCCGCCCCGACCGGATCCTCACGGCACCGGCACCGGCACCTACGCGGGAGTGGGCGGGCCCTCCTGCGGGCGGGGGAGCGGTGGATGCTTGACATAGCCCGCGAGCTGCACGACTGGATGGCGGAGGGCCGGGAGTTCGCCGTCGCCACCGTCGTCTCCGTCGGCGGCAGCGCCCCGCGCGGGCCCGGCGCCGCCCTCGCCGTCGACAGCGGGGGCACGGCGATCGGCTCGGTCTCCGGCGGCTGTGTGGAGGGCGCGGTCTACGAACTGTGCGCCCAGGCCCTCCAGGACGGCCGGGCCGTACGCGAACGGTTCGGCTACAGCGACGAGGACGCCTTCGCGGTCGGGCTGACCTGCGGCGGGGTCATCGACGTCATGGTCACACCGGTCCGCTCCGGCTCACCGGAGCGGAAGGTGCTCGGGGCCGCGCTGTCTGCCGCGGCGGGCGGCGCGCCGGCCTCTCTCGTACGGGTGGCACGCGGCCCGGACGGGCTCCTGGGCCGGGCGCTGCTCGTCCGCCCCGACGGCACGTACGAGGGCGGGCTCGGCGGCCGTGCGGAGCTGGACCGTACGGCGGCGGCCGAGGCCCGGGCCCTGCTGGACACCGGCCGCACCGGCACGATCGCGCTCTCCGAGGACGGGTCGCACTGCCCCGGCGGGCTGACCCTGCTCGTGGAGACCAGCGTGGAGCCGCCCCGCATGATCGTGTTCGGCGCCGTCGACTTCGCCGCGGCGCTGGTGCGGGCGGGCAAGTTCCTGGGCCATCACGTGACGGTGTGCGACGCCCGGCCCGTCTTCGCCACCGAGGCCCGGTTCCCCGAGGCGGACGAGATCGTCGTGGACTGGCCCCACCGCTATCTGCGACGCACACGGACGGACGGCCGTACGGTGCTGTGCGTGCTCACGCACGACCCCCGGTTCGACGTGCCGCTGCTCAGGGAGGCGCTGCGCATGCCCGCCGCGTTCGTCGGCGCGATGGGCTCGCGCCGGACCCACGAGGACCGGTGGCGGCGGCTGCGGGAGGCGGGGCTGAGCGAGGGCGAGCTGGACCGGCTGCGGTCGCCCATCGGCCTGGACCTGGGCGCCCGTACGCCCGAGGAGACGGCGCTGTCCATCGCCGCGGAGATCGTCGCGGCCCGGCGCGGCGGCACGGGCCTGCCCCTGACCGGAGGGGCCGACCCCATCCACCGGGACCTGTCGGGCGCGGCGGCGTAGCGGGAGCCCCGCCCGTCCGGACGGGCGGGGCCGGGCCGCCTCAGCGAGCGCGGCGCACCCGGATCGGACCGCGCGCCTCGGCCGGCTCGACGGGACGGCCGCCCTGAGTGATCTCCACCTCGCCGGCCGCCACCAGTCGGCGGGCCGCCCGGCGGGCCGGTTCCATGAGCGCGCGCCAGCCGTCGTCCTCGCCCTCGCCGCTGCCCTCGTACACCGCCCGTGCGGCGTCGGAAGGGCAGATGGTGGCGGTCGGGCCGCGACGGTCCAGCAACTCCAGGATGGCTTGTTCCAGCCGCCGGTCCGTCTGCTCCTCGGAGTCCGTCACCCCGTCAGTGTCGCATCGGCGGCCGTGTCGGCGACGCACGCCACGTCCCGTGGGCGCGGCTGTGCCGACGGCGCCTGAGCCGTCCGCCACGGGCCGCGAGTCGCTGCGGAGGAGGGCCGCGACCCGTTGTCAGTGGGGCCGCTTAGAGTCTCTTCTACTCGTCACGGTGCGTTGCCGCCGACGGGTTTCATCAGCGTGCCGCCGGTTCGGCGACCGTCCGGAACAACGGGGAGAACAGCGCATGGGGTGGGTTTCGGCGGGCGACTATGAAGTCGCCCTGGAGGCGGGCAAGGTGGTCTGCCGCAACGGGAAGGGCCGACGGCTGAAGTCCGTCCCGGCCGCGTTGAAGGACGATCCGGCGGTCATCGGCCTCCGCCAGCTGACCGAGTGGCTGGAAAGGCACGAACGCCGGTGCCTGACCGACGTCGAACAGTGGATGGTGCGTTCCCTGCCCGTCCCCACGGCCGTGCTCGCGCAGGTCTGGCCCGACCCGGCATGGCAGGCGGCCCTGCGGGATGTCGTGGTGACCGGCGCGGACGGTGGGGTCGCCGGATTCCTGCGCGATGTCGACCCCGAGCGCGGACTCGGCCTCGTCGACCTGGACGGCGACACGGTCCGCATCACCCCGGACGTCGTCAGCGTGCCCCACCCCGTCCTCCTCGACGACCTCGACGAACTGCGGGAGTTCGCGGTCGAACTGGAGGTGCGCCAGAACGTGGAGCAGTTGTTCCGCGAGGTGTGGCACCGCCCGCCGGGCCTCGCCCCGGACACCACATCCGTGGACACCTACGCGGGCGGCGCCTTCAAGGAGCTCCGCTTCCTGCACGGCCGCGTCACTCAGCTCGGTTACCGGTCGCGCGGCGGATATGCCGTCTGCCCGGTCGTCGAGGACGGCGCCACCGCCGAGGCGCGCATCTGGATCGGCGAGCGCGACGGATACGACGAGTACGGCACCGAGACGGGCCCCCTGGGCTGGACAGACCCTGCGGGGCGCGCGCTGACGGCCGCCGAGGTCGGCCCCGTCGCGTGGTCCGAGGGCATGCGCATGGCGGCGGCGCTCTACGCCGGCCGCGACGTCGAGGACGAGGAGCGGGCGGCATGAGCATCACGACGAACACCACCGACGCGAGCACCGACGCGAACTTCGGCGTCGGCGCGACGGCGGCGGGCGCGGCGTCCCTTCCCGGCCAGGCCCGGGGCGGGCGCACCTCCGCCCCCGCTTCCGAGGCCCGCGCGGCGGCTCTGCTGGACGCGGGCGCGATCCTCCCGGCCGGTACCACCGACCGGGACGACGCCGACACACTGACGGCCCGCACCTACACGCACACCGCCCTCGGCGACCGCCCCGTGGTCCGGCTCGTGCCCGGCACTCTCGGTGAAGCCGAGGACCTGGCCCTGGAGTTCCTCGGGCTGGCCCGGACCGCCGAGGCCCCCGCCGTGGGCCAGGTGCGCCGCGAGACGCTGGGCTTTCCGGCCTGGGCGCTGGTCAACGACCCGGCCAACGGACACCACGCCCTGGCCCTGGTCAAGGACATCGAGCGGCTGGGCCGACAGGCCAGGACCCGAGCCGGTGCGGCCAAGGAAGGCTTCGACGAACTCGGCACCCGGCTCGGCCGGGCCGTGCCGCACTTCCTCCCCACCTACTACGAGCAGGTGGCACGCCTCTTCCTCCAGGCCGAGAACCCCACGTACGCCGCCTCCTTCTTCGGCAAGGCACGCGAGGCCGAGCGGGTGCATGGGCTGGCCGTGGACGAGGACCGGCAGCGGGCCGTCTTCCTGGAGTTCGCCCTCGTCGGCGCGCTGACCGTCAAGGCGCTGCGGCAGTACGTGCGGGACCTGGTGGCCCGGCTCGCACCCGAGGACGCCTGGGCACAGTTCCGCCGTCTGCTGGTCGAGCGCTGCGCGGCCGGCATGCCGCCGTACGCGGCGCTGCCGCAGGACGTGCGCACACTGGTCAAGGCCGCCGGGCTGGACCGCGAGGCCGCCGAACGCGAGCTGGTGGCCGATCTGATCGGCTCCCCGGGAGTCGTCCGCGCCCCCGCCTCGTTCTGGGCGACCTACCGCTCCGCGCTCATCGCCCTCGCCCGTGGGGACGCGGCCGTACGGGCCCGGCTCCTCGGCTTCTTCCCGGAGAGCTTCGGCGAGAGCGGCCGGGACAGGGACGGCTCATCCGACTGGCTCACGCTGCTGGCCGAGTCCGGCGCCGAGGAGCTGCTGACCGCCCTCCCGGACACTTCCGCCGACGCTCCCTCCGACTCCTCAGGCTCTTCCGGCTTCTCTGACTCCTCCGATGCTTCCGGCTCTTCCGGCTTCTCGGATTCCTCCGGCTGCGCCGACCGCTCCGGCCCGTCCGTCTCCCCGGCGGACTGGCTCGCCCGCTGGGAGGCACACCGTCGGCGCAACGGAGCCACCTCGGGCCGCAGCCCGCAGACCCTCGACCTGGCCGCCCGGATGGCGGACCGGCTGCGCGCCGACGGGCGTCCCGTCGAGCTGTTCCAGGGCCGCTGGCAGCGCACCGCCGACCTGGACCTCCTCGACCTCTGCCTCGCCTCCGGCGTCCCCGTCGCCGAGCCGGACGACCAGGACACGGGCGCCGCGTACGCACCCGGTTTCTCACTGGGCACGTGGCTCACCGACACCGCGCCCCGAGCGCGGGATCTCGCCGCCGTCGCCGAACAGCCGGTCTTCCGTGCCCTGCTGCGCCGGAACATCGGCGGCCTCGGAGGACACGGCCAGCGGGTGAGCGACGCCGGGATGGCGAACCTGGCGGCCCACCCGGTGCTCTCCGGAATCCTGCGGGAGTGGCTGACCGGCTGCGCCGAGGAGTACACGGCCGCGCGAGGACTCCCCGGGCTGCACACCGCCCTCAACCGGCTCTCGGCGTTCCGCTCCGTCGTCGCGGACGTCGCCCCGGAAGCCGTACGACTTCTCCAGGACCACGATGTCGTACCGCTGCTCGCCGCCACTCTGCGTACGGGTGTCCTCGACGAACTGGGCTGGCCCGCGCTCGACGAGACCTACGCCGAACTGGCCGCCGAGGCAGACGCCGTGCGGCAGGGGAACCGCCGGTCGCAGAGAGTCGGTGTCACCGGTGCCTGGCCCGCGCTGATCCTGAACACGCTCGAACGGGCCGTCGTCGTCGGCCCGGAAGGCGTTCTGCTGCGGCACACCCTGCGGCTGCCCCCTGCCGTCGACCAGTGGCGGACGCCCGCCTTCCGTTACGTCGACGGCGAGTTGCTGGTCATCTGGTGGGAGGACGGCAAGCAGCGCGGCTACTGGTCGCACCGCCCCGCCGAGGTGTTCACCGTCGGCGGCGAGCAGGTCCCCCGCTGGGGCGGCTCCGGCCCCTCGGACGAGGTCTGCCTGCCGCTGCCCGGCGGCGGCCGCGCCACCGGCGGCAAGGCCCTGCACGCGGGTGACACCTCCCTCCCGCCGCAGCGCGCCGTCATCTCCGACGGCACCGGCCACTGGCGGGAGGGCCACCAGGGCACGCGGCGGGTGTGGCTGGAGTACGACCCGGCCGGCGGCACGCACGGCCGCGCGTCCCTCCCCGCCTTCCTGAGCTCCGGGGTGCGGGACGGCACGCGGCTGCTCACCGAGCACTGCCAGGTGCTGCCCCTCCAGCCCGGTCTGGAGACCACCCCGTTCGGCACGGACGGCACGGTCCTCGGCCGCTGGGTCCGCCGCACGGCCACCGAACCCGGCACGGCCATCCCCGCCGACGGGCACCGGACCGTCGCCGGAGCACCCGACGGCCATACGGTCACCCTGCCGCACCCGCTGCCCGGCGGCGGCCCCCTGGTGCCGCTCGGCGCCCTCACGCTGCCCGGCGGGTCACGTCCGGTCGTGGCCCTGCGCCACCGGTCCGTCGAAGCGCACCCGGCGGACACCGACGGCACCGGTGGCAGCCTGTGGTCCGTCACCCTCGACTCCTCCGGCGGGAACGACACGGCGGGCACCCCCTATGTGCCTCCCGTCGCCTACTGGCACGCCCTGCGCCCGAGGGACGAGCGGGGCTCCGCCGCCCTGCGGACCCTGACGGACGCCCGGGCGGGGGAGCTGTTCAAGGAGGTTGCCGCCGCGGTCGCCCGGCACCTGGAGGCCTTCCGGGCCGTCGAGGAGTACACCGGGCCCTCGTCGCGGGAGCTGAGCCAGGAGGCCGTCGCCCGGGTGCTGCCCGAGGTGTCCGACGTACGGCTCCTCGCGGGCGTCACCGGGCTCGTCCGGAACGCGGTGGACCGGGCTGTCGCAGCCGCCCGGTACGTGGAACCGCCCGAGCCCGCGCAGCCGGCCACACCCCGGAACACCGCGCGCACCCAGGGCATGTTCTTCGACCACGAGCCCGGGCACGGCGACGACAAGACCCTGTGCCACGCCTCCGCCTGGGGCTCCGAGCGGATGCGCGGCGGCTGGTGGGGAGGCGGCAGCCGGTGGACCGTGATCCGGCAGATCCTCGCCGTCAACCATGTCCTCGGCGGCGAGCCGGCGTTCGGCCCGCCCACGCCGTCGAAGGTCCCGTTTGCCTCCGTGGACGGCTGGCAGCGGGACGAGTACACCGTGCCCGGCGACTCCCTCGACTGGACCTCCCTCCTCGACAAGCTGCCCGAACTGGCCTACCGGGCCGCCTCGGCGACCACCTTCCCCGAGCACCGCACCGGCCTCCTCGTGCTGCTGGAGACCCTCGCCGCGGGCCCGCTGGCCGACCCGGCGGGCACGGTCCGGCAGGTGCAGCTCATCGAACCGCTCGGCGCGGGGGGAGCCGGGCGTCCGGGACGCCCCGAGGCCGTGCACCGCCTCGGCCAGGTGCTGCGCAAGGGAGCCAGGACCGTCGTGGTCCTCGCGAGCCACGGCCGCAACTCCCGGGACGACGCGGCACGCTGGCTCGCCCTGGACCACGATCCGACCGGCGCCTTCGGCCCTGTCCCCGGCTTCACCCTGGACCGCGAGCACGTTCTCCGGCAGGGCATCGCCCGCGACCGGCTCACCCGGCTCACCGCCCTGGTACGGGAGCAGGGACCGGCACCCTGGCGCCCGGAGGCCGCCGAGGCGTTCCACACAGCCACCGGAATCGGCCCCCTCCAGTCCGCCGCCCTGCTGTCGGCGGCCGTCGAAGAGCCCGGCGCCGAGGCGCTCGCGCTGCTCGGGGCGAAGACCCGTGCCTTCGAAGCCGCCCAGGCCAGGCTGGACGCCCTGCCCCGCGACGACCGGCACGCCCTGATCCGGGCCCTGCTGCCCGATGACCCGGCCGAGCTGTGGTCCACGGGCCCCGACGTCCGTGCCGCCGCCGAGGTCTGGCAGGAGCGCCTGGCCTCCCTCGTCCGCGTCCCCGAGGAACTGGACCTCGACCTCTCGGGCAGCAGGGAGAGCGACATCGATCTGATCCTCAACCCGGGCCACCGGAGCTGGCTCGCCCACGGCACCGACGTCCCGGACGGCACCGGCCGCCCGGCCCTGCGCCGGGTGAGCGCACGCGGCGCGGTCTCCGCAGCCCTGACCGCCCTGCACACCCTCGCCTACACACTGCCGTACGGGCATCCCCTGCGGGCGTACCTGCCCGTCGGGCTCGCGGCCCTGCGGGACCGCCTCGCCGACCCGGGCCTGGTGCTGGACCTGGGTCTGGACTGGACCGAGTCGGGGGGCTCGATCGGCCCCGTGATCCGCGCCGCCCACGGGCTCCCCGAGTCCGGCGGCGCCGGAGCCGACGGCTTGGTCCGGGCCGGCGCGTCGCTGCTCCTCGCCCCCGGCCACGGCAGCCACGAGAGGGTGCTGATCCGCCCGGCCGGGCTGACAGGCCCCGACGACCCGGCGTTCGGCCTGGTCGAGGGCACCGTCGGCCGCCACAGCACCGGGGATGTAGGCGCCCTGCGCGCCCTGCTGGACGAGGAGACCGACGTGCTGGCCTCGGCGGGCGCCCCCGGTGACCTCCCGCACCACCCGGCCCAGGACCCGACGCGCGCGGTGCCGGAGCTGGTGGCCGAGGCCGCCGACGCCCTCGGTCTGAGCGCGGACGCCGCCGCCCTCTACCTGATGCTGCTCGCCCTGCCCGACCCGACGGACCGCAACTGCGCCCGCTGGACCGAGTGGAAGCCGGCCCGGATCAAGAAGGCCCGGGCGGAACTGGCCGCCACCGGCCTCGTCGTCGAGGCCAAGCGCTCCCGGGCCGGCCGCACCCTGTTCCTCCCCTGCGGCTGGCTGGAACGCGGCGCCCCCGGGCTGCCGCTGGAGACCTGGAAGGAAGCCCTGTACCCCGTGGCCGGGTCCGCCCGGACCCTGCCCCACCTCCCCGTGCCCGCGCTGTACGCAGCCGCCTGGGCCCGGGTCCGCGGAGGCGACGCCCCCGCCTTCGAAGAACTGGACACCCGCGCAACCCGGAAGGGCCGCCGCCGATGACGAACGACACCACGACCACCACCCCCACCACGGACAGCGCCACCACGGGCGGCATCACCGTGGACGGCATCCCGGGCCAGGCGGCGGCGCCCGGCCGGGAGCACCGCCAGATCACGCCGCCCGAGGACCGGTACGCCACCGAACTGGCCTTTCTCGCCGCCCATGACGCCGGGCCACGCCCGCCCGGCTGGCTGCTCACCCCGCGCGCCGTCGTCACCTTCGTGATGGGCAGCGCGGGCGAGGCGCTGAGCCTGTCGAAGGAGGCCCGGCCCGGAGCCGGAGTGCCGCGCCGCCTGCCCATCGAGCAGAAGTTCGTCGGCGAACGCGCCCTGGTCGAACGGTGCGTGGTCACCCTTGCCGGGGAGCGCGGGCTCCTGCTCGTCGGGGAGCCCGGCACCGCCAAGTCCATGCTCTCCGAGCTGCTGTCGGCGGCCGTCTGCGGGACCAGCGCGCTCACCGTGCAGGGCACCGCGGGCACCACCGAGGACCAGCTCAAGTACGGCTGGAACTACGCGCTGCTGCTCGCCCAGGGTCCCACCCAGCAGGCCCTGGTCCCCTCCCCGGTGCTCGCCGCCATGACCCGGGGGGCCGTCGCCCGTGTCGAGGAGGTCACCCGCTGCCTGCCGGAGGTCCAGGACGCCCTCGTGTCCCTGCTCTCCGAGCGGCGGATCGCGGTCCCCGAGCTGGCGGGCGGCGAGGGCGCCCAGGTGCACGCGGCCCCGGGGTTCACCCTCATCGCCACCGCCAACCTGCGGGACAAGGGCGTCTCGGAGATGTCCGCCGCGCTGAAGCGGCGCTTCAACTTCGAGACCGTGGGCCCCATCGGGGACGTGGACGCCGAGACCGCGCTCGTCCGGCGCCAGTCGCGGGCAGCCGTCGAACGCGTGGGCGCCGCCTACCAGGTGGACGACGCGGTCCTCGAAGCCCTTGTCACCGCCTTCCGTGACCTGCGCGAGGGCCGCTCCGTGGAGGGCTGGGAGGTCGAGCGCCCCTCCACGGTGATGAGCACGGCGGAGGCGGTCTCCGTCGCGGGTGCCCTGGGCCTGGCCGCCGCGTACTTCCCCGGCGACCGGGACGTACTCTCCCTCCTGCCCGGCCATCTCCTCGGCGTCGTCCGAAAGGACGACCCCGCCGACGCGGCACGGCTGCTGGGGTACTGGGACGGGCCGGTGCGCAGGCGCGCGGAGCAGGGGTCGGCCACCTGGCGTGCCCTGTGGGACCTGCGCGCGGTGCTGGAGAACTGAGGGATGAGCGAGTCGACCACTCCCGAGGTGCGCTCCGCCGCCGAGGTGCGATGCGCCCCCGAGGTGCGATCCGCCGCAGAGGTGCGATCCACACCCGAGGCGCGCTCCACTGCTGAGGTGCGCTCTTCCCCTGAGGCGCGATCCGCCGCCGACGTGTCGCCCACCTTCGATGCGTCGGCCCCTGCCCCGGCACAGGGGCCGACGCAGGGGTCGACGCCGGGACCGGCGCAGGTCCCGGCGGCCGGGCCTGCCACCCCGGAAGCCGCGGTGGCGGCTCTCGCGGCGGACGGGCCCGGGCTGCCGTTCCTGATCGGGGTGCGCCACCACGCGCCCTCGCTGGCGGCCGCCCTCCCGGCGCTGCTGGACGCGGCGGCCCCCGACGTTCTCCTCGTCGAACTGCCCGCCGAGTTCCAGCCCTGGCTGGGCTGGCTCGCCCACGAGGAGACCGAGGCCCCGGTGG
The DNA here is from genome assembly GCF_042750035.1 of Streptomyces sp. NPDC059452. Classification (NCBI taxonomy): domain Bacteria; kingdom Bacillati; phylum Actinomycetota; class Actinomycetes; order Kitasatosporales; family Streptomycetaceae; genus Streptomyces; species Streptomyces sp. NPDC059452. The sequence continues at coordinate 127,855 of NZ_JBHYVE010000022.1, forward strand.
CGCTGGCCGCCGTGCCCGCCGAAGGGCCAGGGCCCGGCTCGGCAGGCGCACGGGGACCGGCCTTCTACCCGTTCGCGGACTTCTCGCCCGAACTGGTCGCCCTGCGCTGGGCGGCAAGGAACGGCATCCCGGCGGTGGCCTGCGATCTGCCGCTCGCCGACCGGGCGTGGGCGGGGGGTGGTCCGGACACCGCCGCCCCGGCCCCAGGCGCCGACTCCGTACCCGTGCCGGGGGAGGGCCACGGGCTGTCCGCCGCACTCCGCGCCCGGCTCACCGGCCGGGACGGCGACGACCTGTGGGACCGGCTGGTGGAGGCCCACGCGCCCGGCTCGGCCCCCGAGGCGCTCCGCCGTGCCGCCCTGCTCGCCGGGTGGGCGCTGCGTCACGAGGCCGAGGCGCGGGGCGGGGTGCACACCACGGATCTGGTGCGCGAGGCGTGTATGCGCCGCCATGTCGCCGAGGCCCTGGCGAGCGGGCGGCGGCCCGCCGTGGTGGTGGGAGCCTTCCACACCCCGGCACTGCTGCCGCTCGCGGCCGGGGCCGCAGATGGTCCCGCACCGGACGCGGCGGATCAGCCCGCCGCCACCCCCGGGCCGGACCCGGACCCGGAGCCGGACGGCCGACTGAACGGCGCTGCGGGGCCGGTGGAGTTCACGGTCTCCCTGGTCCCCTACACGTACCCTCTGCTCGACTCACGGTCCGGCTACCCGGCCGGCATCCGGGACCCGGAGTGGCAGCACACCGTCCTGGACGCCGCCCGGGAACCTGCCGCGCTGCACGAGGCGTTGATCCGCACCGCCGTCCGCATCTGCGCCGCGCTGCGCGAACAGGGCCACCCCTACGGCCCGGCGGACGCCCGGGAGGTCGTCCGGGTGGCCGGTGACCTGGCCCGCCTGCGCGAGCTGCCCGCCCCCGGCCGGGGTGAACTCCTGGAAGCCGTGCAGACGGTGCTGGGACGCGGTGAGACCTACGGTACGGGCCGTGCCGTCGCCCGGGCCCTCGAACGCGTACTCGTCGGAGCCCGTACCGGAAAGCCCGCGCCCGCCGCGCCCCGCAGTGGACTGGGCCCCGCCGTCGAGGCTGCCACCGCGGCGCTCTCCCTCCCCGGCCCGGGGGACGCGCACGAGAAGACACCGCGCGACCTCCGGCTCGACCCGGCGCGCTCCACCCTGGACCGGCGCCGCGAACTGCTGCTGCGCAGGCTGACGGTCTGTGGCATCCCTTACGCGCGGGAGCAGGGCGTGAGCGGGGCCGCGGGTACGGAAGGACTCACGACGCGCTGGCAGGTGCGGTGGACCCCGGCGACGGCCGCGATGCTCACCGCGGCCGGGGACCGTGGCGTCACCCCGGCCCAGGCGGCCGAGGGTGTGCTGCGGCAGCGGCACGCGGCCGAGCACGCGGAGGGCGGACCCACGGCTGCCCAGGTCGTCCGGGGCCTCACGGAGGCCGCCGAGTGCGGGCTCCCCGCCCTTGTCGACGAACGGCTGACCGAAGTCGCGGTCGTACTCCCGGCGAGCGGTACCCTCCCCGAGCTCCTCGCCGGGCTCGACCTGCTGGACCGCATCGACGCAGGTCACCTGCCGGGCCTGGCCGCGCCCGACGGCCCCTCGGCCTTGGACGGTGGCGTCGCCGCCCGGGCCGCCCGCACCGCGTACGCGGCCGAACTCCTGACCTCGGCCGCCGTCCGCCAGGTCGACGGCCTGACCGGCTCCGAGGAGCCCGAAGACGCCCGGGCGCTGCTCGAACTGGCCCAGCGGGCCGACCGGGTGGGCGGCATCCGGCTCACCGACGCCCTCGCCCGGCTGGCCGCCGACGGCACCCCGTTGATCGCCGCGGCCGCCGGAGCGGTCAGGGTGCTCACGGACCACGAGGAGGCCGAAGCCTTCGGGGGGCGCGTCGCCTCCTGGGTGGACGGAGCCGTGGACAGCACCTCCCGGGCCGCGCTCACGGCCCGCCTGACCGGCGTTCTGACGGTGGCGGGCCCGCTCCTGACCGTCGGCGCAGGCGCCCTGGAACCGCTGCTGCACCGGGTCGTCGAGCTGGACGACAGCGCGTTCCTGGCCCGGTTGCCGGCCCTGCGCGGTGGCTTCGACACCCTGAGCCCGGCCGCCCGGGACCGCCTGCTGGAAACCGTAGAGGAGCGGCTGGGCGAACGGGTGGACACCCTCGACGCGGACGATCCCGCCGAGCTCGCCCGCCGGACGGCCGCCGACCTCGCGGCCCGCGGCCTCCTGACCGGCCTGGGCCTGGCCCTCCCGCCACCCGCGCACGACGACCGGTACCCACCGCCGTCCGGCGACCCCACCGCAAAGCCGCTCACCGCAACTTCCTTCACCGCAACGCCCCCCACCGGCACACCAGGGACCGGCGAACCCGGGACCAGCACATCAGGGACCGGCACGCCCTCCACCGGCGCATCCGGGACCGGCATACCCTCCACCGGCACACAGGGGACCGGCACACCCTCTGCCGGCGCCCCCGCGACCGCGCCCTCCACGGAGCTCACCCCCGCGTGGACCCTCGCCCCCGGCGACCGGTGGCGGCTCGTGCTCGGCAGGCGTCCCGACCGACTGCCGACCGGTGCCGCCCGCCTGGCGACGGCTCTGGACGAGCTCTACGGCGCGGGGCACGGCGAGGGGTCCCGAGGCGGCCTGCCCGGCCCAGGCGGCGGCTCCGGACCGCGCGGCGGCCGGGAACCCTCGTTCCCCGGCGTCCGCGAGTGGTCCGAGGAGCTGGCCGCGCTGTTCGGACCCGGCGTCCGCGAGGAGGTCCTCGCCGCCGCAGCCGCGACAGGCCGCCCGGACGTCCTCACCGAACTCGACCCGGCGGCCGCCACCCCCTCCGTGGAACTGCTCCGGACGGTCCTGCGGTACGCCGGCGGGCTCCCCGAAGCCCGCCTCGCGGCGCTCCGGCCCCTGGTCCGCCGGCTGGTCGACGAACTGACCCGGCAGCTCGCCACCCGGCTGCGCCCCGCCCTCACCGGCACGATGTCGGCCCGGCCCACCCGCCGCCCCGGCGGCCGACTGGACCTGCCGCGCACGCTGCGTGCCAACCTCGCCACCGCCCGCCGGACGGCCGACGGAACGGTCCAGGTGATCCCCGAGAAACCGGTGTTCCGCAGCCGCGCCCGCCGCTCGGCCGACTGGCGCCTGATCCTGGTCACCGATGTCTCCGGATCGATGGAGGCGTCCACGATCTGGTCCGCGCTGACCGCGTCCGTGCTCGCCGGGGTGCCGACCCTGAGTACCCATTTCCTGGCCTTCTCCACGGAGGTCGTCGACCTCACCGGCCATGTGCACGACCCTCTCTCCCTCCTGCTGGAGGTGAGCGTGGGCGGGGGCACGCACATCGCCGCCGGACTGCGGCACGCCCGCAGCCTGATCGAGGTGCCCACCCGCACTCTCGTCGTCGTCATCAGCGACTTCGAGGAAGGGGCGCCGATCGGCGGACTGCTGTCCGAGGTGCGGGCTCTGGTGACCACCGGCTGCCATGTCCTCGGGTGCGCGAGCCTCGACGACGCCGGACGGCCCCGCTACTCGACGGGTGTCGCCGGGCAGCTCGTGGCCGCCGGGATGCCCGTGGCGGCCCTCAGCCCACTCGAACTGGCCCGCTGGATAGGGGAGAAGACCGCATGAACGCCGCCCAGTTGCCTCCCGTCGCACCGGAAGTCACGGCCACGCTGGTGGAGGAGCTCTCGCCCCGGCTGCGTAAGCGGCTGGACGCGGCAGTCACCAAGCTCGGCGCCCGCCCGACGCACCGCGACGGGGACACGGTGACGATCACGGTCGACGACGAGACCGAGTTGCGCCTGCACGCCCCGGGCGGCGTGGTGGCGACGGCCGACGCCATCACCTGTGGTTGCCTCCTCGCCCCGGCCTGCGTCCACCGCGCGGCCGCCGCCTGCGCCGCCCCGACGGCGGACCTGGCCCCGGACCCGATGCCGGACTCCGCGGACCGGCCCACCGGGGTGGACCCGACGGTGGTCGCGGCCCCGTACCCCGCCGACCGACTCACCGGGGCGGCCCCGGCCCCGTACCCCGCCGACCAGCTCACCCGGGCGGACCCGACGGCGGTCCCGGCCCCGGACCTCGCCCACCAGCCCACCCCAGCGGTCTCCGCACACGCCCCCGCACCCACCTCCGTAACGGATCCGACCCCGACCCCGACCTCAACCCCCACCCCCGACTCCGTGTCCACGCCCGAGGTGGCGAGCCCGGCTCAGCGTGCGGCGGCCGACGCCCTGTGGTCGGCGGGCGCCGCCGTGCTGGAGGCGGGCGTCGACGGGGCGGGAGCCGTCACCCAGTCGGCTCTCCTCCGCGCCGCGCACACCGCCCGGCTCCAGCACCTGCCGCGCGCCGCGGGCGCCGCGCTCTCCGTCGTCACGCTGCTGCGCGCGGCCCGCGCCGGGGACCCGTCCTACCGCACCGCCGACCTCGTCACGGCCCTGGCCGAACTCCTGGGCACCGCACACCGGGTGGGGACGGCGTCCGGGGCGGAGCTGGCCGCCGTCCGAGGCCGCGCGCGCCGCCCGTACAGCCCGGACGGCTCGCTGCGCCTGTACGGCCTGTTCACCGAACCCGTGGTCACCGACTCCGGGCACGGCGGCGTCCGCACCTGGGTCGCCGGTTCCGACGGCCGCCTCTTCACGGTCGGCGATGTGGCACCCGGCGGCGCAGGGCGCGCCCTGGGCGTGGCCGACCGGGCCGTACGCCTGGGGGACAGCGCGCTCACCCACCGGGAGCTGGGCCGGGCCGGTCTGGCGGTCTCGGGGGCGACGGTCTCGCCGGACGGCAGACTGGGCGCGGGGAAGGGCGTCAAGGCCGTCACCGCCCGGGGCGCGGCCTGGACCGAACCGCCGCTCGCCGTCCTGTGGGAGACCCCGCCGTCCGAACAGGGCGCCCGCGCCCTGCGGTCCACCTCCCGCTACGCGGACCCGGACGGCGGCGGCAGCGACCTGCTCTTCCTGGACGTCGAACTCCTCGGCGCCGTACGGGAGCCGGGCGGCGCCTGCCTGCTCGCGCGGTGCGAGGGAGGCACTCCCGTACGGCTCACCGTCGCCGACGACGATCCCGCGCTGGCCCACCGCGACAACCTGATGCTGCTGGCCACGGCGCCGGGGACACGGCTGCGGATCATCGGCCGTCTGGTGCCCGCCCCGCACCCCCGGCTCACCCTTCTGGCCTGCTCGCACCCCACTGGCGAGGGCACGGTCGACCTCGGCCTGGACCGCCTGCGCCGCGCCGACCTCCCCGACCCGGCCGCCCCCGTGCACCCTGCCCCGTCACAGCCGGAAGGGCCCGGCGCGCACTCGCCCCTGTACCTCCTGGAGCGCCGGGTCGAACAGACGGTCCTGGCGGGCCGCGCCACCCTCGGCCTGCTCGGGGACGTCACCGCCGAGACCCGCCGTATCCGCCGCGCGGGCCTCCCCACGGCCGCCGGACTCCTCACCGCCCTGTGCACTTCGGCGGCCCGACGCGATCGCGACCTCTTCGGCCGTCTCCTCCCCGCCGACACCGACGGCTTCGCCACCTACTGGCTCGCGGCCACCCGATACACGGCCGCCGTGGCCGAGTCCCTGTGCGCGGCCGCCTGGGAACCGACGCGGTGCCCGGCCTGACCGTGCCGAAAGAACGCCCGGCCTGACCGTGCAGGAAGAACCCGGGCTCCTTCGCCGGGATACGAGTGCGGGGCGTCGGCCCGCGTACGGTCCGCATCCTGACAGGGGGCGGAAACGGCGGCGTCGCCTTCGACTTGGTCGCGGACCGTACGGAAGCGGTGCGCCGAGGCTCCGAAGCCAGGGCTCCGAGGCCAGGGCTCCGAGGCCAGGGCTCTGAGATCAGGGCTCTGAGATCAGGAGGAGAGACGGGCTCTGGGGCGCATCATGGGAGGCGTCAGCCTCGTGGCGGGCCCCGCCTGGTAGAGCGTCGCGGGCCGGCCGCCCTGTGCGGCTCCCCGGCGCCCGGTGGGGGCGAGGAAGCCGTCGGCCTCGGTCACCTTACGGTGGAAGTTCGGGGGGTCGAGCCGCACGTCCCAGACCGTCTCGTACACACCGCGCAGCTCGCTGATCGTGAACTCCGGGTCGCAGAAGCTGGTGGCCACCGTCGTGAACTGGAGTGCGTTCCGGGCCCGTTCGACGGCGTCGCGCAGGATCTGGTCGTGGTCGAAGGCCAGGGCCCCGGTGTCGGCGAGGAGCGGGGTCACCGGGCACAGGAGGGCCCTCCGCGCGTCGGAGCCCGCGGCGGGGGCGGGCAGGCGGGGGGCGATGGCCAGGAAGGCGCAGGTGACGACGCGCCGGTCCCTCGGGTCGCGGCCGGGGGCGGAGTAGACGCCGAGCTGTTCCAGGTGCAGGGCGTCGGCATCGAGCCGGGTCTCCTCGCGCAGTTCCCTGGCCGCGGTCTCCTCGACGGTCTCGTCCCCCCGCATGAAGCCGCCGGGCAGGGCGAGGCGGCCGCGGAAGGGCTCCGTCCCCCGCTCGATGAGCAGGACGTGCAACGCGTGGTGACGGATGGTCAAGATGACCAGATCCGTCGTCACATGCAGCAACAACCGTTCACGATGCACGTGTGTCATTCCGCGAAGACTACTTAATTGTTCGATTGACAGGAACCTCGGGATTCATAGAGTCTTTATGACAAGAAGGGTGCGGGGTGATCGCCTCGGCGCACGGCCGGGCGGCACAGGGGTGCCCTTCGCGCAGGGGGTCTCGTGCTGCTCTCCATCGATATCGGTGCGTCATCGACCAAGGCTGCCGTCCTGCCCGACGGTGACGACGGTGCCGTTCCCGTGCGGCAACAGGGCCGCTCCGAGTGGCCCACCGGGCTGCTGCTGCACCCGGACGGCACGTTGACCACCGGTCAGCAGGCCGAGAACACCCGCAAGGCCCCCCGTTTCCGGGGCCGTTACGTGACCGGCCTCAAACAGCAGGTCAACCTGGCCGGCGGCGTCGAGCCCGTACACCGGGAGCTGTTGTTCCCCTCGGGGGAGTCCCGGCCCCTGGTGCGGGGCTTCGCCGCTGTGATCAGCCATGTGCTCGACGCCGTGCGTGAGCGGTACGGGGCGCCCCGGCACGTGATCCTCAGCCACCCGGTGATGTGGTCCGAGCAGCAGCGGGCCGTGCTCGCGGAGGCCGCGGTGGCGGCGGGCTGCCGGTCGGCCTCGCTGGTCGGTGAGGCCGCGGCGGTGGGGATGTTCGCGGCGCGGCGACGTTCCGGGCAACTCGGCGACGGGACCTTCGCCGTGTTCGACCTCGGGGCCTCCACCTTCGACTTCGCCCTCATGCGCGCCGTCCCCGACGGCTTACCCGACGTGCTGTACTCCACCGGGCGGCACGTCGGCGGTGACGACTTCGACGTGCGGGTGCTGGATGTCGTACGCGACTGCGCGGACGACGCGACCCGGCAGCTGCTGGACAGGCTCGCGCTGGACGACCCCGAACTGCTGAAGGCCGAGGCCGAGTTGCTCAAGCGGCGGCTCAGCACGCACGACGAGGTGAACTTCGCCGTCACGGACGACGCGCCACCGGTGACCATCTACCGGGAGGACTTCGCCGAAGCGGTCGACGACCTCGTCCTCGCCTGCGTCGCCACCGCGCGCGCGGCGATCACCTCCTTCCCCGAGGACATACCCGGCACCCTCGTGCTCAGCGGCGGCGGGGCCCGGACCCCGGTGGTGCGCGAGCAGGTGGAGGAGCTCGTGCGCGCGCTCTCCCGCCTCCGGAAGGACAGCGGCGGGTCCGGTGAGGTGGCCCTGGTGGATCTCACCGACGACGTCGAGGGGAGCGCGGTCGCGCTCGGCGTCCACCGCCGCATGCGGAGCACGGGGAAGCCGCCGCGGCCGGCCCGGCCCTTCACCCTGACCTCCTCCGCGATCCTCCTCGGCGACCCCGGCAGCGAGGTGGTGGCGCTCCCCGGCGGCGTACTGGAACGCGGCCCGGACCAGCGAATACGCGTCCTGCGCGGAGGGAACGGCGACCACGACGGAGGCGTTCCGCCCATCCACGAGGACCGCCCCGCCGTGACACGGATCGCCGCTGACGTGACGACCGGCCGCGTCGTTCTCGCCTACCCGTCGCCCTCCTTCGCCTGCACCACGAAGGACGCGTCCGGGGGACTGCGGCTCGGCAGCGTCCTGGGCTCGTTCGCGGCGCTGCCGACGCGTCCGGAGGGCACGGTCACGGCCCTGGCCCGGCGGGGAGGGCTGTTCGCCTGGAGCCAGACCGGTCGCCGGGGCTCCACCCTGGTCGAGGACGGAGCACCCCGCTGGCGGCCACTGCCCCTGCGCGAACCGGTACGGGAACTGGCCTTCGCCGACGACCGTACGCTGCTGGCCCGGGTCGCCGGACGGATCGTGCACCTCGACGTCCGCACCGGCCACCGGACCGGCGAGACGCCCCTGCCCGACTCCGTACCCCTCGTCATCGGCCCGACCGGCCTGTGCTGCACACTCTCCGACGACGAACTGGTGGGCTGGGAGGTCACCCCCGAGGGCCTCGTCCAGCGCTGGCGCCGCGCCCTGCGCACCGGGGGCGCCGTTGCGTTGACCGGTGGGGCGGGCGACTGCCTGGTCGTCGCGTACGACGCGGACGCGGAGGTGTACCGGGCACTGGACGGGGAGAGCGGGCGCCCGGTCGCGCTGCGGGACGCGTGGCGCCTCCCCGCCCCCGACGCGCTGCTGCCCGGCGCCGACCCCGGGGTCGTCTACGCCCGCCGCCGGACGGCCGACGGTGCGGTGCTCGACCTGCTCCACCTGGCTCCGGGGAAGCCGTGAACGGCGTGTCCGGCGTGTCCGGAGCGCCCGACGCGCCCGACGCGCGCGGCGTCGTGGCCGAGTTCTGCGGGGACCTGCTGGGCGACCCGCGCCACCGTGACGATCCGGTACTGCGGGACATCGCCGCCCAGTGCCGTCAGCCGTTACGCGTGCTCCTGGTCGGTGACGTCTCCGCGGGCAAGTCCACGCTGCTGAACGCCTTGCTCGCGGGCCACCACGCGCAGACGGCTCACCGGGAGACGACGTCGGCGGTGACGTGGTTCCACGGCCTCGGGCCGGATGCCGTGCGGCTGCCCGACCCCACGCACCGCAGTGTCCGGGTGGACTTCCCCCTGGCCCGGCGGCTGATGATCGCCGACGCGCCGGGGCTCAACACGAAGTCGGGGAACCCGCGCCACACCCTGCGGATGCTGCCCGGCGGGGACCTGGCCGGGGCCGCGGCGGCCTATGTCTTCCTGCTGCTGCGGGGCAGGGCGGACGGCGAGGTGGAGGCCCTGGGAAATCTGACGGCGATGACCGCCGGGCCCTTCGACCTCGTCGGGAACGTCGTCGCGGCGGCGGGCAAGGCCGACGAGGTGGCCTCGGACCACGCGGAGATCGAGGACCGCATCCCCCGCGAGGCGCGGGCGCCGATCCGGGCCGTCGCCGTCCACCAGAAGATGGCCGTCGCCGCCCGGGTTCCGGAGGTGTCGGCCCCGCTCCTCTCGGCCCTGGCGTCGATCCGGACGAAGCCCGAGCTGCTGGCCCGGCCCACCCTGCGCTGGCAGCACCTCACCGGCCACCTGCCGGAAGCACAGCTGGCGGGGCTCGTCGCCGCGCTGGGTTCGCCCGCCTGGCTGCCGGAGCTGATCCGCCGGACGGCGGAGTCGGCCACGGCGGAAGACGTCCTGCGGGTGGTGGAGGAGATGTCCCGGATACCCGTGCTGGAAGCGGTCCTGGCCGACATGGCCGACGACGAGGACCTCTTCACCGCCACCGCCGCCGTGCTGCGGCTGCGGCACTGGGCAGCGCGTGCCGGTTCCGAGGACGGCGGGTCCGTCCGGGAAGGGCTGCGGGCACTTCAGACCACGGCGGCCTTCGACCGGCTGCGCGCGCGGGCCGCCGCACGCCTGGTGAGACACGGCCAGGTGGGCGCCGAACTCGCCGAGGAGGACCGGGACGCGGCCTGTGAGCTGTTGCGTTCGGGCACGTGCCACGACCCGCCCGCCCTCGCCGCCCGGTGGGCCTCCTACGCCGCCCACCCGTTGCGGCCCACCCGGAGCCGCGCGGTGGCCGAGCTGATCACCGATCTGGCCCGCTGGGCGGACACACCGCCCCGGCAGAGGGGAGCCGCACGATGACCGCACGGACACCCGGCAGCGACGCACGGGCCCGCAGGCTCACCCAGTGGTGGGAGAACCCACGGATGTCCCGGGCGGCGGGTCGTACGGCAGAGGGGCTGCGGCGGCTCGCGGACCGGCTGGACCGTGCCGCCCGGCGTGACGGGTACCCGGGCGGCACGGTACGCGGGCCGGGGGCGCCGGGCGCCGACGGGCCGGACGCGCCCGGGCCTGCCGCAACGCTCCCCCTGCCTTCCCCGGACACCGTACCCTCGCCCTTTCCGGGCGCCGCACCTTCCCCGGACACCGCACCCTCCGTGGACAACGGGCTCTCCCCGGATGCCGCACCCTCGCCGGACCCGCGGCCCCCGGCGCCGGAGCCAGAGCCAGAGCCGGAGCCGACGCCCGCCCCGCAGTCCGCGGCACCGGCCTCCTCGCCTGTCGCGCCGCCGGACTGCGTCGCCGTCGCCCGGGACGTACTGGCGGTCGCCGACCGGTTGCGCAACGAGGAGCTGGCCCGGCGGCTCTTCGACGCGGTGGGCCGGCTCCCCGGCCTCCGGGCGCTCCGCCCGTCACCCGGCGACGCCTTCGAGCCGGCGGAGCACCAGTGGGACGAGACCCGACCCACGGACGACCCCGCCCGGGAGGAGACGGTCGCGGCCCTGCTGGCCCCCGGCTTCTCCGGGCCCCAGAACGAACTGATCCGGACCGCGAGAGTCGCTGTGTACGCGACCGAGGGGAAGTGAGGACGTCATGACCCAGCACCGAGAAGACGACACGGGGACCCCGGAGCCCGAGGGCGGCCCCGATCCGGCCGGGGGAACCGAGCAGCTGATGGACGACATCGTCGCCGGGTTGCTCGCCCTCGTGGACGAACAGTCCATAGCGAGCAGCGTGTCCGTGCCCCTGCGGTCCTTGGCCGGCCGCTGGCGCGAACCCTTCGCCCGGGTGGCCGTACTGGGCGAGGTGTCCGTCGGGAAGTCCACGTTGATCAACGCCCTGCTGAAGGAGCTGCTGCTGCCCTCGGCCGTGCCGGCCCTGTCCTCCGTCCCCGTGGAGCTGTGCCACGGCCCCAGGATCCAGGGCACGGTGACGCTGTACGACGCCGGCCGTGGCGGGATCGTCGAGCGCGACCTCGTCGGGGAGCAGGAGATCAAGGACTATCTGACAGAGGCGGGGGGACGCACCATCACCAACCGGCACGGCCGGGGCGCCCAGGTGCTGAGCGCCATGATCCAGGTTCCGGCCGAGGTGCTGGCCGGAGGGCTGCGCCTGGTGGACACCCCCGGCGTGGGCGGCGCGAACCCGGCCCACCGCAGACTGACCCTGGCAGCGTTGTCCGACGCCGACGCGGTGCTGTTCGTGGCGCGGTCCGGTGAACCGCTCAGCTCCTCCGAGCAGGACTTCCTCGCCCAGGCGGCGCGGCGCGTGGGCTCCGTCGTCCTCGCCCGGACGCAGAGCGACCTCGTCTGGGAAGCCGGAGGCGCACTGGCCGACGACCTGGCACGCCTGCGCACCCCGGGCACCTGGGCCGGGGTGACCGACGACAAGGAGGACGCGGACCGGATCGCCCGGCTGATGAGCGGCGTCGACGGGCTGTCCGTCTCCGCGCGGCTCGCGCTCGACGCCCAGGCCGCCGTGCCTGGCCCGCAGCGTGAGGAAGACCGTGAGCTGAGCGGGCTCCCGGAGCTGGAGGAGTGGTTGCGGACCCGTGTCGTCCAGCGAGTGGAGGAGATCCACCGCCGGGACATGGTGCGGCTGACGGAGTCGACGGCCCGTGCCGTACGGCGTCGGCTTGAGGAGTCCCGCGAGGTCCTGCGAGGCGACGAGCGGGCCCAGCGCGCCATCGACGAGCGGGAGGAGCGCATCGCCGGGTGGGAACGGACCGACGGGGATTCCTGGCGCAAGCACATCAACGGCGCCCTCACGTCCCTCGCCGAGGACCTTCCCGCACAGGCGGCGGCCCGCGTGGAGACCCTGCGCACCGAGTACCAGGACCGGTTCGACGACATGAGCAGGGCAGAGCGCAAGGACGCGTTGAAGACACTGCCCCGGCAACCCCAGGCAGCGCTGGACGACATGGTCACGACGGTTCAGGAACGCCTGAGGGAAGCGGTGCGCCGCATCGCCGAGCGGGACGGCAAGGGAGTGATCGCCGAACACCTGCTGCGGCTCGGTGATTCGGCGACGGTCTCCGTGCGGATCCCGAAGCGGAAGAAGCTGAGCGACGCCACGATGGAGCAGATGGCGAACGCCTTCGTCATGGCCAAGGCGGCCTTCTTCCGGTCCCGCCTCCAGCGGCGGGACGGGGCGGACGCCGCCGGGCCGCAGGAGTCCACCGGGGCCACCGGGCCCGATGACGGGTCGACGAGGCTGGCCGTGTTCACCTCGCTGACCGTGGGGACGGTCAAGGAACTCTTCGCGCGCCGGGCGGCCGGGCGTGAGCATCTGGCGACCCTCTTCGACCAGGTGGCCAAGACCGTCACCGGGGAGGTCGTGACCGTCGCCCTGAAGGAGGCCCGGCAGGGCTGCGAGTCCGTCACGACGGTGATCGACGACCTCCTCGCGGAGCAGCGGGAAGAGGTCGAGCGGGACCGGAACGACCTCCGGCTGGCGCTGGAGCTGAGCCCCGCCGAGCGCGCCGAACGGCTGGCGGCCACGGCGCTGTCCCTGCGGGAGCTGGACGAACTGACGGACCGGCTCGCCGTGGTACGGGAACGGTGGGCCTTGTGAGCGGGGTCCCGGACACCGTGGACGACCGGGAGCGCAGGGCGGCGCGGCGGGACGTGCTGCTCCTGGAGTACGAGGTGCTCAAGGCCGAACAGAAGGCCCGGATCATCGCCCGTGACCACCTCATGTACGCCACGCTAGCCGGTCTGGTGTCGGTCCTGGTCGTCGTCCTCACGGCGGACGCGCCGGCGGGGGCGGTGCTCCTGCTGCCGCCCGTCTGTCTGGTGCTGGGCTGGACGTACCTCGCCAACGACCAGAAGATCTCCGCCGCCGGGCGCTACCTGCGCGACGAACTCGCGCCCCGGCTCGCCGACCTCACCGGCACCCGGCCCAACGAGGTCCTGGGCTGGGAGTGGGCCCACCGCAGCGAGCCGGGCCGGGGCGCGGCGAAGCTCCTGCAACTCGCCGTCGACCTGATCATGTTCGTCGTCCCCACCGTGGCGGCGGTGGTGCTGCACTGGACGGCGGCCACCCCTGGGCGCGGACTGTTCCTCGTCGCCGTGGCCGAACTCGCCGCGGCTGCCGTCCTGGCCGTCCGCGTCGTGCTGGCGGCCGACTTCACCTCCGAAGGGAGAACGCCGTGACAGAACTCCGCGTCGGCCTCATCGTGCCTCTGTCCGAGGAGTTCGACTACGTCAGCTCCGTCGTCGATCTCCTCGGTGACTTCCGGGAGCAGGGCCGGGTCTACCACTCCTTCCTCGTGCCGGGGACGGAGATCACGGGGTTGCTGACCGTCCTGCACGAGATGGGGCAGTCGAATGCCGCCATCGCCGCCCAGGACCTCATCCGGATCTTCGGCGTCCCGCTGGTGACCCTGATCGGAACGGGTGCGGCACTCTCGTCGGAGGTCGCGCTGGGGGACGTCGTCGTGGCCTCGGAGATCGATGCCTACCTGCACCGGGCGAAAGCGGTCGGGGACGCCGGACATCCGGGAGGGACGGGCCTGGCACTGGCCGGGACGAGCTGGAAGCCGTCCGCCCCCCTGCTCGACCACGTCCGGAACTTCCCGCTGCGCAGAGCCAGCCGGGACCTCGTCACCGCCTGGTCGCGGGACGCGCTGGCGGGCTGCCCGCTGCCCGCCGGCCTCCGTCCGGCCGCGGGCCCCGAACTCCGCGTCGCCCCGGTCGCCACGGGGGACGTGGTGGTCGGTTCGGACGCGTTCAAGGCGGTGATCCGGAACAAGAACCGCACACTCGCCGCCGTGGAGATGGAAGCGGGCGGTGCCGCGCTCTCCGCGTACCACTCCGACACCGCCGACGTTCTGGTCGTCCGCGGCATCTCCGACCATGCGGCGAAGGACAAGACGGCGACGGACCGGACCCGCGACATCCACGGCAGGCCCAACGCCTGGCGCCGCTACGCCGTCACCAACGCCACCCGGCTCCTGCTGGAGCTGCTCGCCGCCCCCGACTTCCCGTGGCGCGCGACGGTCCCGGCCGGCGTTCCCGTAGCCCCGGCTCCGCCCTGTCACCCCGGGCCGGGCCCTTCCCGGGGCGACGGGGCGGAACAGGGGCCCGCCGTGGCCGGGAGGAGTTCCGGCGACCGCTCCGGGAAGGGGTGGGCCGACGGCCGTACAGTGGTCGCGGCCACGGGCGGTGCCGCCACGGCGCTGGCCGTCGAGTCCCTGATCCACCGGCGCCGGGACATCGAGGAGGCCGTCGCGGCCGCCTCCCCGCCCCGGGAACCGGACGCCGGGAGGGACGAAACCCGAACAGAGTCGGCCGCCGGGCCGGACGGGCCCGAAGCAGGCCCGCATCCGTCTGCCGACACCCACCCCTGACCCGGCCCGGACCGCTACCGCTCGCCGCGGCAACCTGGCTGCGGTGGGCAACAGGGCCGTTCTCAGGAGAGGTTCACGAGACGGAGGTAGCGCTCCCAGTCCCAGAGGACGCCGGGGTCGGTGTGGTCGCTGCCCGGCACCTCGTGGTGGCCGATGATGTGCGCCCGGTCCCTGGGGATGCCGTGCCGTGCGCAGATGTCCGCGGTGAGGAGGGCCGAGCGCCGGTACATCACGTCGGTGAAGTACTCGGGCCGGTCCACCCACCCCTCGTGCTCGATGCCGATGCTGCGCGTGTTGACGTCCCAGTTGCCCGCGTGCCAGGCAACATCCCGCTCCCGTACGCACTGGGCGACATGGCCGTCACCGGACCGCACCACGTAGTGGGCGGAGACCCGCTTGGCCGGGTTGCGGAAGATGCCGATGGTGGGGGTGAACATCTGCTGGGCGACATGGATGACGATGCGATCGACCCGGCGTTCGGACGGGTGCGCGGGGACGGTGTAGTTCGCCGCGTGGGCCGGTGCCCACAGGGCCATGGGGTGGTCCGCCACGGCGGCTCTGGTTCCGGCCACGGACCGGACCGAGGCGGGAACCAGAGCCGCCGTCGCGGTGAGGGCGGCCCCCTGAAGGAGTCTTCGGCGGTGCATCGCACTCCTGCGGGGGCCGGGGTCGCCGTACGGCGGACGCGTGAGCGAAAGAAGAGGCCGAAACAGCCTCCCGCTGATGACGTACGGAAGAAGGCACCGGTTCCCGCACCCGTCACCGCACCTCAGTCCCCGGCCGAAGCCCCCGCGACCGCTCCCGCCATCGCCCCCGCCGGATCCTCATCCGCCGGGCCTGCGGGCACCCAGCGGCCGCGTTCCTTGCGGTACGGCCACCAGCGGCCGTCGCGGTCGTACCGGAGCTGGACATCGGAGTCCGCCACCGTCCACCGGGCCCCGGCCGCCCGGAACCGTGGCCGCTCGCCCTCCTCCCAGGCCTCCGCGAGCCGGGCACGCGCCCGCGCGAGCGAGTCCGGGTCCGGGGCCCACTCCTCGTCCAGCACCGCCAGCGCGGCCACCCCTCCGAACTGCCAGGCGCGCACCGCCGCCTCCAGTTCGGCGCGCGTCCGGCCCGCCCCCTTGGCCAGGCGTGTCGCGATCCCCAGCCCCGGGCGGGCATCGGCGGCCAGCCGTACCGCGTCCTGCTCCGGCGTCAGCTCCGCCGGAACCGGCTGGTGCCCGTGCCCCGGGGCCAGCGCCTCCGACAGCATCCGATGGGCCCGTACGGCGCTGTCGGCGGCCAGGACCTCCAGCGCCGCCGGGTCGAGACCGGGCGGCGGGGCCGCCTCCGTGTCCAGTGACGGCGGCAGCCCCGGTTCGGCGGGCAGCGGCGGCGGGCCCGGGAGCGCCGGGCGGATGGCACCCGCGGCGAACGCCTCACCGGCCGGGACCCCCTGCGCGTCCCGGCCCACGTCCTCCGGCGCACCGCCGCCGTCCCCGGCCCGCACCGCGCGGGCCGTACTGCGGACCTGGAGCTCGTCCAGCAGCCGCCGCTCGTCGCGCCCCCGCATCAGCAGCAGCACGAACGGGTCCTCGTCCAGCAGCCGCGCCACCTGGTAGCACAGGGCGCCCGAGTGCGGGCAGTGGTCCCAGGTGCCGCAGGTGCACTCCGGCTCCAGGTCACCGATGCCGGGCAGCAGGTCCACCCCGGCGCCCGCCGCGTCCTCCACCAGATGCGGCGGCATCTCCCGGTCCAGCAGCGCCGCGATGTGCCCGGCCCGGTCCACCGCCATGTCCAGGAAGCGGTCCCACGCCTCGTCGCTCAGCTCCTGGAGCAGCACATCGCTCCGGTGGCCCGTGCCGTCCCGGTCCCGTACGACAGCCGTGATCCGGCCGGGGCGCACGGCGACCGCCCCGACACCGCCCTCCCTGGCCAGCCGCCGCCCCTTCTTGAGCTGCTGACCGTCCAGGGCCGTGTCCTCCAGCGCCTTCAGCCACGCCCGGCCCCACCACGACGTGGCGAAGCCCCGGCCCGGCGGGGGAGGCAGCGGCGCGAACGTACGCTCCGCTCCACCGCCGGAATCCACCGCGTCCGTCCCGTACTCGTCGTCCTCGCTCATCGTGCGCCCCCTCGCAGCTCGACCAGATCGGCCAGTTCCGCATCGGTCAGTTCGGTGAGTGCCGCCTCCCCGGAGCCGAGCACCGCGTCCGCGAGCCCCTGCTTGCGGGCGAGCATCTCCGCGATCCGGTCCTCGATGGTGCCCTCGGCGATCAGCCGGTGCACCTGCACGGGCTGGGTCTGCCCGATCCGGTATGCCCGGTCCGTCGCCTGCGCCTCCACCGCGGGGTTCCACCACCGGTCGAAGTGCACGACATGACCGGCCCGGGTGAGGTTGAGCCCGGTCCCCGCCGCCTTCAGGGAGAGCAGGAACACCGGGGCCTCGCCCGCCTGGAAGCGGCTCACCATCTCCTCACGCCGCGCCACCGGCGTACCCCCGTGCAGGAACTGCGTGGGCACCCCCCGCTCGGCCAGGTGCTCCTCCAGCAGCCGCGCCATCTGTACGTACTGCGTGAACACCAGTACGGAGCCCTGCTCGGCGAGGATCGTGTCCAGGAGCTCGTCCAGCAGCTCGACCTTCCCCGAGCGGTCGGCGATCCGGGGCCGCTCTTCTTTCAGGTACTGCGCGGGGTGGTTGCAGATCTGCTTCAGCGCCGTCAGCAGCTTCATCACGAGCCCACGGCGCTCGAAGCCATCGGCCGCGGAGATCTCGGCCAGGGTCTCGCGGACCACCGCCTCGTAGAGCCCGGTCTGTTCGGCCGTCAGCGACACCGCCCGGTCGGTCTCCGTCTTCGGCGGCAGCTCCGGGGCGATCCCCGGATCGGACTTGCGGCGGCGCAGCAGGAACGGTCGCACCAGGGCCGCGAGCCGCTCGGCGGCCCCCGGGTCGCTGCCGCCCTCGACGGCGGCGGCGTACCGGGTACGGAAGGCGGGGAGCCGGCCCAGCAGCCCGGGCGTCGTCCAGTCCAGGATCGCCCACAGCTCGGAGAGGTTGTTCTCCACCGGGGTGCCGGTGAGGGCGACACGGGCCCGGGCGCCGATGGTGCGCAGCTGCCTGGCCGTCGCCGAGTGCGGGTTCTTGACGTGCTGCGCCTCGTCGGTGACGACCATGCCCCAGGAAGCGGCGGCCAGCCGGGGCGCGTCCAGACGCATCGTCCCGTACGTCGTCAGGACGAACTCCCCGTCCGCCAGACCCTCCAGCGAGCGCGACGCGCCGTGGAAGCGGCGTACGGGGGTGCCCGGGGCGAACTTCTCGATCTCCCGCTGCCAGTTGCCCATCAGCGACGTCGGGCACACCACCAGCGTCGGACCGGCCGCGTCACGGTCGCTCTGCCGGTGCAGATGCAGCGCGATGAGCGTGATCGTCTTGCCCAGGCCCATGTCGTCGGCGAGGCAGGCACCGAGGCCGAGCGAGGTCATGGTGTTCAGCCAGTTCAGACCACGCAGCTGATAGTCGCGCAGCGTCGCGGTCAGCGCCTCGGGCTGCCCGATCGACTGCTGTGCGGCGGACTCCGGATCGGCCAGCCGCTCCCGCAGCCGCTCCAGCCACCCGGTGGCCGCCACTTCCACGCGGCGCCCGTCCACCTCGGTGGAGCCGGTCAGCGCCGCGCCCAGGGCGTCGATGGGCGTGACCTTGCGGTCCTGGGTCTCCCGGGCTCGGCGGGCCTCCTCCGGGTCGATGAGGACCCACTGGCCGCGCAGCCGCACGATGGGCCGACTGGACTCCGCGAGCCGGTCCAGCTCCTCGCGGCTGAGCTGCCGGCCGCCCAGCGCGAACCGCCAGTCGAACGAGAGCAGGGCGTCGGCGGAGAGGAACGAGGGCGTGTCCGCGACGGTCCGGCCACGCCGCCCGCCCCCCTCGGCGGTGTCACCGTCCGGGCCGTCCGGGCTGTCCGGGCCGATCACCGCCCGTGCCGTCAGCTTCCTCGCAAGCTCCTTCGGCCAGTGCACCTGCACACCCGTGGCGGCCAGTGCGCGCGACGCGGGCCCCAGCAGCTCGGCGATCTCCTCGTCGGCCGGCTCCACCGCGTCCGGCAGGGCGGCGGAGAGCAGGGGAGCCAGCGGCGGCCAGGCGCGGGCGGCCCGGCGCAGGGCGAGGAGGGCGTCCATCCGGGCCCGCGGCCCGAACGCCGCGGCGCTCCGCGTGCCGCCCGCCCAGACCTCGGCGGCATCGGCGACCAGGGAGGGGTCACTGACGCTGTGGATCTGCAGCACGGCACGGAACGAAGGCCCCGCGTCGTTATAACGCCCTGCGTCGCCATAAGGCCCCGCGTCGTCATAAGAAGGAGCCTCGTCGGAAGGGTTCTCGGCGTCGACGGAGGCCGTTGTGGCTCCTGTGACCTCGATACGCAACGAGAGCCGTACGCCCGCGTCGTGACCGGCCGCCACATCGGCCGCCCAGGCCCGCCCCTCGGGCAGATGCTGCGGCTCCGGGACGGCGAACGCCGGGCCCGCTGTGACGAATCCGGCGGCGGCCGTCCGGGGCAGCCCGTCCGCCACCGCGTCCAGGAACGCCCGCAGCAGCCGCTCTGGATCGGGCAGCAGCAGCGGTCCGTCCGCCGCCGCGCCGGTCTCCAGCGGGGTGGCGTGCGCGGTGGGCGGCATCGACGCAGCGAGCACCCGGATCCGTTCCAGGTCCTCGGCGCCGAGCGGCCCGACCCGCCAGGCGTCCTGGTCGGTGGGGCTCAGCCCTGGCAGCAGAAGTCCCCGGGCGACGAACTGGAGCGCCAGCAGCGCGGCCCCGCCCCAGAAGGCGGTGGCGGGGGAGGCCTGCCGGTCGGCCCGTGCCCGTGTCAGCACCGGCAGGGCGTCCCGTACGGGGAGCTGGAGCGTGGGCACGGCGGTGCGGCGGAGGTCGGCCCCGACCACCGTCAGCTCCGACGGGACCCCGGGAGCGCCGGGAGGGGTGCTGCCGTCCGGGTTCCAGAAGGCGATCAGACCGGTACGGGCCGGATCCGCAGGGACAAAGACAGCGGAGCAGCGGGACAGTTCGGAGATCTCGGAAGGCGTTGCCGCGGGGTGCCGGTGCACAGCGATGTCAGATTCCTCAAATTTGACTAGTGGTCGGGGTCGCCGAGGGTACTCCACCCCTGACTGCAATGCACGGTTCTCTGGTGTGACCTGCCTCACCTGATGGTGTCTCCAGTTCCGATGGTGCAGCCAGCACCACCCTGGGGTACGGGGGCCTGCCCCAGCAGAAACGGGGTGGTGACGCCATGGCTGCCGTACGGCTCCGATCCGTACGTTCTATGAGGTCAGCGCATATGTTCCAGAGACCGGAGACCTCATGCCCCAGGCGACAGCCACCGTTGCGGATCCCGCAGGCGACAGACGCGCGGAACGGGCCGGTCTCCCGGGCACCGGCAGCGATTTCGCCCCGCTGCTGCGTGCCGTCAAGGGACAGGGCCTCCTCGAACGGCGAACCGGCAGGTACGCCGTCGGCATCGCGGTCAACCTGGTGTCCCTGGGCGGGGTGATCACCGCGTTCGTCCTGCTGGGCGATGTCTGGTGGAGCCTGTTCCTGGCCCTCCCGCTGGCGGTCCTGTGGACCCGGACCGCCTTTGTCGCCCATGACGCGGGCCACGCGCAGATATCCGGCGACCGCAGGACGAGCAGGCTGATCGGCCTGGTGCACGCCAATCTGCTCCTCGGTATGAACGAGGCGTGGTGGAACGACAAGCACGTACGGCACCACGCCAACCCCAACCACGTCGACAAGGACCCCGATGTCGGCGTCGGCGCCCTGGTCTGGACCCAGAAGCAGGCGGCGCAGCGCGAGGGATTCGCCCGCTGGCTCACCCGCAACCAGGCCCGGCTGTTCTTCCCGATGCTGTTGCTCGAAGGCATCGCGCTGAAGATCTACGGGTTCCAGTTCCTGCGCCACCAGCCGGCCCGGGAGCGGGTCGTGTCCGCCCTGCTCATGAGTGCCCACCTCGCGCTGTACGCGACCCTGCTGCTGACCACGCTCTCCCCGGGCAAGGCCGTCGTCTTCGCCCTGCTGCTGCACGCGCTGTTCGGCCTCCACCTGGGGATGGCCTTCGCTCCGAACCACAAGGGCATGGAGATGCCCGACCCGGACGGGGACCGCTGGAGCCACCTCCAGCGCCAGGTCCTGACCTCGCGCAATGTGCGCGGCACCATCCTCACCGACTGGTTCCTCGGCGGCCTCAACTACCAGATCGAGCACCACTTGTTCCCGAGCATGCCCCGGCCCCACCTGCGGCTGGCACAGCCCCTGGTCAAGAAGTACTGCGGGAGCATCGGCATGCCGTACGCGGAGACCGGACTCGTGGAGTCCTACCGGCAGGCCCTGGCCCATATGCACGAGGTAGGCGAGCCACTGCGATGACAACCGTCACGGGAGACAGGAAGACCGGCGTCACGGAGGGCGGCGCGGGGAACGTAAAGACGCACGGACGCGTTGACAGGACAGGAGCGGCGCCGGCCGCGAAGGAGGCGTGGACCATGTCGAACGGTGCGAAGGTCGCTGTCGCGGGGGTGGTGGCTGCGGCCATCCTGTGGCCCCTGATCGGATTCTGGTGGGCGCTGCTGGTGGTGATCGGTGTCCCCGTGGCGGGCTATCTGATGCTGGACCCGTCCCAGCGGCGCAGGCTCCGCAGGCTCAACCGCAAGGAGATCGGCCGCTGAAGCAGGGCAGACAGGGCAGACAGGCCCCCAGCAGGGCCTGACGCCCGGCGCTCAGGCCGGATGTGCGGCCAGCACTTCCAGGGCCTCCAGCAGGCCGGGAAGCGCCGGCCCGCGGCCGACGGGCATGACCTCGCCCGGCTCCTCGTCCAGCAGGATCAGCGCGATGTCGTCGGTCCTGGCGACCATCGACCACCCGGGGCCGTCGACGCGGAGGATGCGCGCGTCGGCGGAGGCGAAGACGGAGCGGATCCGGCCGGGCGGCGGAGGGTTCTCCGTATAGGCGAGGGCTTCGGACAGAGCCCGCCGTACGCCGGGGTGCTGACCGCTCACAGCGACGCCGGGCCCGGCGCCCCCGCCACCGCCCGGTTCTCCGCGTTCCGGCGCATCGGCATCGCCCCCGGCCCCTTCGGCCGGCTCCTCGTTCCTGGCGCCTCCGGCCGGTTTCTCACCCCCGGCCCCTCCGGTCGGCTCCTTGCCCGGCCTGAGGAACTCCGCATCGTCGATCTGCTCACGCCACAGCGCCCACCGCTCCGCGATCTCGTCGGCTCCGAGCCGTCGTTGCGCCGGGCCCCAGGCGCCCGTGTCCGGAGGAGACAGCGGCGCGGGGCCCACGCCGTCCGTCTCCGGATCGTGCGGGGCGGGCAGACCGGGCGCGGCGACCGCCAAGGCCAGCGGCCAGCCGGGCAGCGCGCACACCACGGAGCGGTCGTCGGGGGAGAGGTCGTACTCCATTCCGCAGTCCCACGCGGCGATGGCCACCGCCACCAGGGAGACGTCCTCCACGACCACGGTCCAGCGCGCCCCGTCACCGTCCTGCCCGAGGACGAGGCCGTACCCCTCCTCGTACGGTTCGAGGGCGAGCGCACCGCACGCGGCCACATAGTCGTCCCCCAGCACGCTCGGGAACCGCGCGGGGGTCAGCAGCACCGCGGTCAGCACCAGCAGCGCGTCGTCGTCAGCGTCCGTACCGGCCACAGCGTCCTCCCCATTCCGTGATCCCTCACCACTGGGCCACCCGTCGCCCGGGCCCCGCCCTGCCCCGTTCCGTCCGTCGGCGCACCTTAACTACTCGGTAACCCCGCCGTCGAGGCCCCGGACACACGACGACAAGCCTGATCTGCCACCGCCTCCCCGCCGGGTCACGGTGACCTGTGAAGGGCTTGGGAAGGACCCGGGCGGGCGGGGCGGCCCGCGTAAAGTTGGAGGTCCGGACGAACGAGGGGAAGAGCATGGTGCAGCGGTACGACCGGCTGAAGGAGATTCAGCGACTGGACCCGGAGCGGGACTTCCTGGAGATCTACCGCCTCACCGTCACCTACGAGTTCCCCTGGGACATCACCCGCGCCCTCGAACTCGCCCTCTACCGCACCTACGCCGTGCCCAGCATCGGCCGACTCCTCGACGAGACGGCGGAGCTGACGCAGCGTTCGCAGAAGCGGTACGACGACACCGCCCTGCTCCTCGACACCGTGGTGGAGCACGGATTCGACACCGAGGAGGGCCGTACGGCCGTCCGCCGGATCAACCAGATGCACCGCAGCTACGCCATCAGCAACGACGACATGCGCTACGTCCTGTGCACCTTCGTCGTCACCCCCAAACGCTGGCTGGACGAGTTCGGCTGGCGCCGGCTCTCCGACCACGAGCTCCGGGCCTTCGCCGCCTACTACCGCACGCTGGGCGCCCGGATGGGCATCAAGGACGTCCCGCAGAGCTACGAGGAGTTCGAGCGCACCCTCGACACCTACGAGCACGAACACTTCGGCTGGGACGAAGGAGCCCGCCGCGTCTCCGACGCCACCCTGGCGCTCATGGCCTCCTGGTACCCGGCGCCGCTGGCCCCCATGGTGCGCGGGGCGAGCCTCGCGCTCCTGGACGACTCGCTGCTGAGGGCGTTCCGCTACGAGCGCCCGGGGCCCATGGCCCGAGGGCTGACCCGGGGAGCGCTGCGCCTGAGGGCCCGCGCAGTCCGGCTCCTGCCGCCCCGGCGGAAGCCGCACTACGCGCGTCAGAACCCCGAGATCAAGGGCTATCCGGACGGATACGAGATCGCCGCTCTCGGTACGTTCCCCACCCCGGGCGTCCGGGGCTGCCCGATCCCCGGCCACCGGCGGCCGTCGGAGGCGCCCGTCGAGTGATTCCGGGCGGGTCGCCCCCGTTCCCGTACCGCCGCCGGACCCTGTGTACGAGCGTCGCGAGGCATTGTGTACGGGACGGAGCCGACCGTCAGGGTTGGCGTACGGCGAGGGCGAGGAAGCGGTCGTCCTCGTCGGTGTAGGAGTCCAGCCGCCAGCCGGAACCGGCCAGCAGAACCCGTAGCCGGGGCTCGGCCCGCAGGTCGTCATCGGTGATGGTGCGCCCGTGCCGCGCGGCCAGGGCGGCCCGGCCGATCGGGTGGAAGAGGGCCAGGACCCCACCCGGCCGCACCACCCGGGCGAGCTCCGCCAGATCGGCCTCGGGGCGGGCCAGATGCGAGATCAGCCCGGCCCCGAAGACCGCGTCCAGGATCCCGTCGCGCAACGGCAGCCGTGCCACGTCGGCGCGGAGCAGCGTGCCGCTGTCCCCGCGTCCTGCCCGAGCCGCCGCCTCCAGCATGGCGGGGGTGAGGTCGATCCCTAGGGCCTGTCGTCAAACTGCCGCCTGCCGCGCGACGCCTGGCACGCACGCTCGCAGCGTTGCCGAAATGGCCAAGTAGCTCCGCTACGAGA